>PGEI01000197.1 GCA_002894305.1 Comamonadaceae bacterium CD01
CCAGCGGCTGCGTGATCGAGCGCACCAGCAGCCACGACAGCCACAGCACAAAGGCGACAAATACCGCAAAGCCACCACGCCCAAGCCACAAGGCGGTCTGGTAGCGTTGTTCCACCTCCTGCTGCATCGCGTCGCGCAGCTGGTTTTGCAACGTCACGAAACTGGCCAGCTCATCCAGGTAATTCTTGATGGCCGGCCGCAGCTTGCTGTCCACCAGCGCGCTGGCAGCCAGTTCGTCGCCTTGGACACGCAGGGTTTCGGCTTCCTTGATCACATTGAGCGCCTGCGTGCGGGTCACGCCGATTTTTTCGAGCAGTTCCTTGCCCTCGGACGACGACACCATGGACGTCACCTGCTGTTGCAAGGCATTGATGCTCTTCGTGCTGCCCTCCGAGTCGCGCTCCACGCGCTTGGCCAGGGTGTCGTCAAACGTGCTGATCTGGATCACGGCCCGCTCGGCGTCCAGCGCCACCATGCCGTGCCACTGCGTCGCCAGCTGGGCGCGCTCCTGCGTCAATTGCGACGCCTGAGTGGCCTCGTCATTGAGGGACTGCAGCTGCGTCAGCAGCAGCTCCATGGCCAGCACCATGCCAACCACCAGGAGCAGCACCAGCCCCCATAGTTTGCGACCCACAGACCAGTGGTTGATGCGCATACAACGCCTTTCTCCAGAAAACAAGTTCACCACCCGCACGGCATGGGCTCACGCACGCAAGCCGCCAGGTTTCTGCACCAATCTGAGGTGTATTTTTTTGATCCAGCCCTTGGCACGTGCTCTTTTTCGGAGCGCCGCCACATTTCTTGAACGTTTTGACTCCGCCCACCGGCCTTTCGAGCCAGCGCAGAAGAATTTTAAACAAATTGTATCTATTGTTATTATTAAAGCCTTGTTTGTTACAGCAAATTGGTGATGGCGGCAGAACGGCCCATGCATTCCCAGTCGGCAGCACCGGCGGCCCCCACGCGGGCCCCGGCCGGTGCCATCCGCGCAGCGACGCACGCCGCAGCGGCCACCCTCCTACAATTGCCGGGTGACTTCCTTCCTGAACGCTGACCTGCACTGCCACTCCACCGTCTCCGACGGCACGCTCGAGCCCGAGACCGTCGCCGCCCGCGCCGCCGGCAACGGTGTGCAGCTGTGGGCGCTGACCGACCATGACGAAGTGGGTGGCCAGCACCGCGCCATGGCCACTGCGACGCGCCTGGGCATGGACTACCTGACCGGGGTCGAGATTTCGGTCACCTTCGCCAACGAGACGGTGCACATCGTCGGTCTTGGGTTCGATCCGGACGACGCCCGGCTGATCGCGGGCCTTGCCGCCACGCGCGGCGGGCGCGGCGAGCGCGCGCAGGAGATGGCCGCCCAGCTGGCCGCCGCCGGCATCAAGGGCGCCTACGAGGGAGCGCTGCGCTACGTGGGCAACCCGGAACTGATCTCACGCACGCATTTCGCGCGCTATCTGGTCGAGATCGGCGCCTGCCGCGACACCTCCGAGGTATTTCGCCGCTACCTCACCGAGGGCAAACCCGGCTTCGTCGCCCACCGCTGGGCCAGGCTTGGCGATGCGCTGCGCTGGATCCAGGACGCCGGCGGCGTCGCGGTGATCGCCCACCCGGGGCGCTACCGTTTCACCGCCAACGAGGAATACGCGCTGTTCTCCGAGTTCAAGCAGCACGGCGGCATGGGCGTCGAGGTGGTGACCGGCAGCCACACCAGCGCCGAATACACGACCTACGCCAAGATGGCGCAAGAGTTCGGCCTGGCGGCCTCGCGCGGCAGCGACTTTCACAGCCCCGAGGAGTCGCACACCGACCTGGGGGCGCTGCCGCCGCTGCCCGGCGGGCTGACCCCCATCTGGGAACTGCTGCAAGAGCGCGTCCACCGCGCCGGCGTGACGCACTGAACAAAATCCAGCAGACACACCATGGCCCAGTACTTCGAAGTCCACCCTGAAAACCCACAGCCGCGCCTGCTCAAGCAGGCGGCAGCGCTGCTCGCCGGCGGCGGCGTGCTGGCCGTGCCCACCGACTCCAGCTACGCGCTGGTCTGCCGCCTGGACGACAAGGGCGCGGTCGACCGCATCCGCCGCCTGCGCCAGATCGACGACAAGCACCACCTGACGCTGATCTGCAGCGACCTGTCGGAGCTGTCGAGCTACGCCCACGTCGACAATCGCCAGTACCGCCTGCTCAAGCTGGCCACGCCCGGGCCCTACACCTTCATCCTGGACGCGACCAAGGAAGTGCCCCGGCGCGTGAGCCACCCGCAGCGCAAGACCATCGGCCTGCGCGTGCCCACGCGCAAAAGCCTGCTGATGCTGCTGCAGCTGCACGGCGCGCCGCTGCTGGCCACCACCTTGATTGCGCCGGGCGAGGAAGACGCGCTGAACGACCCGCAGGACATCCGCGAGCAGTTTGAAAGGCAGATCGACGCCATCGTCGACGACGGCGCCTGCCCGCGCGAGTCGACCACGGTGCTCGACCTCACGCCCATGGCCACCGGAGGCGATCCCGTCGTGCTGCGCCAGGGCAGCGGCCCGCTGACCGCGCTGGGCCTGTAGCAGCCGGCCTTTGCCGCCGGCCGCGCCGGCCGTCTGCGACAATCGCCCGCGTGCAAGATACCCACATCATCCAATCCCTGCTCATCTACGCCCTGCCCGTGCTGTTCTCCATCACGGTGCACGAGGCGGCCCACGGCTACGCCGCACGCCACTTCGGCGACCCGACGGCGGCCATGCTCGGGCGCATCACGCTCAACCCGCTCAAGCACATCGACCCCATCGGCACCATCGCCATGCCGCTGCTGCTGTACTTCGCCACCTCCGGAGCCTTCGTCTTCGGCTACGCCAAGCCGGTGCCGGTGCAGTTCGGGCGGCTGCGCAACCCCAAGCGCGACATGGTCTGGGTGGCGCTGGCGGGGCCGGCGTCCAACTTCGCGCAGGCCATCCTCTGGGCGCTGGTGATGGTCGTGCTCGCCGCGCTGGGCACGCAGGAGCGCTTTTTCATCGACATGGCGCGCGCCGGCGTGCTGGTCAACCTGGTCATGTGGGCCTTCAACCTGTTTCCGCTGCCGCCGCTGGACGGCGGGCGCATCCTCGTCGGGCTGCTGCCCTTCAAGCACGCGCAGTGGGTGGCGCGCCTGGAGCCCTGGGGCTTTTTCATCGTGATGGCGCTGGTCATCGCGGGCATCGTCGGCACGCTGTGGCTGCGCCCGCTGATGGCGCTGGGCTACATGGTGATCAACCTGCTGCTCTCGCCCCTGGTCGCGCTGCTGGGCTGAAAGCCCAGGGCGCGCGGGCCGCGGCCTGCGCGCGCTCGCGCACCAACCGGCCACCCCCCTATTTCATTGCATCCGTTTCCGCCATGACCGCCAACGCCCCGTCCCAAGCCCAGCCCGCCAAAACCCGCTTTCTCACCGGCATCACGCCGTCGGGCACGCCCCACCTGGGCAACTACGCCGGCATGATGCGCCCGGCGATCGCGGCCACGCACGCGCAGCACGTCGAGAATTTCTACTTCCTGGCCGACTACCACGCGCTGATCAAGTGCCATGAGCCCGAGCGCGTGCACCGCAGCACGCTGGAGATCGCCGCCAGCTGGCTGGCCTGCGGGCTCGACCCCGAGCGCGTGACCTTTTACCGCCAGTCCGACATCCCCGAGATCCCTGAGCTGACCTGGTTTCTCACCTGTGTGACCGGAAAGGGCCTGCTCAACCGCGCCCACGCCTACAAGGCCGCGCAGGACAAGAACCAGGAGGACGGGCGCGACGCGGACGACGGCGTGAGCGCCGGCCTGTTCATGTACCCGGTGCTGATGGCCGCCGACATCCTGGCCTTCAACGCGCACAAGGTGCCGGTGGGGCGCGACCAGATCCAGCACATCGAGATGGCGCGCGACATCGCCGCCAGCTTCAACCACCTGTATGGCGCGCACTTCACGCTGCCCGAGGCTGCGATCGAGGACGGCGTGGCGACGCTGGCCGGCCTCGATGGCCGCAAGATGAGCAAGAGCTACGACAACACCATCCCGCTGTTCGCGCCGCGCGCGCAGCTGCAAAAGCTGATCAACACGCTGGTGACCGACTCACGCGCACCGGGCGAACCCAAGCAGGTCGAGGGCTCGGCGCTGTTCCAGCTCTACCAGGCTTTCGCCACGCCCGAAGAGACCGCCGCAATGCGCAGCGCCTACGAGGGTGGCATTGCCTGGGGCGAGGCCAAGCAGATGCTGTTTGCCTGCATCGACCGCGAGATCGCGCCGATGCGCGCGCGCTATGAAGAGCTGATGGCCCATCCCGCGCAGGTCGAGGCCGTGCTGCAGGCCGGCGCCGCGCGCGCCCGCGCGCTGTCGCGCCCGCTGCTCGAGCGCCTGCGCGCCGCCGTCGGACTGCGCGCGCTCGACGCCCGCAGCCAGGCGCCGGCCCAGGCCGCGGCCAAGGCGGCCACGCAACAGCTGCCCAGCTTCAAGCAGTACCGCGAGAAAGATGGCCGGTTCTACTTCAAGCTCGTGGCCCACGACGGCCAGGTGCTGCTGCAAAGCAACGGCTTCGACGCCCCGCGCGAGGCCGGCCAGGCGATTGCCCTGCTGCAAAAAGAGCCTGGCGCGCTGCAGCAGCTGGCCCAGCAGCTGCAGACCCGCGACCCGGCCCTGCTGGCCCAGGCCGCTGCTGCTCTGCAACAATGGGCCACTGTACAGGGCGCTGCCTGATTCCATTTTTATATCGATCGAGTACGCGAAGATGAAGCGCAGACAGTGCCGTAGCACGACAAGCGAAGCCGACAAAGTAAT
>PGEI01000198.1 GCA_002894305.1 Comamonadaceae bacterium CD01
GCTGGCCCAGCACGAGAAAAACGCCTTCAGCCAGGGACTCGGCCGCCGGTTCGCGCCAGATGGCGCTGTCGGCCAGGCCGGCCTCGTCCAGCAAGGCGCGCCAGGCCGCCGGGTGCCGCAGCGGGGCCAAGGGGCCGTCGCTGCCGGGCAGCCACCAGTCGGGGTTCAGGCCTTCGAGGGCCTGGGGCGCCCAATCCGGGTGCGATTCGGCCACGACCAGCACCCCGCCATCGGCCAGCCGCGAGCGCGCCTGCTGCACGGCGGCCAGGGGGTCGAGCATGCCCTGCAGGCTATGACGAAAGATGATGAGGTCATAGAAAGGCGCGCCGGTCTCCGGAACCGGATGCGCGGCGCTGGCATCGAAGCGGGTGACTTCGACGCTGGGCACGTCTTGGTATTCGGCTTCCTGGCGGGCCTGCAAGGCCAGCGTGGGCAAGGCCAGCTGATAGACCCAGCGGTCTTCCGGCAGGCTGGTCGCGAGGGTCTTGGGCAGCTCACTTGCGGCGGCGCTCAGCTCCAGCACGCGCAGCTGGCAGGTGACGGGCCGTTGCGCGGCCAAGGCAGCCAGCAGCCCTTCGAGCGCCAGGCGCTCGCCCAGGTAACGGGGGTCGTCCTGGTAGCGCGACTCGGCAATAGGCGACTGCTGCAGCTCGGCCAGCAGCGCCGCCGCATCCCGCTCGCCCGCCAGCACGCCTGGCAAGGCCCGCCCCCAGTGCCCCAGCAATGCCAGGTGGGGCAAGTAGGCCGGGTGTTCGCGCAGCAGCGTCTGCCATAGCTCGGCGGCGGCGGGCAGTTCGGCCGCGTCGCTCAGCACCCAGCCGTCGCCGCTGGCAAGCAGCAGGTTTTCCTGACGCAGCAGGGCCGCCAGCCACTGTGCCAGCGGGCTGGCCTGGGGGCTGTCCAGCAGACTCAGGCGTGTGCCCAGCTGCTGGCAGGCTTCAAAGGCAAACGCCAGGACCAGCACTTCGGTCAGCGGCAGGGTTTCTTTGAACCAGGCCGCGCGCCCGAGGGCCCGGTGTTCATGTTCGAGCCCGCCCGCCTCCTGGCCCAGGGCGCCATCCAGGCAGGCAAGCAAGTGTGTCGGCGTCGGCAACCCTGCCTGCCGCGCTTCGGCGGCATGCGGCAGCAAGCGGGGCTCGATGCGCCAGTGGCTGATGGGCTCGGCCCCACCCACGTTGAGCGGTGCCGCACGAAAGCGACAGGCTTGCAGCTGCGCCAGCAGGTGGCCTGCATCATCGAAAAGCTCGAAATCAGCCAGCACCGACCGGGCACTGCGCCGCACGATGCGCGCGCGCAGGTGCGTCGGCACGCCAGCGGCGCAATGGCTCAGGCGCCCGATGCGAACTGGCAGCAGCGCCACCCCTCGCCCGGCGGCAATGGCCTGGTGATGAAAGTCGACCAGGCTCTGAAAGCAGAGGTCGAGCAAGCCGGGATGCAGCAGGTAGCCGTCTGTGTCCAGCCCCGCAGGCAGGCGCACGTCGGCCTGCAAGGTGGCGTCTGGCCCCAGCCAGGCCGCGTGCAAGCCCTGAAAGGCCGGGCCGTAATTCAGGCCCAGCCGCGTGGCCAGCGCGTAGTGCGCGCGGGCATCCAGCGTGGCTGCGTGGTCTGGGGCCGGGGCGACGATCTGGGCGCGGGCCGGATAGCCCGATGTCTCGATGAGGCGGCCCAGCGCGTGCAGCGTCCATTCGTCCTGGCTCAGGCGCTGGCGGCTGCGGATGCGAAAGCTGCCGTCGCGCGGCTGGATGTCCAGCCGCAACGTGCGCGCGTGGTCGCCATCAAAGACCATGGGCGCCAGTATGTCGAGCGACTCGAGGCTCGTGTGCTGCCCTGCCCCCCATTCGCGTCCGGCCGCCAGTGCCATTTCGGCGTAGGCCGCCCCAGGGTAGACGATGGCGCCGCCCACTTGGTGGTCGGCAAGCCAGGGCAAGAGCGTGGGGTCGAGCACGTTTTCCCAGGACGCTTCGGCAGCGGGCTGGCGCCAGCCCAACAGCGGATGAACCCGGCGCCGCTGGATCGCTTGCAGGCTCTCGCTGGTGCTTGCGTGCCAATGCCGCTGCCGCTGCCAGGGATAGTTGGGCAGCCGCACGGCCTGCCCCGGCACTGGAAACCAGACGGCAAGGTCGGTGTCGGCCAGCAGGCGCACGCGCGCTACGGTTTCGAGCAGCGGCTGCAGGCCATCGTGATGACGCCGCCCCGTGCCCAGCACGCGCCCGGCGATGTCGGCGCCCGCCAAGGTTTCGTTGATGTAGCGCTGTAAGATGGCGTGCGGGCCGATTTCCACAAAGACGCGACAGCCCAGGGCCCCCAGCTGCTCGATGGCCGCTGCAAAGCGGACCGGCTGGCGGATGTTGTGCCACCAATAGGCGGCATCCAGCCCGGCCCCGGTGATTTCCCGCCCCGTAACGGTGGAGACAAAGCGCGCTTGCCCAGGGACGCTGGGAACAAGGTCGGCCAGATGCCGCGTCAAAGAGCCCTCGATGGGATCCATGAAGCGGCTGTGAAAGCCGTAGTCCAGCTCCAGCATGCGAAAGAAGACGCCGGGTTCGTGGTGTGCGCAATATGCCTGCAGTTGCTGCAAGGCATCCTGGCTGCCGGTGAGCGTCAGGTTGGCCGGACTGTTGAAGCCGGCAATCTCGATGCGCTGCTCGAGCCCGCTTGCTTGCAAGGCCTTGCGCAGTGCATCGGCAGACAGGGCCACCGCTGCCATGCGGCCGCAGCCGCGCGTCATGCCCTGAGCCTGGCTGCGGGCGCAGATGACCCGGATGGCTTGCTCTAGACTCAGTGCGCCGCTGGCCCAGGCCGCCGCGATTTCACCGACGCTGTGGCCTGCGACGGCGACCGGGTGAATACCTTGCTCGCGCAGCAGCTGGGTGACGGCAACCTGGATGGCAAACAGCAGGGGCTGCGCCACGGTGGTGTCATCCAGCCGCGACTGTTCGGGCTGGGCCTGCAGTTCGGCCAGGATGGAAAACCCGGCCTGGGGCTGCATGGCCTGGTCGAGGTCGGCCAAAACGGCGGCAAACTGGGGGGATTGCTGCAATAATTGGCAGCCCATGCCCTGCCACTGAGCGCCATTGCCAGAATAGACAAAGGCAACGCTGCCCGGTTCGGCCAGGGCATCTTCAAGTACCAAGGATGATGAGGGCTGGCCATCCGCGGCGTACTGCCGCAAGGCATCGACAGCTTGGTCGACTTGCTGGGTTTGCAGGGATAGGCGGTGGGCTAGGCGTTCTCGATGGAACGCAGCGGCATAAGCGTAGTTGTAATAATCTGCCGCATCCCGATCTGTCAGTTGATCGGCATATGTGCGCGCAAGTGCGCGCAGGGCCCCTTCACTGCTGGCTGAGAGTGCCAGCGGAGGCGTAGTTAGAGTAAAATGTTGCTTGCTTGCTTGCTTGCTTGCTTGCTTGCTTGCTTGCAGCAATACGTGTGCGTTGGCGCCGCCAAAACCAAAAGAATTGACGCCAGCCACCAGTGGTCGGCCCGTTGCAGGAAGCGCCGTGTACTCGGTAGGCAAGGCCAGATTCAGGGCTTGAAAATCAATGCGCGGGTTGGGGTTTTCCAGGTGAACCAAGCCTGGCAAGGCTTGATGCTGCAAGGCCAGCACTGTTTTCACCAGGCCCGCCATGCCGGCGGCGGCTTCCATGTGACCCAGGTTCGCTTTGATCGACCCAATGGGCAAGGCCTGCTGGCGTTCGTGCCCATACACTTGACCGATGGCGTGGGCTTCAATCGGATCGCCCACTGCCGTGCCGGTGCCGTGCGCCTCGACGAAATCGACCTCGCTTGCGCTCAGGCCGCTGCGAGCCAGCACCGTCCGCATCAAATCGGCCTGCCCTTCGCTGCTGGGGATGGTGATCCCGGTCTTGCGGGCTCCATCGGCATTGACTCCCGTTGCCAGAATGACAGCCTCGATGGTGTCACCAGCGGCCACGGCCTGGGCGTAGGGTTTGATGAGCAAGACTGCGCCGCCCTCGGCACGCACGTAGCCATCGCCCGCCCCATCAAACGGACGGCAACGCCCGCTGGCCGAAAGCATCGAGGCTTTCGTGAAGCCGACAAAGGGGTACGGGTGCAGCAGCAGATTGACGCCGCCGACCAGGGCGCACGAGGCCTCGCCGACGCGCACCGCCTGACAGGCGTGGTGCAATGCCACCAGAGAAGACGAGCAGGCGGTATCCAATGCCATCGACGGCCCGCGCAAGTCGTAGACGTAGGACAGGCGGTTGGCCGCCACGCTGAGCGTGTTGCCCGTCATGACGTTGGCCGACAGGCTGGACAGGTCGTCCAGGCCGCGGGTGCCGTAGTCCAGGCCGGCAATGCCCAGATAAACGCCGCAATCCGACCCCGCCAGGCTGGAAGGCACCACGCCCGCGTTTTCCATAGCCTCCCAGGACAGCTCCAGCAACAGGCGTTGCTGTGGATCCAGCCAGGCGGCCTCGCGGGGGGAGATGCCGAAAAACTCGGCGTCGAACTCATCGATGCGAGACAGCACGCCTGCGGCAAACGTAATGCTGCGCCCAGGCTCTGCGCGTTTGGGATGCTGCAGCTCGTCTACCGCCCAGCGATCTTCGGGGATTTGTGTAACGAGGTCTTGTTTGTCTTTGAGTGCCTGCCAGAAGGTTTCCTTGTCTGCACAATCGCCCGGAAACCGGAAGGCCATGCCGACGATGGCGATGGCATCGTCTGGTACGGTACG
>PGEI01000199.1 GCA_002894305.1 Comamonadaceae bacterium CD01
GGGCGACGCGCGCGGGCGCGCCTTCACTTTCCCCATCCCCACCTATAACATCACCCCGGACTTCGACTGGCACAGCCCCAATGCCGAGCGTCTGTTCGAGATGACCGCCAAGTACGGCCTGCCCTACTTCCAGAACTTCATCAACTCAGAGCTCAAGCCCAACATGATCCGCTCGATGTGCTGCCGCCTGCAGCTGGATTTGCGCGAGCTGCTCAAGCGCGGCAACGGTCTGTTCGGCTCGGCTGAACAGACCGGGTCGCTGGGGGTGGTGACCATCAACTGCGCCCGACTGGGCTACCTGCACCGGGGCGACGAAGCCGCCCTGCTCGCCCGGCTCGACACACTGCTGGCGCTGGGCCGCGACAGCCTCGAAATCAAGCGCCAGGTGATCCAGGGCTACATGGACAACGGCCTGTTCCCCTACACCCGCCGCTACCTGGGCACCTTGCGCAACCACTTCTCCACCCTGGGGGTGAACGGCATCAACGAAATGATCCGCAACTTCACCGCCGACGCGCACGACCTCACCAGCCCCTGGGGCCACGCCTTTGCCGTGCGCCTGCTGGATCACGTGCGTGCCCGCATGGTCGAATTTCAAGAAGCCACCGGCCACCTGTACAACCTCGAAGCCACGCCCGCCGAAGGCACTACCTATCGCTTCGCCAAGGAAGACCGCGCCCGCTGGCCCGACATCCTGCAGGCGGGCACGGCAGACATGCCCTACTACACCAACTCGTCGCAGCTGCCCGTGGGTTTTACCGACGACCCTTTCGAAGCGCTCGAACGACAAGACGAACTGCAGCGCAAATACACCGGGGGCACCGTGCTGCACCTGTACATGACCGAGCCCTTGTCCAGTGCCGACGCCTGCCGCACCCTGGTGCGCCGCACGCTGGGCCGCTTCTCGCTGCCCTACATCACCATCACCCCAACGTTTTCCATCTGCCCCAAGCACGGCTATCTGCCCGGGCGCCACGATTTCTGCCCGCACTGCGACGACGACCTCATCGCCTGCAAGCGTGCCCAGGCGCTTTCGGACGTCCACTGATACCTGGGCTGCCGGGCTCCGGTCTCCGAAAGTTCAACTTGCGGCAGCCCGATCCAGTCCTTGGCAAGGATGCATCAACGATGCATCAACGCCGCACCAAGGCGCCCAAGCCACGGCCAAGCAGCACTTTCCCTCAACGCCTCAACAGGAGTTCATCATGACCAACACCACCATCACCCTGCACGACAGCGAACGCCAAGCGTGCGAAATCTGGACGCGCGTCATGGGCTATCACCGCCCGGTATCGTCCTTCAACACAGGCAAGAAGGGCGAATTCCACGAACGCAAATTCTTCGTCGAACGCCACAGCGGCCAGGCGCCCGCTGCGCACACCGCCTGATACCGGCACGGAGCAATATCTCGCCGACCAGATGGCTCGGATTCCAGGGCAGGAAACTCACAGTCCTTCCATCCGAGCCATCTATTCGCCCACCGAAGCTCCGAACAGGGCAACAACAGAGATCAGACCAAAGCGGAACACAGCAGATGCCCCAGCACACCCTCAAAGTAGGCGGCCTCGTCCCCTTCACCGCCACCGACTACCCGGGCCTGCTGGCCGCCGTCGTCTTCGTGCAAGGCTGCCCCTGGCGCTGCGGCTACTGCCACAACCCGCACCTGCAGCCGCGCACCGCCGACAGCCCCATGCCCTGGGGCGACGTCCACGCATTTCTGCAGCGCCGGGTGGGGCTCATCGACGGTGTTGTCTTCAGCGGCGGCGAGCCCACCATGGATCCGGGCCTGCCCCACGCCATCAAACAAGCCAAGGCACTGGGCTACCGCATCGGCCTGCACACCGGCGGCACGCACCCGCGCCGCCTGGCGCAAGTGCTGCCCGACATCGACTGGGTGGGCCTGGACATCAAGGCCCATTTCGCCGATTACGAACGGGTCACCCAGGTGGCCCACAGCGGCAAACCCGCGCGCGAAAGCCTGCAGGCGGTGCTGGACAGCGGCGTGGCCTTCGAGTGCCGCACCACGGCGCACCCCGACCTGATCAGCGCCACCGCGCTGATCAGCCTGGGCCAGGCGCTGGCCGACGCGGGCGTACAGCATTATGCCGTGCAGGTCTTCCGCCCCCAGGGCTGCACCGATGACACCCTGAACGCGCACGGCCAGTCGCTGCGCGAATGGCCTGGTGCAACGACCAGCGACGCGCTGGCCGCTATGTTTCCGTCATTTACGCTTCGACGTGCGTAGAAGCCGAAACGCTTCAGCCAACAGCCCAAGCGTTTCGCAAGCAATGGCCATCAGCTTGCCATCGCATCCAGCAACATGCGCGCAGTGTAATCCGCAAAGCTGCGCCGCACGATCAACTCCCAGCCGCCACCTCCGTCGTCGAGCGGGCGCAACAAGACGCTGGTCTTGAAGAAATGCGTCTGGGCGCAACGGCCAAACGGCAAGACACGCGGGTGCAAGTCGAGCGGGCAACCGGCGTTGAGCACATCGCGCGCCCCAGGCCCATGCAACTGAATCACCGAGTAGCCACTGGTCTGGTCGGTAACTGCAAACCAGTGATTCGCCAATGCACGTTCAACCCGAGACACCATGCTATCCAGGCCATCAGTCTGCGCACGCAACAACCACTCGTCAGGCGCCAACCAGAAGACCACTAGTGATTCGTTGCAAGCCACGGTATTGGGGGTCAAAGGCAGTGCCAGCCCCAGGCATGCCTGAACAGCCTCCAGGGCAGCGTGATTGGATGTGTCTACACGCAAATTGGCCAGGCTAATCAAAGGCCGCTCGCTCAGAGCCACCCGATCAGGGGTGCCGTGCCGCAACGGCAGGCCAAAGTCAGTGTGCAGCCCTGTCAGCGGGCTCTGCTGTTTGATTTCAGTCAACATTTTGGCGGGCTCCTTCGGGATCGTAGAACACCGGGCTGCATACGCGCGCCGGCATGAATTGGCCATCGGCTGTGGCTACCGTGACTTCATGGCCCATCTGCGCCTGGCCGTCCTTGAGCATGGCAAGCGCAATCGAACGGCCCAGAACCGGGCTCATGTAGCTGGAAGTAACGTGACCAAACATGGGGGCGATAGCCGCCCGAGTCGGGCCCTGCAGAATCTGGCCACCCTCGGGCAGCACGCAGGTGGGATCATTGGCCAGCAGACCCACAAACTGCTTGCGCCCCGAACCGCTGGTATGGCTGCGCCCAAGCGAGCGCTTGCCCAGGCAGTCTTTGGTTTTGGCCAACATGCCGCCCATCCCCAGATCCATCGGAGTCACCGACCCGTCTGTATCTTGGCCGACGATGATGTACCCCTTTTCCCCTCGCAACACGTGCATGGTCTCGGTGCCATAGGGCGTGATGTCATAGGGTTTGCCAGCCTGCATCAGCCGCTCGGCGACATGGCGACCCATATTGGCGGGCACATAGACTTCGTAGGACAGCTCGCCCGAGAAGCTCACCCGCAGCACGCGAGCAAAGACGCCATCAATGGTGCCTTCCTGAAAACTCATGAAAGGAAAGGCGCCGTTGCTGAAATCGATATCTTTGCAAACAGCGGACAACACCTTGCGGGCGTTGGGGCCGGCGATGGTCGTCACCGCGTATTGGTCGGTTACCGAGGTGAGGTACACCCGCAAATCGGGCCATTCGGTCTGCAGCCAGCGTTCCATCCAGCTCATGATGCGGGCCGCACCGCTGGTGGTCGTGGTCAACAGAAAGTGGTCTTCGGCCAAGCGGATGCTCACGCCATCGTCCATGACCATGCCGTTTTCATCGAGCAGCAGGCCATAGCGGCAGCGCCCAGGCTGCAACTTGGTCCAGGAGTTGATGTACAGCCGGTTGAGAAATTCAACCGCATCAGGGCCGCGCACATCGATCTTGCCTAAGGTGCTGTAATCCAGAATACCCACGCTGTTGCGTACGGCCAGACACTCGCGCCGTACGGCCGCATGCATGTCTTCACCCGATTTGGGGTAGTAATGGGCGCGCTTCCAGTTGCCCACATCTTCAAAGATTGCGCCCTGTTCGAGGTTCCAATCGTGCAAGCAAGTGCGGCGGATGGGATCGAACCAGTCGCCCAGTTCGCGCCCGGCCATCGCACCGAAGCTCACTGGCGTGTAGTTGGGACGAAACGTCGTGGTGCCGGTTGCCGGAATGCTTTGCTTTAGAGCCTCGGCCAGCACCCCCATGCCGTTGATATTGCCCAGCTTGCCCTGGTCGGTACCAAACCCCATGGCCGTATACCGCTTGACGTGCTCGACCGAGTGATAGCCTTCGCTGACCGCCAGCAAGATGTCCGACACCGAAACATCATTCTGGTAATCAATGAACTGTTTTGAGCCACGGGTAGCATCTTTACCCTTGTTCACCGCCCACAGCGGCAACAATGGGGTGGCCTCGACCGAGTTGGCCGACCAGGCCGGAAGCTCGGCTGGCCGCGTAGACACAGCACCTTGTGCAGCTCGCAGACCTGCCTGCACACCGCCATCCAGGGCGGCCTTCAAACTGAAGTCACCATTGGCAGCGCCCGCGCTGCTTTGGGGCTGCGCCGACACATCCGGCACGAAGCATGCGCGTGCGTCGCACCAACGCAGCTTGCCGCGCGATTGGGCGTACAGATGCACCACCGGGTTCCAGCCGCCCGACATCACCAGCAGATCACAAGCCAAGGAATCAACACCGTCGCGCAG
>PGEI01000019.1 GCA_002894305.1 Comamonadaceae bacterium CD01
CGTGCTACAGCACTGTCTGCGCTTCACCTTCGCGTACTCGATTGATATAGAAATGGAATTACACCCATGTGCTGAACAAAGGCGGACGAGGGATTTTGAGTCCGTTCGACGCCTTGTAAAAAAACAAGGCCCGCATCGCGGGCCTTGGCAAATTTACTCGAAGTCGCTCGTTGGCAAACAGCTGCAAAACAGATTGCGGTCGCCGTAGACGTTGTCCACGCGGCCTACGGGCGCCCAGTATTTGTTCTGGCGCAGGCTGGCCAGCGGGTAGGCGGCCGCTTGGCGCGAGTAGGGGCGGGACCAGTCGCCTGCCAACAGGCTGTCGGCGGTGTGGGGGGCGTTCTTGAGCGGGTTGTCGTCCTGCGGCCAGGTGCCGTTTTCGATCTGGCGGATTTCTTCGCGGATGGCGATCATCGCGTCGATGAAGCGATCCAGCTCCTGCAGGTCTTCGCTTTCCGTGGGCTCGACCATCAGCGTATTGGCCACCGGAAAGGACAGCGTGGGTGCATGAAAACCGTAGTCGATCAGGCGCTTGGCCACGTCTTCGGCCATTACGCCGCTGGTTTCCTTGAACTGGCGCAGATCCAGGATGCACTCGTGCGCCACGTGGCCGTTGGCGGATGCGTACAGCGTGGGGTAGTAATCCTTCAGGCGCACGCTGATGTAGTTGGCGCTCAGGATGGCGGCTTCGGTCGCGGCCGTCAGGCCCTCGGCGCCCATCATGCGGATGTACATCCAGCTGATGGGCAGCACGGCGGCGTTGCCCAGCGGCGCTGCGCTGACGGCGCCCACCTTGCCTTTGAGCCCCGCGGTGGCGTGGCTGGGCAGGTAGGGCACCAGGTCTTCGACGACGCAGACGGGGCCGACGCCCGGGCCGCCGCCGCCGTGGGGGATGCAGAAGGTCTTGTGCAGGTTCAGGTGGCTGACGTCGCCGCCGAATTCGCCGGGCGCGGCCACGCCGACCAGGGCGTTCATGTTGGCGCCGTCCACGTATACGCGTCCGCCGTGGCGGTGCACGATCTGGCACAGCTCCTTGACGTGGGTCTCAAACACGCCGTGTGTGCTGGGGTAGGTGATCATCACGCAGGCCAGGTTGGCACTGTGCTTTTCACACTGCGCCTGCAAGTCCTGCATGTCCACGTTGCCGTTCTCGTCGCACTTGGTCACCACCACCTGCATGCCCACCATCTGCGCGCTGGCCGGGTTGGTGCCGTGGGCGCTGCTGGGGATCAGGCAGATGTTGCGGTGCGCGTTGCCCTGGGCGGCGTGCCAGCCCTTGATGGCCAGCAGGCCGGCGTACTCGCCCTGGCTGCCGGCGTTGGGCTGCAGGCTGACGCCGGCGTAGCCGGTGGCCTGGCACAGCCAGTCAGACAGCAGGCGATCGAGCTCGGCGTAACCGACCAGCTGGTCTGCGGGGGCGAAGGGGTGCACCTGGGCAAACTCGGGCCAGGTGATGGGGATCATCTCGCTGGTGGCGTTGAGCTTCATGGTGCAGCTGCCCAGCGGGATCATGGTGCGGTCGAGTGCCAGGTCCTTGTCCGACAGCGCGCGGATGTAGCGCAGCATGGCCGTCTCGGAGTGGTGCGTGTTGAACACCGGGTGGGTTAGGAAGGTGCTGGTGCGCCGCAGGCTGGCCGGGATCAGGCTGGCCGCGCCTTCCAGGGCTTCTACGCTGGGCTGCGCCGCGTGGGGCGCCAGGGCTTGCCACAGCAGGGCCAGGTCGGCGCGGGTGCTGGTTTCGTCGAGTGAAATGCCCACGCACTGACTGCGCAGCAAACGCAGGTTGGCGCCAGCGGCCAGGGCGCGCTGCACGGCGGCCTGGGCGGCTTCGCTGCTGCCCAGGTCGATGGTGAGGGTGTCGAAGGCCGTGGCGTGCAGCGCAGGCAGGCCCAGCTGCTTCAAGCCTGCGGCCAGGATGGCGGTAAGGCGCGCGACGCGCTGGGCGATGCGCGCCAGGCCCGCCGGGCCGTGGTACACGGCGTACATGCTGGCGATGACGGCGGGCAATACCTGCGCAGTGCAGATGTTGGAGGTGGCTTTTTCGCGGCGGATGTGCTGCTCGCGCGTCTGCAGCGCCAGGCGGTAGGCGGGGGCGCCGTGCACGTCCACGCTGACGCCCACCAGGCGCCCGGGCAGGGAGCGCTTGAAACCGTCGCGGCAGGCCATATAGCCCGCGTGCGGGCCGCCCGCGCCCATGGGCATGCCAAAGCGCTGGGTGGTACCGACAACGATGTCGGCGTCCATCTCGCCAGGTGACTTGAGCAGGGTCAGCGCCAGCAGGTCGGCGGCCAGGATGAGGGCCGCGCCCTTGCTGTGGATGAGTTCGGCGCTCATCTGCCAGTCGGCCAGCCAGCCGCTCGAACCCGGGTACTGGTTGAGGGCGGCGAAGTAGTCGTCCTGGCCGATGGCGGCCAGCCATTCGTCGCTGGAGTGGATGACCTTGACCGTGAAGCCCAGCGGCGCGGCGCGGGTCTGGATCACCTCGATGGTCTGCGGGTGGCAGTCGCCCGAGACGATGAAGACGTTGCCCTTGGCCTTGACGGAGCGGCGCGCCAGCGTCATGGCCTCGGCGGCGGCGGTGGCCTCGTCGAGCATCGACGCGTTGGCGATGTCCATGCCCGTGAGGTCGGTGACCATGGTCTGGAAGTTGACCAGCGCCTCCATGCGGCCCTGGCTGATCTCGGCCTGGTAGGGCGTGTAGGCGGTGTACCAGGCCGGGTTCTCCAGCACGTTGCGCAGGATGACGCCCGGCGTATGCGTGCCGTGGTAGCCCTGGCCGATGAAGCTTTTGAGGACTTTGTTCTTGCGGGCGATGGCCTTCAACTCGGCCAGTGCGTCGGTTTCGGTGCAGGCGGGCGGCAGTTGCATGGTGCTGGCGCGGGCAATGGAGCGCGGCACGATGGACGCGACCAGCGACTGGCGCGAGGCCTCGCCGATGACGCTGAGCATGTGCGCCTCGTCGGCAGCGTCGATGCCGATGTGGCGGGGAATGAATTCACCGGCGTTTTCAAGCGCGGACAGGGGCAGGGCGGCAGTCATGGGACCAATCTCGGGAAATCATCGAAAGGAATGAGTGTCAGGAAACCGACGTTGCGAGCCGGGCGCGGGGTATCCCGCACGGGGCATGCAACGCCGTTTGCGCGCGCCTTTCAAAGCGTGTTCACGATCTCTGTTTGACCATTTTTCCCGTCATGCCGGCGAAAGCCGGCATCCAGCGGCAACGCTTTCTTCACGGCGAGGGCTGGATACCGGCTTTCGCCGGTATGACGAAGACGGGCTGCGGCAGGATCGTGAGCAAGCTGTCAGGCGTTGGCAGCAAAGTCCTGGTAGGCGGCGGCGTCCAGCAGCGCGTCCAGTTCGGCGGCGTTGCTGAGCTTGACCTTGAAGAACCAGCCGGCGGCTTCCGGGTCGCTGTTGGCCAGCGACGGGTTGGCGCGCAGTTCTTCGTTGACCTCGACGACCTCGCCCGAGACGGGCATGTAGACGTCGGCGGCGGCCTTGACTGACTCGACCACGCCGGCCACGTCGCCCTGGGCGTAGGTCTTGCCCACTTCGGGCAGGTCGACGAAGACCACGTCGCCCAGCGCGTCCTGCGCGTGCACGGTGATGCCGACGACGGTGGCTGCGGCGTCAGCGGCGTTGATCCACTCGTGGTCTTTGGAGAATTTGATGGTCATGGCAATGGCTCCGAAAAAAGAAAAAGGTGGTGAGAAAGGCCCAGTGCCGCACTGTAGCGGCCCCGGCGCCCGCTATCGGCGTGAGCGCGAAAAATCAGCCGCGGTGGTAGCGCGGTGGCAAGAACGGGGTGCTGCTGACCTCCATGGCCACGGGCTTGCCACGCACGATGGCAAACAGCTCGGTGCCCACCTTGGCGTAGTCGGGCTGCACATAAGCCAGCGCGATCGGCTGGTTGAGCGTGGGCGCCAGCAAGCCACTGGTGACTTGGCCGACATGCTGGCCGTCCAGGTTCTCCAGCACCGCCGGCTCGCGCACCGGGATGCGTTCCTTGGCGATCAGGCCCACGCGCTTGCGCTCAAGCAGGCTGGGATCGTCGATTTGCGCGAGCACCTTCTCGGCGCCGGGAAATCCTCCGGCGCGCTCGCCACTGGTGCGGCGCACCTTCTGGATGGCCCAGTTGAGCCCCGCTTCGCTTGGCGTGGTGGTGGTATCGATGTCGTTGCCGTACAGGCACAGGCCGGCCTCCAGGCGCAGCGAGTTGCGCGCGCCCAGGCCGATGGGCGCCACCTCGGGCTGGGCCAGCAGCGCGCGGGCCAACTGCTCGGCCTTGTCGCCGGGTACCGAGATCTCGAAGCCGTCCTCGCCGGTGTAGCCGCTGCGGGTGATGAACAGCTGCGCGCCTTTCCAGTCAAAGGCGGCGCCGGTCATGAAGACCAGCTGCTCGGCACCGGGGACGATACGCGCCAGCACCGCGGCGGCCTGTGGGCCCTGCAGCGCCAGCAGGCCGTGGTCGGGCATCGTGACGATGTCGCAACGCCCGCCGATGCGTGCGCGGATGTGGGCGGTGTCGCCCACCTTGCACGCGCCGTTGACGATCAGAAACCAGGTGTGCTCGTCCTGGTGGAAGAACATCAAGTCGTCGATCACGCCGCCGTCGTCGTTGAGCAGCAGGCCGTAGCGCTGCTTGCCCACGGGCAGGCCGATGACGTCGATGGGCATCAGGGTCTCCAGCGCGGCGGCGGCGTCGGGGCCGATCAGCTTGAGCTGGCCCATGTGCGAGACGTCGAACAGGCCGGCTTTCTCGCGCGTGTGCTGGTGCTCGGCCATCAGGCCGCTCTTGTATTGCACCGGCATGGAATAGCCGGCAAACGGCACCATGCGCGCGCCCAGTTCCAGGTGCAGCGCGTTGAGCGGGGTGGTGAGGAGCTCGGTTGAGGACAAGTCGGTTCTCCAGGGCAAATGCGGGCCACGGCGCTGCCGCCATGGTGTTTGCCCTGCTGTCCTCTTTACCTGAGAGATTCACCCGATGCGATGCGGGTTTGCTCCTTCGGTGGGCGCGTGCCGCGTGGCGCGGCGCCTCTCTCCAGCAAGGAAACGCCCGCGTTGCCGCAGGCGTGTCGCCAGTCCTTTTGCCTGAGCGTTTGGCTGGTGTGCCTGCGCCTTCGGCGGCCGATCCGCTGGGAATGCGGGCCTGCTCTCTCCTGACTGGGCGGATTCTAACCAACTGGAATCGCTGCGCATGGTCTTTTTGCGGGGGAAGCCTTGGGCAGGCGCAGGTGCACCAGCGTCAATCGCGGCGAGGTGCCGCTCCCACGGTGGCAGTTGCGCCAGCGGATGGGCAGGCGACAGCGGGTGCGCGCCGATTGCCGCACAATGCCAGCCATTGCGTATTTCTCAGGTTTGCGCACCACGCGGCCTGCCTACACACCATGCCCCCTAACGATATTGCCCAGCCAGCGCCGCTGGTTTACCCCTGTGGCGACGCGCCCGCCGTGGGCCAGACCAAGCAAGTGGCCGACGGCGTGTGGTGGCTGCGGATGCAGCTGCCGTTCGCGCTGGACCACATCAACTTGTGGGCGCTGCGCGACGGCGACGGCTGGACGCTGGTGGACACCGGCATCTGGTCGACCGAGACGGCCGACGCCTGGCGCCAGCTCTTTGCCGGCGTGCTGCAGGGGCCGGTGCACCGCGTGATCGTCACGCACATGCATCCCGACCACATCGGGATGGCCGGATGGCTCACGCGCAAGTTCGACTGCCGACTGTGGATCAGCCGCCAGGAGTATTTGAGCTGCCGCACGCTGGTGACCGACACCGGGCGCGAGGCACCCGACGACGCGATCGCCTTTTACCGCCGCGCCGGCTACTGCGACGAGGCCATCGAGACTTACCGCACGCGCTTCGGGCATTTCGGCAAGATGATTTACTCGGTGCCCGACAGCTACCGGCGCCTGATGGATCGCGAGGAGATCACCATTGGCGCGCACCGCTGGCGCGTCGTCATCGGCACCGGGCATTCGCCCGAGCACGCCAGCCTGTACTGCCCGCAGCTGAAGGTGCTGATCTCTGGCGACCAGGTGCTGCCGCGGATCTCCTCGAACGTGTCGGTGCACCCGATCGAGCCCGACGCCAACCCGCTGGCCGACTGGATCGCGTCGCTGGACACGATGGAGCAGGCGGTGCCGGACGACGTACTGGTGCTGCCGGCGCACAACGAGCCGTTTCGCGGCCTGCATGCGCGCCTTGACGCGCTGCGCGGCAGTGCCCACCGGGGGCTGGAGCGCCTGCGCGAGCGCCTGGCCCAGCGTCCGCAGCGCGTGGTCGACGTGTTCGATGCGCTGTTCGGCCGCCCCATCGCCCAGGACAAGCCCCAGCTGCTGGGTCTGGCAGCGGGCGAGGGCGTTGCCCACCTCAACTACCTTGTGGCCCGCGGCGAGGTGGTTGCTACGCAGGGCGGGGATGGTTGCACCTGGTACCAGCTGGCGCAGGGCGGCGCGGACAGGGCTGCGGCCTGAGATTCTGTTTCCGTAGAAGGCAAGCCCTCTGGCCTATGGTGTCCTTGTCGTAATCAGCGTCGGTGCAACATCCATCGACCAGAGGGTTGGTCTCCTACGGCCGTCGTACCTGACCGTGGGAACGGCGCCCTCACCGCGATGGGGGCATTCCCGTAGTCTGCCCACAGGCCCACGCAGGGCCATGCAAGCCTATTTCCCGTAAACCACGTCGCGCAGATACAGCGACAGCTCGGGCACGTAGGTGATGACCATCAGGCAGGCCAGGATCACCGCGACGAAGGGCAGCAGGTGGCCGACGATGCGGTCGAGCGACAGCCGCGCCACGGTGCAGGTGGCAAACAGGTTGACGCCGAATGGCGGCGTGATCATGCCCAGCGCCAGGTTGACGACCATGATCAGCCCGAAGTGCACCGGGTCGACGCCGAAGTGCGCGGCCACCGGCGCCAGGATGGGGCCGAGCACGATGATGGCGGCGCTGGTCTCGATGAACATGCCGATCACGAATAGCGCGGCGTTGACGCCCAGCAGGAAATAGGTGGGTGATTGCAATACCTGCTCCAGCCAGCGGCCGATGGCGTCGGGCACGCCTGCGCGCGTGATCAGGAAGGCGAACAGCCCGGCGTTGGCAATGATGAACATGATCACCGCCGACGACAGCGCCGACTTCTTCAGTACGCCGTACAGGTCGCGCACGCCGATCTCGCGGTAGATCAGCATGCCGACGATGAGCGCGTAGAACACCGCGACGGCCGAGGCCTCGGTGGGCGTGAAGATACCGCCGTAGATGCCGCCCAGGATGATGACCGGCATCAAGAGCGCCCAGCCGGCCTGCCACGTCGACTTGAGCAGCGGCATGCGGCCGCGGCCGTCGTGCTTGCCCCAGCCCCGGATCTTGCAGGTGATCCACACGAACAGCATCAGCGCGCCGCCGATCAGCACGCCCGGGCCGAAGCCGGCGATGAACAGCTCGCCGATCGATACCTCGGCCGCCACGCCGTACAGAATCATCGGGATGGATGGCGGCACGATCACGCCCAGCTCCGCGCTGGTCGCCTGCAGCGCGGCGGCATAGGTGACCGGGTAGCCGTGCTTGACCAGCGCCGGGATCAGGATGGCGCCAATCGCGAACGTGGTGGCGACCGATGAACCCGAGACGGCCGCGAAGATCATGCAGGTCAGCACGCAGGTCATCGGCAGGCCGCCCTGCACGCCGCCGACCAGGCTCTTGGCAAACTCGACCAGGCGGCGCGAGATGCCGCCGGCCTCCATCAGGTTGCCCGCCAGGATGAAGAAGGGGATGGCCGCCAGTGGAAATTTGTTGACCGCGCCAAACATCTCCTTGACCGCGATCAGCATGTTGGCGTTGGCCAGCTGGATGCCCAGAATGGCCGACAGGCCGATCGAGACGGCCACAGAGATCGACAGCGCAAAGCACAGCGCCATCGTGCCAATCATTGCGCCGGTCATTGGGCGGTCTCCAGTTCCATGCGGCGCGGGTCGATCAGGTTGCCGACGATGCCGGGGATGCAGAACAGGCCGCCGGCCGGTACCGCCAGATAGGCCCAGAACATCGACACCGACTCCAGCCCTGCCATGGTCTGCACGCTGGCGCGCCGGGCGTAGTCCCAGCCCCACCAGATCAGGATGGCGATGAGCGTGAGCGACGCCAGGCACACCACCCATTCGAGCACGCGGCGCAGGCGCGGCGGGCTCCAGCGGTAGAGCACGTCGACGCTGATCATCGCGCCCTGGCGGAACGCCATCGGGATGGCCAGAAAGATCATCCAGATCAGTGAGAAGCGGATCAGGACTTCAGTCCATTCGGCCGGACTTTCAAACACGAAGCGCATCAGGATCTGGAACATGCCCAGTGCGGACGCGATGGCCAGCATGGCGCAGGCGAGGGCCATTGCGATTCCCGAACTCCAGCGCTCGCAGGCTAGGAAGAGAGATTTCATTTTTCTGTACGAAAACGCCCGTGGGCCGGCGTGGCCCACGGGCGTGTTTCAAATCACCAATGCATTCACTGGAAGTTGCGGATGGCGTCGAGCTTGTCCTTGCCGAATTCTTTCTCGAACTGGGCATTGACCGGGGCGAGCACCTGCACGAACTTGGCCTTGTCCAGGTCGTCGATCACGGTCATGCCGCGCGCACGCAGCTCGGCCACGCCCTTGGTATCGTCCTCGTCCACGCGGGCGCGGTTGGCGCGCGTGCCCTCCTGTGCAGCCTCGGTGAAGATTTTCTTGTCCTCGGGCGAGAGCTTGTCGAACGTGGCCTTGTTCATCAGGAAGATGCAGGGCGAGTAGACATGGCCGGTCAGCGACAGGTGTTTCTGCACCTGGTCGAAGTTGGCCGAGATGATGACTGGCAGCGGGTTCTCCTGCCCGTCCACGGTGCCCTGCTGCAGTGCGGTGAACACCTCGGGGAAGGCCATCGGCGTGGTGATGATGCCAAAACCCTTGTACGCGGCGATGTGCACCGGGTTCTCCATGGTGCGCATCTTCAGGCCCTTCAGGTCGCCGGGCTCGCGCACGTCGCGCTTGCTGTTGGTCATGTGGCGGAAGCCGTTCTCGGCCCAGGCCAGGCCGACCATGCCCTTGGACTCGAACTTCTTGAGCAGATCCTGGCCGATGGGCCCGTCGAGTACCGCGCGCGCGTGCGTCTTGTCGCGAAACAGGAAGGGGACGTCCAGGATCTTGGTCTCGGGAACGAAGTTGGGAATGGGGCCGGTGGAGGTGAAGGTCAGCTCCTGGGTGCCCAGCTGCACCGCCTCGACCGATTCGCGCTCACCGCCCAGCGAGCCGTTGTAGAAGGTCTGGATCTTGTAGCGGCCGCCGCTGCGCTTTTCCACCTCCTTGGCAAAGGTGTCGATGGCGATGCCCTGGTGCGAGTTCTGCGCCACCGAGATGTTGATGCGCATCGTGGTCTGCGCCGCTGCGCCCCAGGTGATGCCCAGTGCCAGGCCCAGTCCGAGGGCGATTTTGCTCAGCTGCATGTAGTCTCCTTGTTAGCGAATGCTGCAAAAAAATTATCACGTTGCAACATGGCAGCCGGCATAGGGTTTGTGCCGGTTCGTGGGTATTTCCGTGCCAAAACATTGGGCGCACAAACGACAAAGCCCGTGGACTGCGCCACGGGCCCTGGATGGATGCATCGCCTACGCCCTGGGTGGATAAACCCTGCGTTTTGGTGGGTCACCAGCACCGGTAAGTGCTGCAGCTCCGCCAACTTGGTGCGCTCCGGTAAGAGCGCCTCGTTGGATGTAAGTATGCGCCAGCGGCCGCAGATGATTTTGCTGAATTTCTTTCAAAAATCCTGCTGAACAGAATATTTTTCTTTTAACGGCATTTGTGTTGAATAATTTACGGCATGGATAAGCTTGATCGAAAAATTCTCTCTGTCTTGCAGAAGAACGCGCGCGCCAGCCTGCAGGAGGTCGGCGCGGTCGTGGGCCTGAGCGCATCGCCCTGCTGGGGGCGCATCAAGAAAATGGAGGAGGCCGGCGTGATCGAGGGCTACACGGTGCGGCTGAACCCTTTGGCGCTGGGCCTGGGCGACACGGTGCTGGTCATGGTGACGCTGGACAGCCACAGCGACAACACGCTGGAAAAATTTGGCGAGGTGCTGGCCAGCATTCCCGAGGTGGTCGAGGCGCACCTGGTTTCGGGCGAGTACGACTATTTGCTGCGCGTCGTCGTCAAGGACACGCGCGACTACGAGCGGCTGTTGCGCGAGAAGCTGTACAAGATCCGCGGCATCCGCCACAGCCAGTCCAGCTTTGTGTTGCGTACGCTGAAGAAGGCCGACCTGCCGCTGGGGGTGTAGCGGAGACGGTTTTCAGTACGCCTCGGGCTTCACGCGCATTTCGTCGTAGGAGACGATGCGCGAGCCGCGCACCAGGCGGTAGCCCAGCCAGATCAGCAGGAACAGCGGCAGCCCGATGTAGGTGGCCACGACGCCGGTCCAGTCGATGTGCTCCTGCAAAAACGCCTGGTAGTTCTGGCCCAGCGTGATCGTCAGGCACAGCACGAAGGCGAACACCGGGCCGAACGGAAACGACCGGGTGCGGTAGGGCAGGTCGTTGATGTCCAGGCCCTGCGCCACATAGCCCTTGCGAAAGCGGTAGTGGCTGATGGCAATGCCCAGCCAGGCGATGAAGCCGGTCATGCCCGAGAGGTTGAGCAGCCAGATATAGACCGCCTGCGGGCTGAAGATATTGGTCAGAAAGCACAGCGCGGCCAGCGCCGTCGTGCCCAGCAGCGCCATGATGGGCACGCCGCGTGCGTTCACCCGGGCAAAAATGGCCGGCGCCATGCGCTGGCAGGCCAGCGTGTACAGCATGCGGGTGGATGCGTACATGCCCGAGTTGCCCGCCGACAGTACCGAGGTGAGCACCACCGCGTTCATCACCGCAGCGGCCGACAACAGGCCGGCGCGCTCGAACACCAGCGTGAACGGGCTCACCGCGATGTCGCCCACGTCGTTCTTCAAGAGCTGCGGGTCGGTGTAGGGAATGATTAGGCTGATGACCAGGATGGCGAAGACGTAGAACAGCAGGATGCGCCAGAACACTTGGCGCACCGCGCGCGGGATGTTTTTCGCCGGGTTCTCCGATTCGCCGGCGGCGATGCCGATCAGCTCGGTGCCCTGGAACGAGAAGCCGACGATCATCGCCACGCCGATCAGTGCCGAGAAGCCGCCGGCGAACGGCGCGTCGTCCAGACTCCACAGCTGCAGGTGGGCCCACAGTCCCTGGTGCTGCGCGTCGCCGCGCACGATGCCCAGAATCATCAGCACGCCGACGACGATGAAGATGATGACGGTGGTCACCTTGATCGCGGCGAACCAGTATTCCGCCTCGCCGAAGCCGCGCACCGAGATGGCGTTCAGCCCCACCATGATGGCGAGGAAGGCCGCACTCCACAGCACGCCGTCGACATCCGGGAACCAGTAGGCCATGACCAGTTGCGCGGCGACCAGGTCGACCGCAATGGTTACCGCCCAGTTGTACCAATAGTTCCAGCCCAGCGCGAAGCCGAAACCTTCGTCGACGTAGCGCGCGCCATAGGTGGCGAACGAGCCCGAGGTGGGCAGGTAGGCGGCCATCTCGCCCAGGCTGGTCATCAGGAAGTAGACCATCAGGCCGACGACCATGTAGGCCAGCACCGCGCCGCCCGGGCCGGCCTGCGAGATGGTGGCACCCGAGGCGACGAACAGGCCGGTGCCGATGGAGCCGCCGATGGCGATCATCGACAGATGGCGCGCCTTCAGCGTACGGCGCAGCTGCTGGCCGGACGGGGCGGGATGGTCACTCATGGGGGGAAAACTTTCAGTCGCAAAGACAGGACGGGTGCCGCGGCCCGCGGCGGCCGGCGAGGGAGGGGTGGGGCGGTCAGCCCAGCAGCAGCGCGTCGTCGGCGAGCTTTTCGCCGCGCACCTTCTCGAACATGTGCAGCAGATCGGGCACATCCATGCGCGCGCGCTCCTCGCCGGCCACGTCCAGAACCACCTGGCCCTGGTGCAGCATCACGGTGCGTTCCCCGACGTCCAGCGCCTGGCGCATGCTGTGCGTGACCATCATCGTGGTCAGCTGCGACTCGGCGACGATGCGCGCGGTGAGCTGCAGCACGAAGTCGGCAGTGCGCGGGTCGAGCGCCGCGGTGTGCTCGTCGAGCAGCAGGATGCGCGAGGGCTGCAGCGCCGCCATCAAGAGGCTGACGGCCTGGCGCTGGCCGCCCGAGAGCAGGCCGATGCGGTCCGTCAGGCGGCTCTCCAGCCCCAGGCCGAGCGTGGCCAGGCGTTCGCGCCAGCCCTCGCGCATCTGCGTCTTGACCGCGCGAGAGAGGTTGCGCAATGCGCCGCGGCGCTGGGCCAGCGCCATGTTCTCCTCGATGGTCAGGTCCTCGCAAGTGCCGGCCATCGGGTCCTGGAACACGCGCGCGACGCG
Source organism: Comamonadaceae bacterium CD01 (assembly GCA_002894305.1). Lineage (GTDB taxonomy): Bacteria > Pseudomonadota > Gammaproteobacteria > Burkholderiales > Burkholderiaceae_C > Comamonas_C > Comamonas_C faecalis. Next base: position 12,421 of record PGEI01000019.1, read on the forward strand.
CTCGGCGCGCTCCCACACGGGCTTGCGCGTCATGTCCACGCCATCGATCAGGATGGAGCCGCTGTCGACCATCTGGTCGCCCGAGACCGCGTTGAGCAGCGTGGACTTGCCCGCGCCGTTGGAGCCGATGACCGTGACGAACTGCCCGGCCGGGATGTGCAGCGACAGGCCGCGCAGCGCGCGCGTCTCGATCGGCGTGCCGGGGTTGAAGGTGAGTTGCAGGTCTTGTGCGCTCAGCATGGCGTGGCCTCGCTCCGGTTACAGGCTCTTGGGGGCATCGGGCAGGCTTTTGTGCTTGAGCTTGCGCTTGATCTGCGGAATGACCAGTGCCACCGTCACCAGCACCGCGGTGACCAGGTTCAGATCCTGGGCCTTCAGGCCGATGAAGTCGCTGTTGAGCGCCGCGGCGATGAAGAAGCGGTAGACGATGGCGCCGATGACCACGGCCAGCGTGGCGTAGACGACGCGGCGCGACGGCAGGATGCTCTCACCGACGATGACCGCGGCCAGGCCAATCACGATGGTGCCGATGCCCATCGAGATGTCCGAGCCGCCCTGGGTCTGCACGAACAATGCGCCGGCCAGGCCGACGAGCGCGTTTGAGACGGCCATGCCCAGCAGCACCATGGCGCCGGTGTTGACGCCCTGGGCTCGGCACATGCGCGCGTTGGAGCCGGTGGCCCGAATCGCAAGGCCGCGCTCGGTGGCGAAGAACCAGTTCAGCGCCAGCGTGCAGGCAATGGTGAAGACCAGCACGATGACGGGGCGCATCACGTAGTCGGGCACGCCGTCGGGCTGCAGCTGGGTGAACAGCGTGGGGTCGTTGATCAGCGGAATGTTGGGCCCGCCCATGATGCGCAGGTTGACCGAGTACAGGCCGATCATCATCAGGATGGAGGCCAGCAGATCCATGATCTTCAGTCGCACGTTGAGCCAGCCGGTCACCAGGCCCGCGCCGGCGCCCGCGGCGGTAGCCGCCAGCGTGGCCAGCCAGGGGTTGGTGCCGCCGGCGATCAGCACCGCGCAGACGGCGCCGCCCAGCGGAAAGCTGCCGTCCACGGTGAGGTCGGGAAAACGCAGCAGGCGAAACGAGATGTAGACGCCCAGGGCGACCAGCGCGTAGATCAGGCCGATCTCGATGGCGCCGAGCAGGGAAAACAGGGACATGGGGCAGCAGACGATTGCTGTGGAACTGAAACACGCAAAAGCCCCGGCAAGGGGCTCAGGTGAGGGCCGGGGCGGCGTGCGCCAGCTCCGCGCGGGAGCTTGGCGCACACCGGCCGTGGGTTTACTTGACGACTTGCGCGGCCGAGTCGATCAGCGCTTGCGACAGCGTCACGCCCTGCTTTTCGGCGGCGCCGGGGTTGACGAACAGCTCGACCTTGGTGCTGGTCTCGGGCTTGATGTCGCCGGGCTTCTCGCCGTTCAGTATGCGCACCACGATGCGCCCGGTCTGCTCACCCAGGTCGCGGTAGTTGATGCCAAGCGCCGCGATGGCGCCGCGCTTGACGCTGTCGGTGTCCGAGGCGATCAGCGGCAACTTGGCGTCCTGGCCGACCTTGACCAGCGATTCGTAGGCCGAGACCACGTTGTTGTCGGTGTTGGTGTAGATCACGTCCACTTTGCCGATCAGGCTGCGAGCGGCGCTGCTGACGTCGACCGAGCGCGGCGCCGACGCCTCGACCAGCGTCATGCCCATCGTGGGCAGCAGCTCCTTGAGCTGCTTGACGACGACGACCGAGTTGGCCTCGCCCGGGTTGTAGACCATGCCCACGCGCTTTGCGTTGGGGACGACCTGCTTGACCAGTTCCATCTGCTTGTCCAGCGCCAGCAGGTCGGACACGCCGGTGACGTTGGTGTGCGACGGCTCCCAGTTGGCCACCAGCTTGGCGGCGACCGGGTCGGTCACGGCGGAGAAGACGACCGGGACGGTCTTGGTGGCGGCCACGACGGCCTGCGCCGACGGCGTGGCGATGGCGACGATGGCGTCGGGCTTGTCGCCGATGAACTTGCGCGCGATCTGCGCGGCCGTGCCGGTGTTGCCCTGGGCGCTCTGGTACTGCCACTTCAGGTTCTTGCCGGCCTCGAAGCCAGCTGCCTTGAGCGCGTCCTGCACGCCGTCGCGCACCGAGTCCAGCGCCGGGTGCTCGACGATGGCCGTGATGGCGACGGATTTCTCCTGCGCTGCAGCGGGCAGGGCGGCGGCCAGCGCCAGGCTCAGGGCGCCCATGGTCATCCAAGGCGAAAATTTCATCGGTCTCTCCTGTTGGTTGTCATCATTGGTCAATGGTGCGGCGCGTGAACGCGGCCCGCGCGAGTGTACGCGGGCCGCGCGAGCGTTACATGCCCGAGTAGTTCGGCCCGCCGCCGCCCTCGGGCGTGACCCAGACGATGTTCTGCGTCGGGTCCTTGATGTCGCAGGTCTTGCAGTGCACGCAGTTCTGCGCGTTGATCTGCAGGCGCTCCTGGCCGTCCTCGCCCTCGACGAACTCGTACACGCCCGCCGGGCAGTAGCGCGCCTCGGGGCCGGCGTACTTGGCCAGGTTGATCGTCACCGGCACCTTGGCGTCCTTGAGCGTCAGGTGCGACGGCTGGTTTTCCTCATGGTTGGTGTTGCTGATGAACACGCTGGAGAGGCGGTCGAAGGTGATCTTGCCGTCGGGCTTGGGGTAGACGATGGGCTTGCACTCGGCCGCGGGCTTGAGGTAGGCATGGTCGGGCTTGTCGCGGCGCAGCGTCCACGGAATGTGCCCGCGCAGCACGAACTGCTCCAGCCCATTCATCACGATACCGGCGACCAGGCCGTGCTTGAACCAGTTCTTGAAGTTGCGATCCTTGTTGAGCTCGGTGTACAGCCAGCTGGCCTCGAACGCCTTGGGGAAGGCCGTGAGCTCGTCGTGCTGGCGCCCGGCGCCCAGTGCGTCGAAGATCGCCTCGGCGGCCATCTTGCCGGTCTTGATCGCCGAGTGGCTGCCCTTGATGCGGCTGACGTTGAGAAAACCCGCGTCGCAACCCACCAGCACGCCACCGGGGAAGATGGTCTTGGGCACCGCGTTCAGGCCGCCGGCGTTGATTGCGCGCGCGCCGTACTGCAGGCGCTTGGCGGTCAGCTCGCCCTTGGCGTTCTCGAAATACCAGCGCACGTTGGGATGGGTCTTCCAGCGCTGGAACTCCTCGAACGGGCTCAGGTAGGGGTTGGTGTAGTTCAGCCCGGTGACAAAACCCAGCGCGATCTTGTTGTCCGGCAGGTGGTAGATGAAGCCGCCGCCGTAGGTGGCGTTGTCCATGGGCCAGCCGGCGGTGTGCATGACGAAGCCGGGCGTGTGGCGGCTGGGGTCGATCTCCCACAGCTCCTTGATGCCGATACCGAAGCTGGCCGGGTCGCTGTCCTTGTCCAGCGCAAAGCGCGCGATCAGCTGCTTGCCCAGGTGGCCGCGCGCGCCCTCGGCGAACACGGTGTACTTGCCCAGCAACTCCATGCCGAGCTGGAAGTTATCAGTCGGCTGGCCATCCTTGCCAAGCCCCATGTTGCCGGTGGCCACGCCCTTGACCGCGCCGCTGTCGTCGTACAGCACTTCGGCGGCGGCAAAGCCGGGGAAGATCTCGACGCCCAGCGCCTCGGCCTGTTCGCCCAGCCACTTGGTCACATCGCCCAGGCGCACGATGTAGTTGCCGTGGTTGTTGGCAAACGGCGGCAGAAAGACGTTGGGCAGGCGCCAGCCCGAGCGCTCGCTCAGGAAGACGTAGCCGTCGTCGGTGACCGGCTGGTTCAGGGGCGCGCCCTTGGCCTTCCAGTCGGGGATCAGCTCGGTGAGCGCCTTGGGATCCATGATGGCGCCCGACAGGATGTGCGCGCCGGGCTCCGAGCCCTTTTCCAGCACCACGACGGAGACGTCCTGGCCTTTTTCCTCGGCCAGCTGTTTGATGCGGATGGCGGTGGCAAGGCCGGCCGGGCCGCCGCCGACGACGACGACGTCGTACTCCATCGATTCGCGGGGGCCGAACTGGGCAAGGATTTCTTCGTTGGTCATGGGTGTCTCATCGTCTGTGCGCAAATGCGGGGCATTGTCGGTGCAGCGGTGCCGGGCGGCTGTCCGCAGCGCGACCGACCGGAGCCGGTCAATTGTATGCGGCGCTGCAGCATGGATGCACTCGCACGGCTGGGGGTTGGCCCATCGGCTTTTTTGCGCTACGGCTGTACCGCGCCGCGCGCTGAGACCCGGAGCGGACTGACGATCTCAGTTTGCATCGTCCCAGAGCTGCACGCGCACCTGCTCCTGGCACCAGCGCAGCAGCGGCCCGTGCACCTGCGGGGCGGTGTCGTGCAGTTGGCCGTCGTGCGCCAGCGCGGCGTAGTCGGGGTACAGGCGGGCCCAGTACGGGTCGCCGCCCTCGGCCACGCCCTGGAAGCTGCCCTGATAGGCCGCCACCGCCTTGGCCTCGCCCTGGGTGAGCAGGGCCAGCGCCGTCCTCAAAGGCAGTGGCAATGGCTGGCTTTGGCCGTGGCGCCACAGCGCCAGCAGTGCGTCCAGCGCATTACGGGCCGCAGCAGCAGGCATGGGCGCGATGTGCAGGCACTGGCTGAGCCCGACGACGAGCGCGCCCGCCGTCTGCCCGCAGGCGGCGGCCACCAGGCTGCGCAGGTAATAGGGCAGCAGCCTGTCCGCGCGCGCACGCTGGTTCTTGCCGTCTTTCTCGCTCAGTTCGCGCGGATCCATGTCAAGCCACAGCGGCGCCGCTGCGGGATTCTGGGGAGCGTGCAGCAGCGTGGGCAGCCAGTCCTGCAGGCGCACGCCTGCGGCTTCGTAGTGCAGCAGCTGGCGCTCGCCCGGCTGGCTGTGGCTGCTGCGCGCCTGCTGCCAGTGCGTCAGGGCCGGTGCCAGCGTGGCCTGCAGCTGTGCCGCCTGCCGCTGGCCCACGCTGGCCAGCGGCAGGCGGCCGCTGCGCTGCAGGCGCTGCAGGTGCTGGCGCAGGCTGGCGGTGGTGAAGTCCTCGCCCGGTGGCTGGCCGTCCTGCGCGCTGGCGGCCAGCCAGTCGCTGCAGACCTGCTGCTGCAGCTCCTGCACGACCTCGAAGTTATCCAGGCCCTGCAGTGCAAACGGCTCGTTGTCTTCCTGCGTCTCGTCCTGCGCGTCGAGGAAGACCTGCAGGCGGTGCTGGAAGAAGGCGCGTGCCGGATGGCGCAGCCAGGCTTGCAGCCGGCGCAGTGTCAGCGGCGTCTGTGGGTCGGGAGCAAAGGCGGGCAGGGCGTCGACTGGTGTCGTCTGGGCAAGGTCGGCATCCCCGGTCTGCGCATGCGCGGCGCGCCACTCCTGCGCATGGGTGTGCAGGCCACCACCCTGTTCGAAGTAGGCGCGGCTGAAGGGCTGCAGCGGGTGGGCCGTCGTGCGCTCTGCCAGCAGGCTGTCCGGCGTGTCGCCCTGGCCGCGCCAGCCGGCGGCGAGGTAGTCGCGCAGCTGCGCCACCAGCACCGACGGCGGCTGCTCGCTGTTGTCCCGCGCCAGGCGGCCGGTCCAACTGACGTAGAGCGTGCGCCGCGCCGACAACAGAGCATCCAGCATCAGCTGGCGGTCGTCGTCGCGGCGGGCGCGGTCGCCGGGGCGGTATTGGCCGCGTTCCTGCATCAGGTCGAAGTCGCTGCGCTGGCTGCGCCGCGGGTAGTCGCCTTCGTTCATGCCGACCAGGCAGACGACCTCGAACGGAATGGCGCGCATCGGCATCAGCGTGCAGAAAGTCACGCCGCCGGCGCGAAAGCGTTGCGCCAGCGAGGGCTGGGCCAGCGCGTCCAGCCAGGCCGATTGCGCGACGGCCAGCGCAATGGGCTCGTCAAACCCCGCCTGCTCGCAGTCCTGCAGCCAGCGAAAGAGCGCGTCGCCCAGCAGTCCCAGCAGCGCGCGGTCGGTCTCGCTGCGCGCAAGCACCAGCTGCGCCAGCAGCGCGCGCAGGCGGTCGGCCCATTGCTGCGGCGTGGCCGGCTGCAGGCTTTGCTGCCACCAGCGCTGCAGCATGTCCAGCAGCGTAGCCAGCGCACCGGCCAGCTCGGCATCGAGCCCGCCAACCTCGTCGTAGGGCTCGATGCCCTGCCAGGCGGGCGACTGCTGCTGGCCCCGCGCGTCGGCTACGCCCTCGCCACCGCTGGCGTAGCCCAGCAGCATGCGGCGCAGACCGAAGCCGGCGCTGTTGGCGTCGCCGCAGGCGGCCAGGTCGAGCTGGGCGCGCTGGGCGCTGCCCAGGCCCCAGCGGATGCCGGCGCCGCTCATCCAGCGGGTGAGCAGCGGCAGGTCGGCCTCGTCCAGCCCCAGGCGTGCGGCCACGGCCGGCACCTGCAGCAGGTCGCACAGCTCGGACAGGTGCACGCGCTGGCTGGGCAGTCGTAGCAGCCATTGCAGCGCGGCCACCAGCGGGCTGGCGGCGCGCGCGCCCAGGTCGGCAATGTCGAACGGAATGTGGCGCGCATCCTGGCGCGGATATTGGCCGAACACCGCGCGGATCGACGCGGCCGCCTGCTGCACGTCGGGCAGCATGACGACGATGTCGCGCGGCTGCAGCGGCGCCTGGCCGGCGGCGGGCGGCGCGGCCAGCAGATCCAGCAGCTGGTCGTGCAGCACCTCCAGCTCGCGCACCAGGCTGTGCGCGCTGTGAAAGACGATGGAGCGGTCGCCTGCCGGCACGTGGTGGCCGGGCAGCAGGCTGCGCGGGTGCTCGGCCAGTGGCAGCAGGTCGCGGATGCTGCGCTGCACCTGCTCGAGCAGCAGGCCGTCGCTGGCGGGCGTGTCGTCGTACAGGTCGACGCGCGGCCAATCCAGCTCGGCGGCCGTCTGCAGCGTGGTATCGAAGGCGTCGAGCTGGCGGATGGTGTCGCGGCACTGGCGGCCCCAGGCGGACAGCAGCGGGTGGGCGTGCAGGTGCATGGCCTGTAGCGGCACGCCTGCCAGCGGCGCGCCGCCGCGGTCGGGGTGGCGCTGGCGCTGCTGGCGCAGCAGATCGCGCCCGTCGATGGCGTCGGCCCAGTGGTAGCGGCTGGGGTTGTGCACCGCCAGCACGATCTGGCTGTGCCCGGCCAGCGCCGCCAACAGCTGCAGCAGCGACAGCGGCATGTGGCTGAGCCCGAACACGACGACGCGCCGCGCCACTGGCTGCTGCGCCGGTGTGCCCGAGGCCAGGTGCTGCAGCGCCCGCGCATGCACCGCGGCGCGCGTGCCGGCGCGCTCGGCGGGGCTGAGTTCGGCCAGCAGCGCTTGCCACAGCGCGCACTGCCACTGCTGCTGCGCGGGCAGCGGCGCGTCGGGCTGGCCGGGCTGGGTCAGCACGGCCAGCCCCTGGGCCCAGGCGTCCAGCCAGTCGCCGCGGTAGATCTGGTACTGGTCGAACAGGTCGGCCAGGCGCCGCGCCAGCTGCAGGCGCCGCTCGGGCTCGTCGCCCTGCAGGTAGCGCTGCAGCGGCGCGTAGACGGGCTGACCCACGACCTGGGGCAGCAGTTGCATCAATCGCCACAGCAGCGCGGACTTGTCCAGCGCCGAATGGTGGGGCACGGCGCGCGGGCCCAGGACCTGGCGGTAGCTGGCCCAGGCAAAGCGCGCGGGCAGCTCCAGCCGCACGGCGGCGCACACGCCCTGATGCTGGGCCAGCTGCATCTTGAGCCACTCGGCCATGCCGTTGCTTTGCACCAGCACCACCTCGCTCTCCAGCGGCGCCAGCGGGTGGGCGGCCAGCCACGCGGCCATGGTGTCGGCCAGCGCGTCGGTGCGGTTGCTGTGCAGGGCGATCAGGCCCGGGGGGCAGTCAGGAATCACGGCAGGCGTTGGATGGTGGCAAAACCGCAACCATAGCGCGCCACGCGCCTCTGCCGAGCAAATTACGCCGCGGCTTGCAGCCCTTGCGCGAAATGGGCCTGGACGGCCCGCGCCGCCGCCTGGCCGTCGCGCGCGCGCAGCGCGGCCATGATGCTCGCGTGCTCGGCCAGCGAGTCGGCGATACGCCCCTGCTTGAACAGCGAGTGGTGGCGGTTGAGCTTCATGACCTTGCGCAGGTCGGCCACCAGCTGGTTGCGCCAGCGGTTGTCCGCCAGCTCCAGGATGCGCATGTGAAAGCGTTCGTTGAGGGCAAAAAAGCGCTCGCGCTCACCGGTCGCGCCGGCCAGTTCGTCGTGCAGCGCCTGCAGCTGCGCAAGCTCGGCGTCATTGGCCTGGCGCGCGACCACGGCGGCCGCGTCGCTCTCCAGCAGCGCCAGCAGGTGGTAGACGTCGCGCAAGTCCTTGTCGCTGACCTCGGTGACGTAGGCGCCGCGGCGCACCTTCATCGTCACCAGTCCCTCGGCCGCCAGCACCTTGAGCGCTTCGCGCAGCGGCGTGCGGCTGATGCCCAGCTCCTCGGCAATCTTCAGCTCGTCGATCCAGCTCCCCGGCTCCAGCTCGCGCTGGAAAATGCGCTGGCGCAGCTGCTCTGCAACCTGCACATACAGCGCCTTGGGAGTCAGGAGGGCTTGGGACATGGGGCAAATGTAGCGCAATTTTGAATTAATAATTACAGATCGGGTAAACTCCGATGGTTTGTGCGGCGCAGCACCTGTGCGTCGCATTTTTTGCCGCATTTTTGCCCAAGCGCTCCCAGCCATGAACCAATCTGCTCCTGAATTTCAGCCCGCCGACCTCCAGGCCTGGGCCAAGGCGGCGACCAAGTCCGCCCCCGGCGGCGACGTCGGCGCGCTCAACTGGGTGACGCCGGACGGCATCACGGTCAAGCCCCTGTATACCGCCGAGGACACGGCGGGCCTGCCCTATGCCAATACGCTGCCCGGGTTCGAGCCCTATCTGCGCGGCCCGCAGGCGACGATGTATGCGGTGCGCCCCTGGACGATTCGCCAGTACGCGGGCTTCTCGACCGCCGAGGAATCAAACGCCTTCTACCGCAAGGCGCTGGCCGCAGGCGGGCAGGGTGTGTCGGTGGCGTTCGACCTGGCCACGCACCGCGGCTACGACAGCGACCATCCGCGCGTGACCGGCGACGTGGGCAAGGCGGGCGTGGCGATCGACAGCGTCGAGGACATGAAGATCCTGTTCGACGGCATTCCACTGGACAAGGTGTCGGTGTCGATGACGATGAACGGCGCCGTGCTGCCGGTGCTGGCGGGCTATGTGGTGGCGGCGGAGGAGCAGGGCGTGTCGCAGGACAAGCTCTCGGGAACGATTCAGAACGACATTCTGAAAGAGTTCATGGTGCGCAACACCTATATCTACCCGCCCAAGCCGTCGATGCGCATCATCGGCGACATCATCGAGTACACGGCCAAGAACATGCCGAAGTTCAACTCGATCTCGATTTCTGGCTACCACATGCAGGAAGCCGGGGCCAACCAGGCGCTGGAGCTGGCCTTCACGCTGGCCGATGGCAAGGAATACGTGAAGACCGCGATCGCCAAGGGCATGGACGTGGACGAGTTCGCCGGCCGCCTGTCGTTCTTCTGGGCGATTGGCATGAATTTCTACCTGGAGATCGCCAAGATGCGCGCCGCCCGCCTGCTGTGGTGCCGCATCATGAAGGGCACGGGCGCCAAGAAGCCCAAGAGCCTGATGCTGCGCACGCACTGCCAGACCTCGGGCTGGTCATTGACCGAGCAAGATCCGTACAACAACGTGGTGCGCACCACCATCGAGGCCATGGCGGCCGTATTCGGCGGCACGCAAAGCCTGCATACCAACGCGCTCGACGAAGCGATTGCACTGCCGACGGAGTTTTCCGCCCGCATCGCGCGCAATACGCAGCTCATCATCCAGGAAGAGACGCACATCACCAACGTGATCGACCCCTGGGCCGGCAGCTACATGATGGAGAAGCTGACCCAGGACATGGCCGACGCCGCCTGGAAGATCATCGAGGAAGTCGAAGCCATGGGCGGCATGACGGCGGCAGTGGACAGCGGCTGGGCCAAGCTCAAGATCGAGGCCGCCGCCGCCGAGAAGCAGGCGCGCATCGACTCGGGGCGCGAGGTCATCGTCGGCGTGAACAAATACAAGCTGGCCAAGGAAGACCCGGTCGACATCCTGGAGGTGGACAACGTCAAGGTGCGCGAGAACCAGATTGCGCGCCTGAACGCGATCAAGCAGCAACGCGATGCCCAGGCCGTCGGCCAGGCACTGGCCGCGCTTGCCGCGGCCGCAGAGAGCGGACAGGGCAACCTGCTGGATCTGGCCATTCAGGCGGTTCGCCTGCGCGCCACGGTGGGCGAGGTCTCCGACGCACTGGAAAAATCCTTTGGACGGCACCGCGCCGATACGCAAATGGTCACTGGTGTGTACGCCACCGCCTACGACGGCGCCGAAGGCTGGGAGAAGCTCAAGGGCGAGATCGACGCCTTTGCCGAGCAGCAAGGTCGCCGCCCGCGCGTCATGATCGCCAAGCTGGGCCAGGACGGCCACGACCGCGGCGCCAAGGTGGTGTCCACCGCGTTTGCCGACCTGGGCTACGACGTGGACATCGGCCCGCTGTTCCAGACGCCCGAGGAGTGTGCTCGCCAGGCGATCGAGAACGACGTGCACGCGATTGGCGTCAGCACGCTTGCCGCCGGCCACAAGACGCTGGTGCCCGCAATCATCAATGCATTGAAGGAGCAGGGCGCGGACGACATCATCGTCTTCGTGGGCGGTGTGATTCCCGCGCAGGACTATGACTTTCTGTGGGACGCAGGCGTCAAGGGCATCTACGGCCCGGGTACGCCGATTCCGGCCAGCGCCAAGGACGTGCTCGAGCAAATCAAGAAAGCGATTGCCTGATTTCGCAATTTGAAATACAGTAATACGGTATTTCGAAGGAGCGCATCATGGCCGTATCCGTTCGCATGGATCCCTTGCTGGAAAAAGAGCTGGAGCAGGCTGCCCGGCGCCAGGGGGTGACCAAGTCGCAATTCATCATTGCCGCGGTGGAGCGTGCGCTGGGGCGCAAAGACCCGGCGCAGCTCTACCACCAGGTGATGGAGGAGGCGGTGCAATACCGCCTTGCGGATGGCGACGCGGGCGCGCCGCAGCCGCTCAGCACCAGCGAGCGCCTGCGCGGCAAGCTGCAGGAGCAACGCCAGGCCCACACGCGTGATTGGCTGGCCTACCAGGATGCCCGCAAGAAAGGCGTGGCCTGGGTGCCTGACGACGAGGACGCAGCGCCGTGAACGTGGCCTTGCTTGACACCGGCCCGCTGGTGGCGCTGTTCGATACCGAGGACATCGCGCACCCGCACTACCGCGCCTTGCTCGTGGGTCAGCCGTCAGGCTGGCATCTGACGACCACCTGGCCTTGCGTGGCGGAGGCGTCGCATTTTTTGCCCTCGGCGGCGCGCTGGAAAATGCTGCGCTGGGTGGAGCAAGGCGGCGTGAGCGTCTTTCCCTTCGATCCCGGTCACCTGGATGACATGCTGGTGCTGATGCACAAGTACACAGACAGCCGACGCACGCAGATGGACTTTGCCGACGCCACGCTGGTCTGGGCGGCGCAGGAGATGGGCGTCACGCAGATCTGGACCACCGACGTGCGCGACTTTTACCGCTACCGCCTGTCAGATGGCAGGGGCTTTGAAATTCTGTAATTCGGCATGACACCCCATTCCCTGCTCGACGCCATTCTTCGCGGCGCGCCCCCGGTGCGCCGCCGCGCCATGGCCAAGGCCATCACGCTGCTGGAATCCACCCGCGCCGATCACCGCGTCCAGGCCGATGCGCTGCTCACCGCGCTGCTGCCGTATACCGGCCGCGCGCTGCGCCTGGGCATCAGCGGCGTGCCCGGCGTGGGCAAGTCCACCTTCATCGAGGCGCTGGGCCTGCACCTGATCGGACAGGGCCTGAAGGTGGCGGTGCTGGCCATCGACCCCTCGTCCAGCGTCACCGGCGGCTCCATCCTGGGCGACAAGACGCGCATGGAGCAACTCTCGATGCAGGAGGCCGCCTACATCCGCCCCAGCCCCAGCGGCGGCACGCTGGGCGGGGTGGCCGAGAAGACGCGCGAAGCCATGCTGGTCTGCGAGGCCGCGGGCTACGACGTGGTCATCGTCGAGACTGTCGGCGTGGGCCAGAGCGAGACCGCGGTGCACGGCATGACCGACATGTTCTGCGTGCTGCAGCTGCCCAACGCGGGCGACGACCTGCAGGCCATCAAGAAGGGCGTGATGGAGCTCGCTGACCTGGTCGTGATCAACAAGGCCGACATCGACCCCAACGCCGCCACGCGCGCCCAGGCGCAGATCACCTCCAGCCTGCGCCTGCTGGGCTTTCACGGCAACCCGGAGCGCGATCCGCACGACGGCGAGCTGTGGAACCCCAAGGTGCTGCAGATCAGCGCGCTGCAGCACCAGGGCGTGGACGGCTTCTGGGCGGCAGTGTGCGACTACCGCCGGCTGCAAACCGCCAACGGGCGGCTGTCGCTGCGCCGCGAGCGCCAGGCGCTGGCCTGGATGTGGGAGCGCATCGACTTCGGCCTGAAACAGGCTTTTCGCGCGCACCCGCAGGTGCGGGCGCTGCTGCCGCAGCTGCAGGCCGACGTGGCGCAGGGCCGCATTGCAGCGTCGACCGCGGCGCGCCAGCTGCTGGCGGCGCAGGCCGGCGGCGCCCCCGCCGTTGCCCACGCAACCGAGACGGCCGCGCCGCAGCCGGCCCTTTGAATCACTGCCGCACCGCGGCAACGCAGACCTCCTGAATACCAACCGCATACCAACCAAGGACCAACCATGCAAAGCATCCTGGAACAACTGCAGCAAAAGCGTGAACTCGCCCGCCTGGGCGGCGGGCAGAAACGCATCGACGCGCAGCACAAGAAGGGCAAGCTCACCGCGCGCGAGCGCATCGAGCTGCTGCTCGATGAGGGCACGTTCGAAGAATGGGACATGTTCGTCGAGCACCGCTGCGCCGACTTCGGCATGCAGGACAACAAGATCCCGGGCGACGGCGTGGTGACCGGCTACGGCATGATCAACGGCCGCCTGGTGTTCGTCTTCAGCCAGGACTTCACCGTCTTCGGCGGCGCGCTGTCCGAGGCGCACGCCGAGAAGATCTGCAAGGTGATGGATCAGGCGATGAAGGTCGGCGCGCCGGTGATCGGCCTGAACGATTCGGGCGGCGCGCGCATCCAGGAGGGCGTGGCATCGCTGGGCGGCTACGCCGACGTGTTCCAGAAAAACGTGCTGGCCAGCGGCGTGGTGCCGCAGATCAGCATGATCATGGGCCCGTGCGCCGGCGGCGCGGTGTATTCGCCCGCGATGACCGACTTCATCTTCATGGTCAAGGACAGCAGCTACATGTTCGTCACCGGCCCCGAGGTGGTGAAGACCGTGACGCATGAGGAGGTGACGTCCGAGGAGCTGGGCGGCGCGCTCACGCACTCGACCAAGAGCGGCGTGGCCGACCTGGCGTTCGAGAACGACGTCGAGGCGTTGTTGATGCTGCGCCGCCTGTACAACTATCTGCCGTTGAACAACCGCGAAAAGCCGCCGGTGCGCCCCAGCATGGACCCGGCCGACCGCAAGGACATGAGCCTGGACACGCTGGTGCCGGCCAACGCCAACCTGCCCTACGACATGAAGGAGCTGATCCTCAAGACCGTGGACGATGGCGACTTCTTCGAGCTGCAGTCCGACTACGCCAAGAACATCGTGATCGGCTTTGCGCGCATGGAGGGGCAGACCGTGGGCATCGTCGCCAACCAGCCGCTGGTGCTGGCCGGCTGCCTCGATATCAAGAGCAGCATCAAGGCGGCGCGCTTCGTGCGCTTTTGCGATGCGTTCAACATCCCCATCATCACCTTCGTCGATGTGCCCGGCTTCATGCCCGGCACCGCGCAGGAGTATGGCGGCATCATCAAGCACGGCGCCAAGCTGCTGTTCGCCTACGCCGAGGCAACGGTGCCCAAGATCACGGTGATCACGCGCAAGGCCTATGGCGGCGCCTACGACGTGATGGCCTCCAAACACCTGCGCGGCGACGTGAACCTCGCCTGGCCCAACGCCGAGATCGCGGTGATGGGCGCCAAGGGCGCGGTGGAGATCATCTTCCGCGAGGACAAGAACGACCCGGTCAAGCTCGCGGCGCGCGAAGCGGAATACAAAGAGCGCTTTGCCAACCCCTTTGTCGCGGGCGCCCGCGGCTTCATCGACGACGTGATCCTGCCGCACGAGACCAGGAAGCGCATCTGCCGCTCGCTGGTCATGCTGCGCGAGAAGAAGCTGGAGAACCCGTGGCGCAAGCACGGCAACATTCCGCTGTGATTACCGCGTAACGCTTTGGAGAAAACAAAACCATGTTCATAAAAATTCTGATTGCCAATCGCGGTGAAAACGGCCGCATGGCGGACGTTTCAACAAATTGCCTGCCGCAGCCTGCGCAGCGGGCTGCTATACGCAACCACAACGCTTAAGGAGCCTGCGAATGTTTACCAAAATCCTGATCGCGAACCGGGGCGAGATTGCGTGTAGGGTAATTGCAACGGCCCAGAAAATGGGCATCAAGACCGTCGCGGTTTATTCCGATGCCGACAAGGATGCCCGCCACGTCAAGCTGGCCGACGAGGCGGTGCACATTGGCGCGCCGCCCAGCCGCGAGTCCTACCTGGTGGCCGACCGCATCATTGCCGCGGCCAAGCAGACGGGCGCGCAGGCCATCCACCCGGGCTACGGCTTTCTGTCGGAAAACGAGGCCTTTGCCAAACGCGTGGAGGAGGAAGGCCTTGCCTTCATCGGCCCCAAGCATTATTCGATTGCTGCGATGGGCGACAAGATCGCCTCCAAGAAGCTGGCCCAGGAGGCGGGCGTGAGCTGCATCCCCGGCTACAACGAAGCGATCGAAACGCCCGAGCACGCGGTCGAGATCGCCAAGGGCATTGGCTATCCCGTGATGATCAAGGCGTCGGCCGGCGGCGGGGGCAAGGGCCTGCGCGTGGCCTTCAACGACAAAGAGGCGCACGAGGGCTTTACCTCGTGCCGCAACGAGGCACGCAACAGCTTTGGCGACGACCGCGTGTTCATCGAGAAGTTCGTGCAGGAGCCGCGCCACATCGAGATCCAGGTGCTGGGCGACTCCTTCGGCAACGTGGTCTACCTGAACGAGCGCGAATGCTCGATCCAGCGCCGCCACCAGAAGGTGATCGAGGAGGCGCCGTCGCCCTTCATCAGCGACGCCACGCGCAAGGCCATGGGCGAGCAGGCGGTGCAGCTGGCCAAGGCGGTCAAGTACCAGAGCGCGGGCACGGTGGAGTTCGTCGTCGGCAAGGATCAGGATTTCTACTTCCTGGAAATGAACACCCGCCTGCAGGTCGAACACCCGGTGACCGAGTGCATCACCGGCCTGGACCTGGTCGAGCTGATGATCCGCGTGGCCGCAGGCCAGAAGCTGCCAATCGCCCAGCAGGACGTCAAGCGCGAGGGCTGGGCCATCGAGTGCCGCATCAACGCAGAAGACCCGTTTCGCAATTTCCTGCCGTCCACCGGCCGCCTGGTGCGCTTTGCGCCGCCGCCGCAGACCATGTTCCAGGCCGAGCCCGAGAAGAAGTACGGCGTGCGTGTGGACACCGGCGTGTACGAGGGCGGCGAGATCCCGATGTTCTATGACTCGATGATCGCCAAGCTCATCGTGCATGGCGTGGATCGCAACGACGCGATTACCAAGATGCGCGCCGCGCTCAACGGCTTTGCGATCCGCGGCATCAGCAGCAGTATTCCGTTCCAGGCGGCGCTGCTGGCGCACCCGGACTTCGTCAACGGCAACTTCAACACCGGCTTCATCGCCGAGCACTATTCCCACGGCTTCGTCGCCGAGGACGTGCCGCACGAAGACCCCGACTTCCTCATCGCGCTGGCCGCCTACATGCACCGCCGCTACCGCGCGCGCGCCACGGGCATCAGCGGCCAGCTGTCCGGCCACGAGGTGCAGGTGGGCGAGGAATTCGTCGTCGTGTCGCTGGGCCATGAGGGCCGCCACCAGTACTACCCGCTGTCGGTGACTGACTTCGAGAGCGACTCGGGCTCGAGCATCGTGCATTTGAACGGCAAGGATTACCGCATCAGCAGCACCGCCCACCTGGGCAGCATCCGCATCCAGGGAGCGTGCAACGGCCAGGGCTTTACCGCGCAGATCGAGCGCGGCCTGCCCAAGAACCCGCTGGCGCTGCGCGTCATGCACAACGGCACGCAGGTCGATACGCTGGTGCTCACACCGCGGCGCGCCGAACTGTTCAAGCTCATGCCCTACAAGGCGCCGCCAGATATGTCCAAGTTCCTGCTCTCGCCCATGCCCGGCCTGCTGGTCGACGTGGCGGTTCAGCCGGGGCAGAAGGTGCAGGCAGGCGAGAAGCTGGCCGTGATCGAGGCAATGAAGATGGAGAACATCCTCTTTGCCGCGCAGGATGGCGTGGTCGGCAAGATTGCCGCGGGCAAGGGCGATTCGCTGGCCGTCGACGAGGTCATTCTCGAATTCGAATGAAACACCGTCGCGCGCGGGGCACGAATCCGCTGGCGCGCGGCTTCAACGGAGCAAAACATGACCCGTCCTTTCAAGGTGCTGGGCATCCAGCAGATCGCCATTGGCGGCACCGACAAGTCGCGCATGAAACGCCTGTGGGTGGACATGCTGGGCCTGACGCAGACCGGCCAGTTCACCAGCGAGCGCGAGAACGTCGACGAAGACATCCTGGCCATGGGCAGCGGCGTGCACAAGGTGGAGGTCGACATCATGCAACCGCTGGACATCGACAAAAAACCCGCGGTGCACACCACGCCGCTCAACCACATCGGCCTGTGGATCGACGACCTGCCGCGCGCGGTTGAATGGCTCACCGCACAGGGCGTGCGCTTTGCTCCGGGCGGCATCCGCGCGGGCGCAGCCGGCTACGACATCTGCTTTCTGCACCCCAAGGCCAACGATCAGTTCCCGATCGCGGGCGAGGGCGTGCTGATCGAACTGGTACAGGCTCCGCCCGAGGTGATTGCCGCGCTGGGCTGACCACTGCACCATCCCACGAAAACCCCGGCTGTCTTCAGCCGGGGTTTTTTGTTGGCCGCTTGCACTGCGCCATGGGGCGCTGGTCAGGGCAATAGCCCTACTGGTATCGACGCGGGTAAACGCGACTATCCTGACCGCTGACCGACAGAAACAGAGGCACTGTCATGAGCAAGAAAATCCCCGCGGATCATGTCCGCATCAAGCGCGCATACGAAGCGCCCGAACCTGGCGATGGTGTGCGCATCCTGATCGACCGCCTGTGGCCGCGCGGCGTCAAGAAAGAGGCTCTGGCACTCGACGACTGGAACAAGGACTTGTCTCCCAGCACCGAGCTGCGCCAGTGGTTCGGCCACGACCCGGCGCTCTGGGACGGGTTCCGTACCCGCTATACCCAGGAGTTGCGAACGCACGCTGCGGCCCTGGCAGCCTTGCAAAACAGGGCGCAGCACGAGGTCATCACGCTGGTGTATTCCGCGCACGATGAGGCGCACAACAACGCGGTGCTGGTGCGCGAACTGCTGCTCGATCCGCGCGGGCTGGAGGCGGCGCTGGGCTGAGCCGAGTGGTCGCATTCAGCGTTCCGTCGAAATGTTTATTACTTTCAGAAAGGGATATCAATGGCACAACGCATCAATTACCCGCAGGTCTCGCCGGGTGCATTCAAGGCCATGCTTGGCTTGGAGCAGTATGTGCGCGGCTGCGGCCTGGAGCATTCGCTGCTGGAGCTGGTCAAGACGCGTGTCTCGCAGATCAACGGCTGCGCCTACTGCCTGGATATGCACACCAAGGACGCGCGTGCTGCCGGCGAGACCGAGCAGCGCCTGTACGTGCTGCCAGCCTGGCGCGAAACCAGTTTCTACACGCCGCGCGAGCGCGCCGCGCTGGCCTGGGCCGAGGCGGTGACGCAACTGGGGCCGCACGGCGTGCCCGACGAGGTCTATGACGAGGTACGCCAGCAGTTCGACGAGAAATCGCTGGTCGACCTGACACTGGCGGTGATCGGCATCAACGGCTGGAACAGGTTTGCCATTCCATTCCGATCCGAGGCAGGTCACTACCAGCCGCCCACCCACAAGGCGTGACACCACGAGGAGCGTGACCATGGATCACCCGATGTTTCCGGCCAGCAGCGCCGACATTGCGCGCAAGCGCCGCGAGCTGGCACCCAAGCAGCTGGAGGCGTTTCGCGCCTTCAGCGCCGCCGTGTTTGCCGATGGCGCCTTGCCGATCAAGACCAAGCAGCTGATCGCGGTCGCCGTGGCGCATGTCACACAGTGCCCTTATTGCATTCACGGCCATACCGAGGGTGCGCTGAAAGCTGGTGCCAGCGAGGCCGAGATCATGGAGGCGATCTGGGTGGCTGCGGAGATGCGCGCCGGCGGCGCCTATGCGCACTCGGCGCTGGCCATTGACACCATGGCTGCGCACAAGCCGCCGACGACCAAGGTTTGATGGATGTGCCTGCGGGGTAGCGCGGACTGGATGGCGGCAACCGCAGCTGCGGCTGTCTTCAACGCAGATCAGGCAGCCGCGCGGTCGTCGTGACCATGTCGCCGGCCGCGACGCGGCGTGCGCCGTTGAAGCGGCGTTTCCAGTAGGCCTTGTCCATGTCTTCCACGCGCACCTTGGCACCGGTGCGCGGCGCGTGGATGAACTTCCCGTCACCCAGGTACACACCCACGTGGCTGAACGCGCGGCGCATGGTGTTGAAGAAAACCAGATCGCCCGGTTGCAGGTCTTGCTTGTCGATTTTTTCGGTGACGGCTGCCTGATCCTTGGCGCGATGGGGCAGCGACAGGCCTTGCACCTTTTCGTACAGCACCTTGACCAGGCCGCTGCAATCGAGCCCCGTATCCGCATTTGCACCGCCGCGCCGATAGGGTACGCCGACGAAGCCCATGGCCGTTGCAATCACCTCCGACGTGCGGTCGACCACCGTCTCGCTCATCTCCTGCAGTTTGACCGCATGGCCCGCTGCCAGCGCATGATCCGGCGCGGTGAACAGGGTTTGCGTGGAGTCCATGTCGCCATCAAGCGGGGCTGCGATGGCCTGGGTGCAAAACAGGGCTGTGATACAGAGCAGGCGGCGAAAAGCGGGCATAGCACGCGAGGGTAACACAGCCGGCGTGAATGCCCGCCAAAAACGAGGATTGCGGGGCTTTGACCCAGTGCCCGGCGAGCTGGGCTGTACGCGGCAGCGGGGCTGCGACAATCTTGGGCCATGGAAATTTTCAAGAAATGAGGCGATATGTTGCTCGATGCGTCCCAATCCCAACTCGTTCTGGTTGATTACCAGCAACGCCTGATGCCCGTAATCCATGAGGGCGACGCGGTGCTGGCCAATGCCCGGCGCCTGGCGCAGCTGGCGCAGCGGCTGCAATTGCCCGTCTGGGGCACCGAGCAAAACCCCTCGCGCCTGGGTGCCAACGACGCGGTGGTGCGCGAGCTCTGCCAGCGCACGCTGGCAAAAATGCATTTCAGCGCGGTTGAAGAAGGACTGGGCGAGTGGCTGCGCCCCCCGGCCAAGGCGCCAGCGGGCAATGCACGCAGCCTGCCGCGCCATTTGCAGAAGGGCCGCGCCGAGGCCGTGCAGGAGCGCCCCAGCATCGTGATCGGCGGCTGCGAAGCCCATGTCTGCCTGCTGCAGACGGCGCTCGATCTGCTGGAAGACGAATTCGAGGTTTGGGTGGTGACCGACGCTTGCGGCTCGCGCACCGAGCGCAACCGCGACGCGGCCTTCGACCGGCTGGCCGGCGCCGGCGCCGAGCTGGTGACCACCGAGATGGTTGCCTTCGAGTGGCTGCGCAGCTGCGAGCATCCGG
The DNA here is from genome assembly GCA_002894305.1 of Comamonadaceae bacterium CD01. GTDB lineage: Bacteria > Pseudomonadota > Gammaproteobacteria > Burkholderiales > Burkholderiaceae_C > Comamonas_C > Comamonas_C faecalis. Next base: position 32,209 of record PGEI01000019.1, read on the forward strand.
CATTCAAGGACATGCTGGCACTGGTGAAATGAGCCGAAGGCCGGGTTGGCGCCCCGGGCGTGCGCGCCGTATCGTGGTGCGTTGCCTGGCTACGGCGTGGGTCATGTCAGCGTCTTGCAAGCCAATTCCGTAATTATGAATTTCGGCGCTCCGACAGCGGGGCAGCTGCATTTGTGACAGGAGAGAACCATGGCCGAGTCCGCCGATTACGAATCCTTTTACCGTCGCTCCATCGACCAGCGTGACGACTTCTGGGCCGAGCAGGCGCAGCTGATCGAGTGGCAGACCCCGCCGCAGCGCATCTGCGACTACGACAACCCGCCGTTTGCCAAGTGGTTCGTCGGCGGCACCACCAACCTGTGCCACAACGCGGTTGATCGCCACCTGCGCGAGCGCGCCGAACAGAACGCGCTGATCGCGCTCTCCAGCGAGACCGATACCGAGCAGGTCTACAGCTTCGCCCAACTGCACCAGGAGGTACAGCGCATGGCGGCAGTGCTGCAGGCGCTGGGGGTCAAGCAGGGCGACCGCGTGCTGATCTACATGCCGATGATTGCCGAGGCGGCCTTTGCGATGCTGGCGTGCGCGCGCATCGGCGCCATCCATTCGGTGGTGTTCGGCGGGTTTGCTTCTTCGTCGCTGGCCACGCGCATCGAAGACGCCGAGCCTGTGGCCATCGTCAGCGCCGACGCGGGCTCGCGCGGCGGCAAGGGCGTGCCCTACAAGCCGCTGCTCGACGAAGCGCTGGAGCTGTCCAAGTACAAGCCGGCGGCCGTGCTGATGGTCGACCGCGGCCTGGCGCCCATGGCGATGCGCGAAGGACGCGACCACGACTGGGCCACGCTGCGCGCGCGCCACATGGACGCGCAAGTGCCTTGCGTGTGGGTGGACTCCACCCATCCCAGCTACACGCTGTACACCAGCGGCACCACCGGCAAGCCCAAGGGCGTGCAGCGCGACACCGGCGGCTACGCCGTGGCGCTGGCCGCCAGCATGAAGCACATCTTCCAGGCGCAGGCGGGCCAGACCTACTTCTCGACCAGCGACATCGGCTGGGTCGTGGGTCACAGCTACATCATCTACGGGCCGCTGCTGGCGGGCATGGCCACCGTGATGTACGAGGGCCTGCCGACCCGCCCCGACGCCGGCGTGTGGTGGAGCATCGTGGCCAAGTACCAGGTCACGCACATGTTCTCGGCACCGACCGCGGTGCGCGTGCTCAAGAAGCAGGATCCGGCCTACCTGAAAAAATACGACATCAGCTGCCTCAAGACCCTATGGCTGGCCGGCGAACCGCTGGACGAGCCGACTGCGCAGTGGATCAGCGATGCGCTGCAAATTCCCATCGTCGACAACTATTGGCAGACCGAGACCGGCTGGCCCATCCTGACGCTGTGCAACGGCGTGCAGCAGCAGCCCTCGCGCTTTGGCAGTCCGGGCAAGGCCGTCTATGGCTTTGACGTGCGCCTGATCGACGAGAGCACCGGCCAGGAGCTGACCGAGCCCAACCAGAAGGGCGTGGTCGCCATCGAAGGGCCGCTGCCCCCGGGCTGCCTGCAGACGGTGTGGCGCGATGACGAGCGCTTCGTCGACACCTACTGGAAGAGCATTCCGGGGCGTCTCATCTACAGCACCTTTGACTGGGGCATCCGCGACGCCGACGGCTACTACTTCATCCTGGGCCGCACCGACGACGTGATCAACGTCGCCGGCCACCGTCTGGGCACGCGCGAGATCGAGGAATGCATTGCCGGCCACAGCAGCGTGGCCGAGGTTGCGGTCGTCGGCGTGGCCGACGCGGTCAAGGGCCAGGTGGCGATGGCCTTCGCCGTCGTGCGCGACGCCACGGCAGTGCAGGACGAAGCCGGCCGCAAGCAGCTGGAGGCCGAAATCATGAAGCGGGTGGACGGCCAGATGGGCGCGGTCGCGCGCCCGGCGCGCATCCACTTCGTCGCGCTGCTGCCCAAGACGCGCAGCGGCAAGCTGCTGCGCCGCGCGCTGCAGGCCGTGGCCGAGCGGCGCGACCCGGGCGACCTGACCACCATCGAAGATCCGGGCGCGCTGCTGGCCATCAGGGACATGCTGGGCTGAGCGGCTGCAGACTCCGCGGATCGGGCCGGCGTTCAGCCGGCCTTTTTTCCTCGCCGCGGCTGCGCAGGCAGGGCGTGCCAGGCCCGCAGCACCGCATAGGCGCGCCAGGGGCGCCACGCCTGGGCGCGCTCCAGCGCCGCGCGCGCCGGGGCTTTCTCGCCGCGCAGGCCCAGCGCGTTGTGCAAGGCCACGTCGCCGGCCACGAAGGCGTCGCTGCAGCGCAGCGCGCGCATTGCGATGTACTGCGCCGTCCAGTCGCCAATGCCGGGCAGCGCGCGCAGTGCCTGCACCGTGGCCGGCATGTCCGCGCCCGGCTGCAGGTCGATCTGTCCCTCTGACACCGCGCGCGCCAGCGCGGTAATGGCCGCCTGCCGCTGGCGCACGATGCCCAGCTGCCCGAGCGCGTCGCCCGAAGCGTGGGCCAGCACCTCGGGTGAGGGAAACAGGCGGTTCAGCGCGGGCCAGGGCGTTTCCAGCGGCGCGCCAAAGCGCTCTGCCAGCCGCTGCGCCAGCGTGCGTGCCGCAGCCACCGTGACCTGCTGGCCCAGGATGGCGCGCACCGCCAGCGCAAAGCCCTGCAGCGCGCCCGGCACGCGCAGGCCGTCGCCGTGCGGAAAGTCGGCATGCAGCACGCGGGCGATGGGCGCCGGATCGGTGTCCAGATCCAGCAGATGGCGCACGCGCCGCACCACCTCGTCGCGGCAGGGCGCCAGCGCCTCGTCCAGGGTCAGCAGGGCCTGCTGGCGTTCGCCGTCCAGCTGCACCTGCAACCAGCCGCGGTGGCCGCCAGTGCCAGGCAGCTCCAGCGTGCTGCGGTACAGCGCCTGGCCTTCGGTGCACTGCACCTGCTCGACGCCATCGATCTGGCGCTGGGCCAGAAAGGCCAGCAGGGCCAGGTGGTCGTAGGGCGATTTCCAGGGCAGGGCGATGAGGGGCATGGCGTGCGGCTGTGCAGTGCAGGGCGGGGCAGGGCGGGCAAGCGCCGATTGTGTCGCGCCTTCCCGCCGCAGCGTGGTCGTGGCGGCTTCTACAATTGCCGTTGATCGAGTTTCACAAGGATATTGCGTGCAAGTCACCGCCAGCCTGTTCAAGGCCTACGACATCCGCGGCGTGGTTCCCGCCGCGCTCAATGAGGCATTTGCGCTGGGCCTGGGCCGCGCCTTCGGCATGGCGGCGCGGGCAGCGGGCGAGCGCACGGTGGCCGTCGGCCGCGACGGCCGCCTGTCGGGGCCGGCGCTGTCGGCTGCGCTGATCCAGGGATTGGTCGACGTAGGCATCGAGGTGATCGACGTGGGTCTGGTCACCACGCCCATGCTGTACTTTGCCGCCTGCACGCTTGCTACCTCCGGCATCCAGGTCACGGGCAGCCACAACCCCAAGGACTACAACGGCTTCAAGATGGTGCTGGCCGGCCGCGCCATCTATGGTGACGAGATCCAGCGGCTGCGCAGCGCCATGGAGGGCGATGACTGGCAGCTGCAGGCTGGCGGCAGCGTGCGCGGCGCCGATATGCTGCCCGCCTACACCGCGCGTATCGTCGGCGACGTGAAGCTGGCGCGGCCGATGAAGATCGTCGTCGACTGCGGCAACGGCGTGGCCGGCGCGTCGGCGCCGGGCATCTTCCGCGCGCTGGGCTGCGAGGTGGTCGAGCTGTTCTCCGAGGTCGACGGCAACTTTCCCAACCACCACCCCGACCCCAGCAAGCCCGAGAACCTGCGCGATGTGATGGACGTGCTCGCGCGCACCGACGCCGAGCTTGGCCTGGCCTTCGACGGCGACGGCGACCGCCTGGGCATCGTCACCAAGGACGGGCAGAACATCTTCCCTGATCGCCAGATGGTGCTGTTCGCGCGCGACGTGCTCTCGCGCGCGCCGGGCGGCACCATCGTGTTCGACGTCAAGTGCAGCCAGCGCCTGGCGCCCGAGATTACCGCCGCCGGCGGGCAGCCGATGATGTTCAAAACCGGCCACTCGTTGATCAAGGCCAGGATGAAAGAGGTCGATTCGCCACTCGGCGGCGAGATGAGCGGCCACATCTTCTTCAAGGAGCGCTGGTACGGCTTTGACGACGGCACCTACGCGGGCTGCCGCCTGCTGGAGATTCTGAGCCGCCATGCCGACGCCAGCGCCGTGCTCAACGCACTGCCCACCAGCTGCAGCACGCCCGAGCTGAACGTGGCCTGCGAGGAGGGCGAGCCCCACCGCCTGAGCGCGCAGCTGCAGCAGATGGCCGGCGAGGTGTTTGCCGCGCCCGCGCAGGTCAGCACGATCGACGGCCTGCGCGTGGACTGGCCGGACGGCTTTGGCCTGATTCGCGCCAGCAACACCACGCCGGTGCTGGTGCTGCGCTTTGAGGGCCACAGCCCCGAAGCACTGGAGCGCATCCGCGGGCAGATGCTGGGGCTGCTCGAACGCGTCAAGCCCGGCGCGCAGCTGGGAGCGGCTGCGCATTGACCCCGCTGCAGCGGCTGGCGCTGGCGCTGTACGGCCTGACCACCTGGCTGGCCCAGCCGTTGCTGCGCCGCAAACTGCGCCGCCGTGCGCGCCAGGAGGCCGGCTACGCGCAGGCCGTGGGCGAGCGCTTTGGCCGCTATGGCAGCGGCGGGCCGGCGCAGCCGGGTGCGCTCCTCTGGATTCATGCGGTATCGCTGGGCGAAACACGCGCCGCCGCGCTGCTGCTGCGCGAGCTGCGCGCGCTGCAGCCCGGTCTGCGGCTGCTGCTCACCCACGGCACGGCCACGGGGCGCGCCGAGGGCGCCAAGTTGCTGCAGCCGGGCGACGTACAAGTCTGGTTGCCCTGGGACACGCCGGGCGCGGTGCGCCGCTTCGTGCAGCGCTTTCGCCCAGCCATCGGCATCCTGATGGAGACCGAGATCTGGCCCAACCTGGCCGCATGCTGCCGCGCCGAAGGCGTGCCGCTGGTGCTGGCCAATGCGCGCCTCAATGAGAAATCGCGCCGCGGCGCGCAGCGCCTGGCCTGGCTGTCGCGCCCGGCCTATGCCGGCCTGCGCGCAGTGTGGGCACAGACCGAGGCCGACGCGCAGCGCCTGCGCGAGGTGGGCGCACGCGATGTGCAGGTGCTGGGAAACGTGAAGTTCGACGTTCATCCCGACCCCGAGCAACTGGCCCGCGGCCATGCCTGGCGCGCTGCTGCGGCGCGCCCCGTCGTGCTGCTGGCCAGCAGCCGCGAAGGCGAGGAGGCGCTGTGGCTGGACGCTGTCGGCCGCCTGGCCGACGCAGACCGGCGCAGCGTGCAATGGCTGATCGTGCCGCGCCACCCGCAGCGCTTTGACGCAGTCGAGCAGTTGCTGCGCGCAGCGGGCCTCGGCGTGGCGCGCCGCAGCCAGTGGCCGCAGCAGGGCGACGCGCCACCGGCGGGCGACGTCTGGCTGGGCGACTCGATGGGCGAGATGGCGCTGTACTACGGTCTGGCGCAGGTGGCGCTGCTGGGCGGCAGCTTCGAGCGGCTCGGCGGGCAGAACCTGATCGAGGCGGCCGCCTGCGGCTGCCCCGTGGTGATGGGGCCGCACACCTTCAACTTCGCCCAGGCGGCCAAGCTTGCTGCGGCCGCCGGCGCGGCGCTTCCGGTGGCTGACATGGCACAGGCCGTGGCGCAGGCCCTTGCCCTGGCGCACGACGCGCCCGCCTGGCGCCAGTGTGTGCAGCAGTGCCAGGCGTTTGCCGGCGCACACCGCGGTGCGGCGCGGGCCATGGCGCAGGCGGCATTGGCGCTGCTGGCACGCCCGTGATGGCCTGGTGCTGAGCATGCCGGGCGGAATGTGCCGGCATTTCCAGCGCGACGCCGGATTTCTCGCCAAGGCAGCCGCGATCCCCGAGAATGCCGGTTGGCATGGTTTTGCAACACCTTGTTGCCATGAATGGATGTTTTGATGATGGATTCCCATTACCTCACGCCCTTGTTCTCCCCCAGCTCGATCATCGTGCTCAGCGGCGCCCAGGATGCATCTGGCGCGCCAGACGCACCGGATGCACCAGGTGCGCCTGACGCGCGCACGCCCCAGGCCAGGCAGCTGCTGGAGGCGCTGCGCGCCCAACGCTTCTCCGGCACGCTGCAGTTCATGGACGTGCACAGCACCAGCGGCACGCTGGCCGACCTGGCGCAGACGCGCGCCGACCTGGCCATCATCGCGCTGCCCCATGGCGAGGTGGCCGCGGCGCTGGAGCTGGCCGGGCGCATCAACTGCCGCTGTGCGCTGGTGCTCTCCAGCGGCGTCGATGCAGCGCAGGCGCGCCAGTGGCACAAGATTGCGCGGAGCGAGGGCGTGCACCTGATGGGGCCGAACACGCTGGGGTTGCAGCGTCCCTCGCTGCAACTCAATGCCAGCGCCGCCGGGCCACTGGCGCGCGACGGCTCGCTGGCGCTGGTGTGCCAGTCGGGCGCGCTGACCACCTCCATCCTGGACTGGGCCAGCAACAACGCCGTTGGCTTCTCCAGCGTGGTGTCGCTGGGCCCGCATTCGGGGCTGGGGCTGAGCGACGCGCTGGACTACCTGGCGCACGACGCGCGCACGCACAGCATCGTCGTCTACATGGAAGGCATCTACAACGCGCGGCGCTTCATGAGCGCGCTGCGCTCGGCCGCCTACGCCAAGCCGGTGGTCATCCTCAAGTCCGGGCGCAAGCCCGCGGGCAACGCCGCGGCGCTCACGCACAGCGGCGCCATCGTCGGCAGCGACGAGGTGTTCGACGCCGCGCTGCGCCGTGCCGGCGCGGTGCGCGTGCGCTCTTTCGTCGAACTGTTCTCGGCCGCCAAGTGCCTGGCCTCGCGCTACCGCCCGGTGGGCCGGCGCCTGGGCATCGTCACCAATGGCGGCGGCCCCGGCGTGCTGGCGGCCGACTGGGCCAACGAGATCGGCCTCAAGCTCGGACGGCTGTCGGCCGACGCGATCAAGGAACTCTCGCCCCAGCTGTCGCCGCTATCGATGCTGGCCGATCTGATCGACATCTCCGAGGAGGCCGGGCCCGAGCAATACCGCGCGGCGCTGCAGGCGGCGCTGCGCGAGCGCGAGATCGACGGACTGCTGGTCATTTACTCGCCCAAGTCCCATGTGGACGCGGCGGCCGTCGCCCAGGTCGTGGCCGACGTGAAGAAGCAGGCGGGCAAGCCCGTGCTGACCTGCTGGATGGGCGACTCCAGCGTGTTGCCGGCGCGCGCCATCCTGGGCGACGCGCAGATTCCGACCTTCCGCACGCCCGAGGCGGCCGTCGGCGCGTTCGGCAACATCGCCAGCTACCACCAGAACCAGCAGCTGCTGCAGCAGACGCCGCCGCCGCTGTCGTCGCTGGCCAAGCTCGACATCGAGGGCGCGCGCCTGGTCATCGAGAGCGTGCTGGCCGAACGGCGCACCGCGCTCACCGAGATGGAGTCCAAGACGCTGCTGGCGGCGTTTCACATTCCGGTGACCAAGACGCTGCTGGCGCGCACCAGCCACGAGGCGATGATGATTGCCACGCAACTGGGCTTTCCGGTGGCGCTCAAGATCGACTCGCCCGACATAGCGCACAAGTCCGACGTCGACGGCGTGGTGCTCAACGTGCACAACGGCGCGGCGGTGCGCGACATCTATACCGACCTGGTGCAGCGCGTGGCACGCCAGCGCCCGCAGGCGCGCATCAACGGCGTGACGGTGCAGAAGATGGCGCGTGCGCGCCGCGGGCGCGAGATCTGCGTGGGCGTGGTGACCGACGACCCGTTCGGCCCGGTCATCACCTTTGGCGCCGGCGGCACGATGATCGAGCTGATCGACGACCGCGCCATGGAGCTGCCGCCGCTCAACCAGTTTCTGGCCAGGCGCCTGATCGACCGCTCGCGCGTGGCCGAGACGCTGGCCGAATGGCGCGGCGCGGGCGCGGTCGACCTGCAGCAGCTCGAACACATTCTGCTGCGCGTCTCCGAGATGGTGTGCGCGCTGCCCCAGCTGCGCGAGATGGACATCAACCCCATCATCGTCGACGAGCAGGGCGCGGTGGCCGTGGACGCTCGCATCATCGTGAGCGACGCCGCCGCGGCAAACGGCAGTAGCGCTGGCGGCAAGGCGGTGGCTGTATCGGGCAGCTATAGCCATCTGGCGATCATGCCGTACCCCGAGCGCTACGAGCAGGTCTGGCCGCTGCGCGGCGGCGGCGAATACCTGGTGCGTCCGCTGCGCCCGGACGACGCGCAGATGATCCAGCGCCTGGTCAAGGGACTGTCGCCCGAGAGCAGGTACTTCCGCTTCGTCTCGCAGCTGGCCGAGCTGCCGCCGTCAATGCTGGCGCGCTTCACTCTGATCGACTACGACCGCGAGATGGCGCTGGCCGCGGTGCACCGCGAGCCGGTGGTCGACGATGCGGGCGAGAGCAGCTACAAGGAACGCATCATCGGCGTGTCGCGCTACGTGACCAACCCCGACCACGTCAGCTGCGAGTTTGCACTGCTGGTGGCCGACGACTACGCCGGCCGCGGGCTGGGGTCGCGCCTGATGCTCAGCATCATGGACGTGGCGCGTGAGCGCGGCCTGGCGGAAATCCAGGGCCTGGTGCTGGCCAACAACCCCAACATGCTCAAGCTGATGCGCCGGCTGGGCTTTGAGGTGCGCCCCTTCGATGACGACCCGGAGTTCCGGCTGGTGGTGCATCAGCTGTAATTCCATTTCTATATCGATCGAGTATGCGAAGGTGAAGCGCAGACAGTGCTGTAGCACGACAAGCGAAGCCGACA
>PGEI01000001.1 GCA_002894305.1 Comamonadaceae bacterium CD01
CGACAAGCGAAGCCGACAAAGTAATCGGTTGATATGGAAATGGAATAACCCGGCCGGGGCGCAAGTCACCACCAGTCACCGTCCAGACGCGCCAGCCGCTGGCCGGCCACCGCCTGCAGCGCCGCAGCATCCACCTGCTCGGGTGATATTTCCGCCAGCGGCAGCAGCACGAAGGCGCGCTCCTGCATGCGCGGGTGCGGCAGCTGCAGCGCCGGCGTATCCAGCCGCTGGCCGGCGTAGAGCAGCAGGTCCAGGTCCAGCGTGCGCGGCGCGTTGCGGTAGGGGCGCTCGCGCCCGGCGGCGTTCTCGATGGCCTGCAGAGCGTGCAGCAGCGCCAGCGGCGCAAGCGTGGTGTCCAGCCGCGCCACGGCGTTGAGGTAATCCGGGCCAGCGGCGTCCACCGGTGCGCTGGTGTACAGCGACGAGACCTGCTGCAGCCGCGTGCCGGGCAGCTGCGCCAGCGCCCGCACCGCCGCGGCAAGCGCGGCGCGCGCATCGCCCAGATTGGCGCCCAGGCCGACCCAGGCCGCGCTCACGCGCCGTCGCCGGGCGGGTGCTGCGCCTCGCCCTGGCCGCTGCCGGCGGGCTTGCGCCGGCGCCGGCGGCGTTTCTTGGGCGCGTCATGCGGCACGCCGTCGCCGGCGTCCGGCGGGGCCATGTCTGCATCTTCATGCGCTGCCAGCGCCTTGGCCACGCCGCGCGCCGGGGCGGCACCGGCCTTGGCCGGCGCCTTGCGCTGGCGCTCGCGCTGCGACTGGCGCAGCTGCTCGCGCACCTGGGCGAGCATGTCCTCGCGGCGACCGTCGTCGGCAATCGAGAACTCCTGCCACCAGCTGACCAGTTCCTCCTCGACCTCGCCCACGTCGGCGCGCAGGCGCAGAAAGTCGAATCCGGCGCGAAAGCGGATGTGCGCCACCATGCCAAAGGGCTGGTTGCCCGAGCGCTTCTCGAAGCGCGGCTGCATGGCCCAGATCTCGCGCATGTCGGCGGCCAGCTTGCCGCGGCCCGACACGTCGCCGATGCGCTGCTCGAACACCGAGTCGATCGCGCCCTGCAGCGCCGGAAACGCGTGCTCGCCGCGCACCAGGTTGTGCTGCCAGCGCTCCTGCACGTCCTGCCACAGCACGCAGGCCAGCAGAAAGCTGGGCGCAACGGCCTTGCCCTCGCCCACGCGCCGGTCGGTGTCGGCCAGCACGGCCTTCACCATGGGCAGATCGGCGCGCGCGACGACGATGTCGAGCAGCGGGTAGATGCCGCGCGCCAGGCCCAGCTTCCTGAGCTGCTCGACCGAGGCCAGCGAATGCCCGGTCTGCAACAGCTTGAGCATTTCGTCGAACAGCCGGCTTTGCGGCACCTCCTGCAGCAGGTGCTCGCTGGCGACCAGCGGCTTGGCCGTCTTGGGCTCCAGCGCAAAGCCCAGGCGCGACAGCTTGGCGGCAAAGCGCACCGCGCGAATGATGCGCACCGGATCCTCGCGGTAGCGCGCGGCGGCGTCGCCAATCATGCGCAGCACGCGCGCATTGGCGTCGGCAATGCCCTTGTGGTAGTCGACGACGATCTGCGTCTCGGGGTCGTAGTACATCGCGTTGACGGTGAAGTCGCGCCGCGCGGCGTCCTCGTCCTGCGGGCCCCAGACGTTGTCGCGCAGCACACGACCGCTGGAATCCACCGCGTGCTTCATGCCGGCCAGGGCCGCCTTGCTGGTCTTCTCGTTGCCGCTGACCTGCTCGGCGGCGGTGTTGTCCAGGTAGGCGCGGAAGGTGGAGACCTCGATCACCTCGTGCTCGCGCCCGCGCCCGTGCACCACGTGCACGATGCGAAAGCGCTTGCCGATGATGAAGGCGCGGCGGAACAGCCCTTTGACCTGCTCGGGCGTGGCGTTGGTGGCCACGTCGAAGTCCTTGGGTTTGAGGCCCAGCAGCAGGTCGCGCACCGCGCCGCCGACGATGTAGGCCTCGAAGCCCGCGTCCTTGAGCGTGCGCACCACGTCCACGGCGCGCCGGTCCACCAGCTGCGGGTCGATGCCATGCACGCTGGCGGGCACTTCCTGGCGCTTGCCGAAGCGGCGCTTGCCGCCCTTGCCGCCGGCGCCGTGGCCCAGCAGCTTGTCGATGAATTGTTTGATCATGTTTTTTCGTTGAACAGTTCGAGCACGGGCCAGCCGCGCTCCGTGGCCAGCGCGCGCAGGCGCTCGTCGGGGTTGGTGGCCACGGGGTGTTGCACGCGTTCGAGCAGCGGCACGTCGTTGAACGAGTCGCTGTAGAAGGTGGCGTCCACGTCCTCCCAGCCCAGGCCGCGCGCGGACAGCCATTCCTGCATGCGCGCGACCTTGCCCTCGCGCATCGACGGCACGCCGTCGATCTCGCCGGTGATCCAGCCGTCGGCGCCGCGCGCCAGCTGCACCGCCACCAGCTCCCGCACGCCCAAGAGCTGGGCGATGGGGCCGGTGACGAACTCGTTGGTCGCGGTGATGATGACCACCTCGTCGCCCGCGTCGCGGTGGCGCGCCAGCAACGCCAATGCCTCGGGGCGCACCGCCGGTACGATCACCTCGCGCATGAAGCGCGCATGCGCCTCGGCAGCGGCCTCGGGGCCGGCGCGGCGCACCGCGTCGGTGGCAAAGCGCACGTAGTCGTGCACGTCCAGGCGCCCGGCCAGGTAGTCGTCGAAGAAGGCCTGGTTGCGCCGCCCGAAGTCGCCCGGGTCGCACCAGCCGATGCGGATGGTGAACTCGCCCCACTCGTAGTCGGAGTCCAGCGGCAGCAGCGTATGGTCGAGGTCGAACAGCGCCAGCCGCGTTCGGGCGGACGCTGGTGCGCAGGTTGGTGGGTCAGTGGTCATGCAACAGGAAAGAAGAAAACAACGGCGCCCATGCTCATTCGCTCTCCATCATGGTCTTGAGCAGCGCGATGGTGATCGCGCGCTGCGAGCGCAGCGCAAACGCGTCCAGGCGTTCGAGCAGCGCGCTCAGGCTGGCCAGGTCGCGCGAGAAGCGGCTTTGCATGTAGTCCAGCACCTCGTCGGACAGGAACACGCCGCGCGCGTCGGCCTGCTGGCGCAGCACGGCGCGCCGCCCGGCGTCGTCCAGCGGCTGTAGCCCGAACACGTGGCCCCAGCCCAGGCGGGTACGCAAGTCGTCGCGCAGCGGCAGGTCGGCCGGCGGCACGTCTCCCGTGGCCAGCACCCAGCGCGCCGCGCCCTGCATGGGGTTGATGGCGTTGACGAACCAGTTGAACGCCTGCGCCTGCTGCGCGCTGTCGTACAGGTGCACGCCGTCGAGCAGCACCGCGCTCCAGCGCTCGTCGAACGCGGCGGCATGCGCCACCGACGGATCCATCCAGCCGCAGCTGGCGCCCTGCTCGCGCAGCGCCTCGTGCACCGCGCGCAGCAAGTGTGTCTTGCCGCTGCCGGCCGCGCCCCACAGATAGGTGGGCACCGGCGGATAGGCACTGCCACCTGCGCCCAGCGCCAGGCGCAGGTGCTGCAGCGCCTGGGCATTGGGGCCGGGGTGAAAGTTGTCCAGCGTCGGGCCTGGCGTCAGCCCGATGTCCAGGGCCAGCTGCCTCATCGCAGCGCAGGCCTGCCGCGGCAGGGGTGGAAAAACAACATGGAAGGCATGAAATACAGGCAGCGGCGCGGTGGTGCGCCAGGGTGCGCGGCATGCGCCAGGGCCGCCCGGTGTGCGTTTGCCCCCTGGCGGGGCGGGTCACTTGGACACTCCGGGACAGTCCGCGATTCTACGGCGGCTTAAAATTCGCCGTTTGCTGTCCACCCCAAGCGCTTGCATCTTCCATGAGCACCACACCCTCCCCCATTTCCTACAAAGACGCCGGCGTCGACATCGACGCGGGCGACGCGCTGGTCGAGCGCATCAAGCCTCTGGCCAAGAAAACCATGCGCGAGGGCGTGATGGCCGGCATCGGCGGCTTTGGCGCACTGTTCGAGGTGCCCAAGAAGTACAAGGAGCCGGTGCTGGTCAGCGGCACCGATGGCGTGGGCACCAAGCTCAAGCTGGCCTTCGAGTGGAACATGCACGACACAGTGGGCATCGACCTGGTGGCGATGAGCGTCAACGACGTGCTGGTGCAGGGCGCCGAGCCGCTGTTCTTCCTGGACTACTTCGCCTGCGGCAAGCTGGACGTGGACACGGCGGCGGCCGTGGTCGGCGGCATTGCCCGCGGCTGCGAGCTGTCGGGCTGCGCGCTGATCGGCGGCGAGACCGCCGAGATGCCCGGCATGTACCCCGCCGGTGAGTACGACCTGGCCGGCTTTGCGGTCGGCGCGGTCGAAAAATCAAAAATCCTGAACGGCCAGAACGTGCAGGCGGGCGACGTGGTGCTGGGCCTGGCGTCGAGCGGCGTGCATTCCAACGGCTTTTCGCTGGTGCGCAAGTGCATCGAGCGCGCCGGCAGCGGCGCGCCGGCCACGCTGGACGGCAAGCCCTTCAAGCAGGCGGTGATGGAGCCCACCCGCCTGTACGTCAAGAGCGTGCTGGCCGCACTGGCCGCGCACCCGCATTCGGCCGCGCAAGGCGGCATCAAGGCGCTGGCGCACATCACCGGCGGCGGGCTGCTGGAGAACATTCCGCGCGTGCTGCCCGACGGCCTGGCCGCGCAGCTGGGCCGCGGCAGCTGGCCGCAAACCGAGCTGTTCGCCTGGCTGCAGGCCACCGCCGGCATCGACGAGGTCGAGATGAACCGCACCTTCAACAACGGCATCGGCATGGTGGTCGTCGCCGCGGCCGATGCCGCCGACGCCGTGGCCGCCACGCTGCGCGCCCACGGCGAGACGGTGCACGCCATCGGCACCATCGCGCCGCGCGGCCAGGGCAACGCCGTACAGCTGGTCTGACGCAGGCGCGGCCCCTGCCCCAGCATCTCCACCGCGCACCAGCGACCCACCCATGCCCTCTTCGCAACACGCGCACCACGGCGCCGGCGCCGTGGTCTCGCGCCCGGTCATCTGGGCCAGCTACCTGCTGATGGCTGCGGCGCTGCTGCTGGTCATGGTCTATGGCCTGCTGCCGGGCATGCTCAGCCTGTGCCTGGGCTTCGTGCTCACGCGCTGGGTGGCCGGGCAACTGGCGCGCCTGCCTGGCGGCCTGCCGCTGCGCCACCAGACGCTGGCGGCCACCGTCGTCATGCTGTTGTCGCTGCTGCCCATCGTGCTGGCGCTGTCGCAGTCGCGCAGCTATGTGCTGGCCGCGCCGCAGCAGTACCGCGAACTGCTCGATTTTCTGGCGCGCACCGTGCTGGAGCTGCGCGACAAGCTGCCGCCGGACATGGCAGCCCAACTGCCCGACGAGGCCCAGGAGGTCCAGCGCGCGCTGGCGTCCTACCTGGCGGCCAAGGCCGGCGCGCTGGCGCATACCGGCCGCATCTGGCTGGGCGGGCTGCTGTACGTCTACATGGGCCTGCTGATCGGCGCGCTGGCCGCCGCGCGCGCGCCCAGCCACCGGCGCCGGCCTCTGGCGCAGCAGCTGACGCTGCGCACCACGCGCATGGGCGAGGCCTTCAGCCAGATCGTCGCCGCGCAGTTCTGGATCGCCTCGTTCAACACCCTGCTCACCGCCATCTTCCTGCTGGCGATCCTGCCCTGGTGGGGCATGCGCCTGCCCTACACGCCGGCGCTGATCACGCTGACCTTCGTCGCCGGGCTGGTGCCCATCGTCGGCAACCTGCTGTGCAACACGGTGCTGACACTCGTCGGCCTGTCGGTCTCGCCGGCCGTCGCCGCCGCCTGCCTGGCTTTCCTGGTGCTGATCCACAAGGCCGAATACGTGATCAACGCCAAGGTGGTCGGCCAGCGCACGCACATGAGCGTGTGGGAGCTGCTGGCCGTGATGTTCTTTGCGGAGGCGGTCTTCGGCCCCGCCGGCCTGGTGGCCGCGCCGCTGTTCTACGCCTACCTGAAAAAGGAATTGCAGGCGGCGCGCCTGGTCTGACGCCGCCATTCGCCACTGTCACGCGCCGCCCACACCCGGTATCGCACCGACTCGCCAACGCGGCTGCGTTGGGCTATCCTGCCGAGCTGCCGGCGCCCGCTGCGCCACCCCGCAACCACCCTACCGGAGAGACAACCCATGACCTTGCTCGTCGCCTATGTTCCCCGCCCCGAAGGCCAGGCAGCGCTGGACGCCGCCATTGAGATCGCCGTCAACAACAACGAGGAGCTGATCGTCGTCAACGCCGGCCCGGGCGGGCGCGACGACGCCAGCATCGTCAACGGCTACGAGGTCGAGCGCGTGGAAGAGCGCCTGGCGGCCCTGCCGATCAAGGCACAGTTCAAGCAGTTCGTGCGCGGCAAGGGCACGATCGAGGAGATCGAGGAACTGGTCGACACAATGAACGTGCGCGTGCTCGTCATCGGCCTGCGCAAGCGCTCGCCGGTGGGCAAGCTGCTGATGGGCAGCATGGCCCAGGAAATCCTGCTCACGGTCTCCTGCCCGGTGCTGGCGGTCAAGGCCAACTGACCCAGCGGATCACCGCCACTGCACATCACGGAGTACGCCTGCGCGTACTCCGTTTTACATTGCGCCGCCGCTGCGCAGCGCCTGCACCAGCATCGTGATGGCCTGGGCGTCCTCGGCCTGGCGGGCGTGATCCAGATAGGTCTGCAAGTCCTGAGCGGCCTCCTGCATCTGGCCCAGTTGCATGCGGGTCAGGCCGCGGTCGCGCCACTCGGGCCAGTCGCGCGGCAGCAGCACCAGCAGGCGGTCGTGCACCGCCAGCAGCCGCTGCCAGGCCTGCGCCGCGTGGTGGATTTCCTTGAGGTTGTGCAGCATGCGCGCCAGGGTTTCGCGCGGCGGCGCCGCGCGCAGGTTCGCCTCGATCAAGGCGTCGTCGTGCACCGGCGCGTCGGCGGGCAGCACCAGTTGCAGCCGCTCGCTGACCGCCTCGCGCGACAGCGACTCGCCGGTCATCGGGTCGATCACGGCCCAGCCCTGCGTCAGGCGCACCTTGACCAGGAAATGCCCCGGAAAGGACACGCCGAACGCCTTCAGGCCGATGGCCTGCGCCAGCTCCAGCCACAGCACGGCCAGCGAGATCGGGATGCCGCGGCGCGTGCGCACCACCGCGTGCAGATAGCTGTTCTCGGGTGCGTAGTAGTCGTTGAGGTTGCCGGCAAAGCCCAGCTCGCGAAAAAAGAACTGCTGCAGCAGCCCCAGGCGCTGCAGCGCCGCGGCGTCGGCCGGAATGCGCCGCTGCAGCCGCGCCAGCCAGGCGTCGACCTGGTCGAGCACCTGCTGCACGTCCAGCCGCGGGTCCTCGTCGTGGCCGATGCACGCGGCTGCCTCCAGCAGGGCAATCGGCTCCTCCTGCACCAGGCTGGCGAAATACTGCAGAGGCGTGGGAACGTCGAAATGCATGGCCATGGCGTTCGCCCTCACCGCCGCACCAGCTGGCGCAGCTTCACGCCGCTGGCCAGCAGCGCACCAAAATAAAGCAGTACCGCGGCGCCCAGCGTCGCGGCCAGCAGGCCCACGCGCTGCGCGGGATGGGCGCGCAGGGCCAGCCAGTCGAAATGCCGCGCGCCCCAGGCCAGCCACAGCGCCAGCGCCACCGACGCCAGCGCCACCTGCAGAGCAAAACGCCGCCAGCCCGGGCGCGGGCGGTAGCTGCCGCAGCGCACCAGGCCGGTGAGCAGCCACAGCGCATTGCCCAGCGCGCCCACGCCGATCGACAGCGCCAGCCCCACATGCGCCAGCCAGGGGACGAGCGCCACATTGAGCAGCTGCGTGCCGATCAGCACGAAGATGGCGATGCGCACCGGCGTGCGGATGTCCTGGCGGGCGTAGAAGCCGGGCGCCAGCACCTTGACCGCCACCAGCCCCAGCAGCCCCACGCCATAGCCGACCAGGGCCGCCGCGATGCGCAGCACGTCGCCGTCGTGCAGCGCGCCATAGTGAAACAACGTGGCCACCAGCGGGCGGGCGTAGACCAGCAGGCCCACGGCACAGGGAACGGCCAGCAGCACGACCAGGCGCAGCCCCCAGTCGAGCATGGCCGAGTAGCGCTCACCATCGCCCGCCGCCTGCGCGGCCGACAGCTGGGGCGTGAGCACCACGCCCAGCGCCACGCCCAAGAGCGCGGTGGGAAATTCCATCAGCCGGTCGGCGTAGAACAGCCAGGTCACGCTGCCCAGCGCCAGGTAGGAGGCGATCTGCGTATTGATCATCAGCGACACCTGCGCCACGCCCACGCCCAGCAGCGCCGGCGCCATCAGCTGCAGGATGCGGCGCACTCCTGGATTGCGCCAGGCCTGCCCGATGACTGCGGCGCTCATGCCGATGCGCGGCATCAGCGACAGGCGCATCAGCGCCGGCAGCTGCACCGCCAGCTGCAGCACGCCGCCGCCCATCACTCCGCCGACCATCGCGTAAATCGGCTCGACGCCGCGCTCGCCCAGCAGCGGCGCGCCCCACCAGGCGGCGGCGATCATGCACAGATTGAGCAGCACCGGCGTGATGGCCGGCACGGCAAAGCGCCTCCAGGTGTTCAAAATGCCCGCCGACAGCGCCACCAGCGACATGAAGCCGATGTAGGGGAACATCCAGCGCGTCATGAACACCGCCGCCTCCATGCCCTGCGGGTGCGCCCGCAGGCCGCTGGCCAGCAGCCAGACCAGCACCGGCGCGCCCACCGAGCCGACCACGCACACGGCCATCAGCACCCACAGCAGCACCGTGGCCACCGCGTCGATCAGCGCATGGGTGGACTCCTCGCCATGCTGCGCCCGGTGGCCAGCGAGCACCGGAACGAAGGCCTGGCTGAACGCACCCTCGGCAAACAGGCGGCGAAACAGGTTGGGAATGCGAAACGCGACGTTGAAGGCGTCGGTCAGCACGTTGGCGCCAAAGACCGAGGCCATCAGGAGGTCGCGCGCCAGGCCGGTCACACGCGAGGCCAGGGTGAGCAGCGAGACGGTGGAGGCGGCTTTGAAGAGTGACACCCGGGCGAGTGTATGCGCGCCATGAAGCCGGCCGGAGAAAATTACATTCGCGCTATAATCTCCGGCTTTGCTGACAACATCCACAGACACAAGGAACTACCATCATGGCATCAGGAAAACCCCGCAAGAACCCCCGCCTGGCATCGGGCCGCAAACGCGCGCGCCAGAACGTCGCGCTCAATGCAGCCAATACCTCGCTGCGCTCCAAGTACCGCACCGCGGTCAAGAACATTGAAAAGGCCGTGGTCGCCGGCGACAAGGCCAAGGCCGCCGAGCTGTTCACCAAGGCCCAGTCCGTGATCGACACGATTGCCGACAAGGGCATCTTCCACAAGAACAAGGCCGCGCGCGACAAGAGCCGACTGTCGGCCAAGATCAAGGCGCTGGCCGCCGCCTGACCCCCACCGTCAGGCACCCGCACGGGCGGCCCGCGCCGCCCGCCGTTTGCACTGGGTGCGCTGTCAGCAAAGCAAGAACCGCCTTCGTGGCGGTTTTTTGTTGCCCGCTCGAAAAACGACTGCACAAAAAATAAGCAACAACAAAAATACCAACGATTGCTGCGGCACGGTAGTCCGCCCGCGGCACCTGCCCATGAAAGCGCAGGCACCGCGCACCGAGAACTGCGCAAACACACCAGGCGACGAGAACACGGGCAGCGCGCGCGACGAATCAAGCAACAGCGGATTTCCATGGGAAGACCCGAGTCTTGATTTCAATCAATTACTTTCATGGAAAACCCTACTACTCTCGCGTACAGGTTTTCCCTTATTCAACAATATCTCCAGACCATGCTTGAAGCCACGCGCCGCGCAGCACGCAAAAGCCTTGCATTCCTCGCTTGCGCTGCCCTGTCTTTGTCCGTTCTGGTCGGCTCACCCTCGGTGCAGGCAAGCACCACCGCCGAAAAAATCGAGTCGCTGCTGAACAAAAAGCAGGCCATGGCGCGCCAGGATCAAAGTGGCCCGCGCCTGGCGGATTACCTGTCGGCCACGCCGGTGCAAGAACTGGTACCCGGTGCCAACCGCCTGGGCGCGCCCGGGGGCGACCCGACGGTGGCGCCCGCCTTCGCCGGTGACAAGCAGGTCGGCTATGTCTATCTGACCTCGGACGTCGTCAACACGCGCGGCTACTCCAGCCTGCCCATCGACATCCTGGTCGGTTTGTCCATGGACGGGGAAATCGTTGGCGCCAAGCTCGTCGACCACCACGAGCCCATCGTGCTGATCGGCGTTCCCGACTCGGCCGTGGTCAATTTCATCAACGGCTACGTCGGCAAGAACTACTACAAGGCGCCGCCGCGCCCGGGCGACGCGCCGCCGGTGGACATCGTCAGCGGCGCGACCGTCACGCTGATGGTCGTGGGCGACAGCATCACGCGCTCTTCGATGCTGGTGGCGCGCGCCCACATCGACGGCGAGCAGAGCACGGCCGGAGCCGCCACCGCCGCCGCCGCAGCCGCACCCACCGAAAAGCGCAGCGTCATCATGGACGAGGGCAGCGTCCAGTCCTGGGACGAACTGCTCGCCAGCGGTGCCATCTCGCACCTGCACGTCAGCGTCGACGACGTCAACCAGGCTTTCATCAAGAGCGGGCGCCAGGGCGCCATCGACAGGCCCGAGCCGGGCGACCCCGAGGACAGCTTCATCGACCTGTACGCCGCCCTGGTGAGCGTGCCGTCCATCGGCCGCAGCGTACTGGGCCAGGCCGACTGGGACTGGCTCAAAGAGCGCCTCAAACCCGGCCAGCAGGCCATCGTCGTGGCCGGTGAGGGGCGCTACTCCTTCAAGGGGTCGGGCTATGTGCGCGGCGGCGTGTTCGACCGCATCGAAGTGATCCAGGGCGACAACGGCATTCAGTTCAGCGATTCCGACCACGAGCGCCTGGGCGACATCATGGCCGCCGGTGCACCGAGTTTTCGCGAAATCGCGCTGTTCACCATTCCCGCCGATGCCACGTTTGACCCCACCGAGCCCTGGCGCCTGCAGCTGATGGTGCAGCGCGTGATGAACGTGCAGCAAAAGGCCTTCACGACCTTCAACCTCAACTACGAACTGCCTGCCAGCCTGGTCAAGGTCGAACCGATTGCCGCCGCACCTGCAGCCCAAGGCGCAGCCCCAGCGGGCGCCACCGACTGGGAGCAAGGCCCGCAGCTGTGGAAGCAGATCTGGATCGCCAAGACCGGGCAAATCATCGTCATCAGCTTTGCGCTGGTCACGCTCATCGGCTTGTTCTTCTTCCAGGATCAGCTGACCAAGCACGAGAAGTTCTACAAGCGCTTTCGCATTGCCTTTCTGCTGTTCTCGCTGTTCTGGATAGGCTGGTATGCCAAGGCACAGCCGTCGGTGGTCAACGTCCTGACCTTCACCCACGCGCTGATGAACGGCTTTCACTGGGACTACTTCCTGATGGATCCCATCGTCTTCCTGCTGTGGGTGGCCACCGCGGTGTCGATGATTTTCTGGAACCGCGGTGCCTTCTGCGGCTGGCTGTGCCCGTTCGGCGCGCTGCAGGAGCTCACCAACAAGCTGGCGCGCGCGCTGCACGTGCCGCAGATCAAGGTGCGCCACGGCGTGCACACCCGCCTGGCCGGGCTCAAGTACGTGATCTTCATCGGTCTGTTCGGCGTCTCGCTCTACCAGATGGCGCTGGCCGAGATGCTCGCCGAAATCGAGCCTTTCAAGACCGCCATCATCCTGAAGTTCATCCGCGACTGGCCGTTCGTGATCTTCGCCGTCTTGCTGGTGGGCGCCGGCCTGTTCATCGAGCGCTTCTACTGCCGCTACCTGTGCCCCATGGGCGCGGCGCTGGCCATTCCCGCCAAGCTGCGCATCTTCGACTGGCTGCGCCGCTACAAGATGTGCGGCAACCCCTGCCAGCTGTGTGCCGTCGAGTGCCCGGTGCAGGCGATCAAGCCCGAGGGCGACATCGACCCCAACGAGTGCATCCAGTGCCTGAACTGCCAGCAGCTCTACCACAACGACAACCGCTGCCCGCACCTGATCCAGAAGAACGCCAAGCTGCGCAAAAAACCCGCACCCGCGTCCGCCACACCCGCAGCCCCCGTCACCGTGGTCACGCGGCGCAAGAGCATCGGCAAGGGCGACGGCGACGTCCAACCCCAGGCCCACTGAGTTTTTCGCTCCAGGCGTGTAGCAGCCCAGCACGGCACACGCCCCCCTTTTCAACTCCACAGGAGAAATCCATGTCTGATCACAACGAAGAGCAAACCAAGCTGAAGAGGCGTGGTTTCCTGGGCGCTGCCGCCGTCGGTGGTGTCGCCGCCGTGGGCGCTGCCCACCTGGCCACCAGCGCGCATGCGCAAAGCAACAAGAAAGCCCAGAAAGGCCTGACCAGCGAAGTGGGCCCGGGCGAGCTCGACGAGTACTACGCCTTCGCCTCGGGCGGCCAGTCGGGCGAGGTGCGCATTCTGGGCCTGCCCTCGATGCGCGAGCTCATGCGCATCCCAATCTTCAACATCTGCAGCGCCACCGGCTGGGGTCTGACCAACGAGAGCCGCAAGATCATGACGGAGAACCTGACGCCCGAGACGCTCAAGTTCGCCAAGCAGGCCTACGGCATGGGCGGCGTGCTGCCCAACGGCGACGCGCACCACCCCCACATGTCGTTCACCGACGGCACCTACGACGGGCGCTACATCTTCATCAACGACAAGGCCAACACCCGCGTGGCGCGCATCCGCTGCGACGTGATGAAGGTCGACAAGATCGTCGAAGTGCCCAACGCCAGCTCCATCCACGGGCTGCGCCCGCAGCGCTACCCCAAGACCGGCTACGTGTTCGCCAACGGCGAGCACATCGTGCCCATCCCCAACGACGGCAGCGTGTTTGGCGACCCCGAGAAAAACTACTGGGCCGTGTTCACCGCCATCGACGGCGACACCATGAAGATCGCCTGGCAGGTGATCGTCGACGGCAACCTGGACAACATGGACGCCGACTACCAGGGCAAGTACGCGGTCTCGACCTGCTACAACTCCGAGAAGGGCCTGAACGTCACCGAAATGTCGTCCAACGAGCAGGACTGGGCGGTGGTGTTCAACATCGCGCGCATCGAGCAAGGCATCAAGAGTGGCGACTTCAAGACCATCAATGGCGTCAAGGTGCTCGACGGCCGCCACGGCTCCAAGTACACGCGCTACATTCCGGTGCCCAACTCGCCGCACGGCTGCAACGCCGCGCCCGACCAGGTGCACATCGTGCTCAACGGCAAGCTCTCGCCGACGGTGACCATGATCGACGTGCGCAAGCTCGACGACCTGTTTGCCGACAAGATCAAGCCGCGCGACGTCGTCGTCGCCGAGCCCGAGCTGGGCCTGGGCCCGCTGCACACGGCCTTTGACGGCCGCGGCAACGCCTACACCACGCTGTTCATCGACAGCCAGGTCGTCAAGTGGAACATGGCCAAGGCCATCGAGGCCTACAACGGCAAGAAGGTCGATCCCATCATCGAGAAGATCGACGTGCACTTCCAGCCCGGCCACAACCACACGACCATGGGCGAGACCAAGGAAGCCGACGGCAAGTGGCTGATCTCGCTCAACAAGTTCTCCAAGGACCGTTTCCTCAACGTCGGCCCGCTCAAGCCCGAGTGCGACCAGCTGATCGACATCTCCGGCGACAAGATGCGCCTGGTGCACGACGGCCCCAGCTTTGCCGAGCCGCACGACATGCTGCTGGTGCACCGCTCCAAGATCCGCCCGCGCCACACCTGGAAGCGCGACGACCCGATGTGGGACGACATCCGCCAGCAGGCCAAGAAGGACGGCGTGGAGCTGGAGTCGGCGGCGGAGGTAATCCGCGACGGCAACAAGGTGCGCGTCTACATGACGGCCGTCGCGCCCACTTTCAGCGTGCACAACTTCGAGGTCAACGAGGGCGACGAAGTCACGGTGGTGGTCACCAACGTCGACACCATCGAAGACCTGACGCACGGCTTCACCCTGACCGGCTACGGCCTAGCCATGGAGGTCGGCCCGCAGGCAACCTCGTCGATTACCTTCGTCGCCTCGCGCCCCGGCGTGCACTGGTACTACTGCCAGTGGTTCTGCCACGCGCTGCACATGGAGATGTCGGGCCAGATGAACGTCAAACCCAAGAAGAAAAAGGCCTGACCGCCATGCGCCTTCCCGCCGTCACAAAGCATGTGGCGGCACTGGCCGCCGCGCTGGTGCTGCAAGGCACCGGCGCGGCGCTCGTGCACGCCGCCACCATCGCGGTCCAGCCCACGGCCGACCTACAGTCGGTCGTGGACGCGGCCGCGCCCGGCGACGTGCTCCAGCTGGCCAGCGGCGACTACCCGGGCAACCTGGTGCTGAACAAACCCATCACCCTGCAAGGCCCCGAAGACCGCAGCGCCCGCATCATCGGCAAGCGCAAGGGCCGCACCATCTGGGTCAAGGGCAACGACGTTACGCTCACGGGCCTGACGGTGCGCAACTCCGGCCTGAGCCTGGCCGACATGGACGCCGGCATCTTTCTGCACAAGGGCAGCGAGCGCGCCCACGTCGCGCACAACGACATCCTCGACAACTCGGTCGGCGTCTACCTCTGGGGCACCCGGGACGCGCTGGTCGAGCACAACCGCATCGTCGGCAATGCCGAGCTGCGCATCAACGAGCGCGGCAATGGCGTGACGGTGTGGAACGCCCCCGGCTCGCAGGTGGTGGACAACGATATTTCGCTGGGACGCGACGGCATTTTTTCGAACAACAGCACGCACAACGTCTTCTCACGCAACCGCTTTCACGACCTGCGCTACGCGGTGCACTACATGTACACCAACGACAGCGTGGTCAGCGACAACATCTCGACGGGCAACCAGATCGGCTACGCGCTGATGTTCTCGCGCAACCTCATCGTCCACGGCAACATCGCCATCGACAACCTGGCCCAGGGCCTGATGCTCAACGCAACCAACTACTCGGCAGTCGACGCCAACATCGTCATCGGCGCCGAGAAATGCGTGTTCGTCTACAACTCCAACGTCAACCAGATCAAGGGCAACCACTTCGAGGACTGCGACATCGGCGTGCACTACACCGCCTCGCAGAACAACGAATTCCACGACAACGCCTTCGTCGGCAACCGCAACCAGGTCAAGTACGTGAGCACTCAGCTGGTCGAATGGTCGCACCAGGGCCGCGGCAACTACTGGTCGGACGCGTCGATCTTCGACCTTGACGGCAACGGCATTGGCGACACCGCCTACCGCCCCAACGGCATCATGGACCAGGTGGTCTGGCGCGCGCCCAACGCCCGCCTGCTGCTCAACAGCCCGGCCGTGACCATCGTGCGCTGGGCGCAGTCGCAGTTCCCGGCCATCCTGCCCGGCGGCGTCGTCGACAGCGCGCCGCTGATGGAGCCGCCCGCGTCCAAGACGCTGGACGCCATCGACGCGCTGGGCATTCGCCCCGAGCAGGGCGCGGCCGGCGCGCAAAAGCGCGAGCAGGAGCGCCAGAAATGGCAAGGCGTGCCCATGAGCGCGGCGCCCGCCACCCCCTCTCTCACCCACTCGTTCATCACCCACCCAGGAGGAAGCCTGCATGGCTGATACTGCGGCCACGATCGACCTGCGCGGCGTGACCAAACGCTATGGCCGCCAGCGCGCCGTCGACGGCGTCAGCCTGCAGCTGCATGCGGGCGAATGCGCCATCCTCGCCGGCCACAACGGTGCGGGCAAAAGCACGCTGATGAAGTCCATCCTCGGCCTGATCCAGCCCGAAGAAGGCACGGTGCGCGTGCTCGGCGAGCTGGCGCACAGCAAGGCCGCCGCGCGCGCGCGCCGCCAGCTGGGCTACCTGCCCGAGACGGTGGCGCTGCACCCGTCGCTCACCGGCAGCGAGACGCTGGACTTCTACGCCAGGCTCAAAAGCCTGCCCACCACCGCCAACCTCAAGCTGCTCGAACGCGTGGGCATCGCCGACGCAGCGCACAAGCGCGTGGGCGGCTACTCCAAGGGCATGCGCCAGCGGCTGGCGCTGGCCCAGGCGCTGCTGGGCACGCCGCGCGTCTTGCTGCTCGACGAGCCGACGACGGGGCTCGATCCCGCCTCGCGCCTGCTGTTCTATGAAATCGTCGGCGAGCTGCGCGCGCGCGGCGCGGCCATCCTGCTGTCCACCCATGCGCTGGCCGAACTCGAAGGCCTGGCCGACCGTGTCTTCGTCCTGCAAAAAGGCAAGAAAATCGCCGACGGCTCGCTCGCCGACCTGCGCCGCCAGGCCGACCTGCCGGTGCGCATCCGCCTGACGCTCGCCGCGCCCCCCGCCGGCCTGCCCACGGGCTGGCAGCAAGTGGGCCCGCAGCGCATCGAGCTGCAATGCGCCAACGCCGACAAGATCGACCATCTGCGCCAGGCGCAGGACTTTGCCGGCCTGCGCGACATCGAGCTGGAGCAACCCGGCCTGGACGAGATGTACGCCCACTTTCTGCGCCGCGAACCCGCGGCCGCCACCCGCCAGGAGCAAGCCGCATGAACGCCACGCTCACCCTCATCGGCAAGGAAGTGCGCGACGGCCTGCGCAACCGCTGGGTGCTGGCCGTGGCGCTGCTGCTGGCGGCGCTGGCGCTGGCGCTGGGCCTGCTGGGCAGCGCGCCCACGGGCAGCGTCAAGGTCGACCCGCTGGTCGTCACCGTCGTCAGCCTGTCGAGCCTGTCGATCTTTCTCGTGCCGCTCATCGCCCTGCTGCTGTCGTACGACGCCATCGTCGGCGAGATCGACCGCGGCACCATGGCGCTCTTGCTGTCCTACCCGGTCTCGCGCGCGCAGGTGCTCACCGGCAAGTTCTGCGGCCACCTGGTCGTGCTGTCGCTGGCCATCGTCGGCGGCTATGGCGCCGCCGGCATCCTCCTGCAGCTGTGGCACGGCGGGCTCGATGTCTCGGGCTGGACGCCTTTTCTCCTCCTGATCGGCGCCAGCATCCTGCTGGGCGCGGGCTTTCTGGCGCTGGGCTATCTGATCAGCGCGCTGGTGAGCGACCGCGTCACCGCCGCCGGCATTGCCGTCGGCGTCTGGCTGTTTCTGGTGGTGATCTTCGACATGGGCCTGATCGGCCTGCTCGTCGTCGACCAGGGCCGCGTCGTCACGGCGCAGATGCTCAACGTCATCCTGCTGTTCAACCCCACCGACGTGTACCGCCTGCTCAACCTCACGGGCCACGAGAACATCGCCATGTTCTCGGGCATGGCGGGGCTGACCGACAAGGCCACGCTGCCCACGGCGGCGCTGCTGCTGGCGCAGGCGCTGTGGGTGGTCGTGCCGCTCACCTTGGCGGCCATGCGCTTCAAACGGAGGGCTTTGTAATGCTGACTTCATACCGCCAACCCTGGCTGCGGCTGGCCGCGACAGTCGCCCTGGCGTTGACTCTGGCCGCCTGCGGCAGCGGCGCAAGCGACGCGCCGCCGCCCCCGCCCAGCGCGCTCACCGCAAACGCCACCGGGCATTTCTGCACCATGAACCTGAGCGAGCACATCGGCCCCAAGGGGCAGATCCACCTGCGCGACAACAAGGAGACCGTCTGGTTGTCCGACGTCACCCAGGTGTTTGCCTTCACCCTGCTGCCCGAAGAGGCCAAGACCATCACCGCCATCTACGTGCAGGACATGGCCCGCGCCGACGCCCAGGGCAACCCGCCGGATGACGCCTGGATCGACGCACGCAGCGCGCACTACGTCATTCGCAGCGAATTCGTCGGCGGCATGGGCGCGCCAGACGCCCTGCCCTTTGCCGACCTTGAACAGGCGCGCGACTTCGTTGCGCGCCACGGCGGCGAGATCGTCACCTTCGACACCATGCCCGAGGACTACGTCTTCGGGCCGCAGCCCCAGACACCCGCCAAAGGCCCCGCGTCATGACCCACGCCCCCGCCACCCGCCGCCGTTTCATTCGTATCCTGGCCGCCAGCGGCGCGGCCCTGGCCGCCGGCCCGCTGGCCGCTGCGGTGCGCAGCGAACCCGTCACCTGGAGCGGCATCGCGCTGGGCGCCGACGCCCAGATGCAGCTGCTGCACCCCGACCGCGCCCACGCCGAAAAACTGGTCGCCCTGGCCGTCGCCGAGGTGCATCGGCTGGAAAAAATCTTCAGCCTCTACCAGGACGACAGCGCGCTGGTGCAGCTCAACCGCAGCGGCCGGCTCGACCGCCCGGCGGCCGACATGGCCCGCCTCATCTCCGAAGCCCTGCAGTTCAGCCGCGCGACCGATGGCTGTTTCGACGTGAGCGTCCAGCCGCTGTGGCAGCTCTACGCGCGCCAGCTGCAGGCGGGCAAACCGCTGCCGCCCGCACCACGGGACTTGCAGCGCGCGCTGGCGTCGGTGGGCTGGCAGCACGTGCTGGTGGACGAGCAGGCGATTGCCCTGGCACGCCCCGGCATGGCGCTCACGCTCAACGGCATCGCCCAGGGCTACATCACCGACCGCGTCACCGAGCTGCTGCGCGCCAACGGGCTCGAACACGCCCTGGTCGACCTGGGCGAGACCCGCGCCATCGGCCGCCCCGAACACCGCGATGCCTGGCTGGCCGGCATTGCCGACCCCGCCAACCGCGCTCAGCTGCTGGGAAAAGTCGCGCTGCGCGACCAGGCACTGGCCACTTCGGGCGGCTATGGCACGCCCTTGACCGCCGACGGCAGCGCCACCCACCTGTTCGACCCGCGCAGCGGCCTGGCCCGCCCGCGCTGGGCCAGCGTCACCGTGCGCGCGGCCAACGCCACCACGGCCGACGCGCTGTCCACCGCCTTCTCGCTCATGGATGAACACGCCATCACCCGCGTCGCGCGCGAATACCAGGCGCAAGCCTGGCTGCTCGCCCACGGCCAGGGCCAGCAGCTCATCCGCATCGGCTGACAAAAAAGCGGCGCCTGCAAAACAGGTGCCGCGAGTCGGTGTCGGTGTGGAAGGCCAGTCCTCTGGCCGATGGCTCCATCGCGGCGGGCACGCCGCGCCCGCAGCCGCTTATTTCGCGTCCGGCAGCAGGCAGGCCTCGACCACCTGCAGGCTGTTGTCCTTGGCAAAGTTCATCACGAAGTCCCAGGCCATCGGCTCGTGGCCCTGCAGGTCGCGGTGCACGACGACGCACTTGACGCCGCCCATCGACGTGGGAATGCACCAGGGCGAATAGCTCAGGTGGCTGCCCGGATTGGAGCAGGCGCCCCCGGGCCGGAACTGGCTCATCACGCCCGCCAGCCTCTCGGCCCAATCACTGGGCCGAAAGGTCTTGCCTTCCTTGGTAAGGCCTTGAATGAAGACTTCTTTGGACGAGGGTGCAGCCATCGGTGGTGGAGCGTTGGAATGGGTGCGGCCTGTTGGGTCGCAACCCGGCATTCTAACTCTTATACAAGACCTGGGGTTTATACGGTGCCATGCACCGCCCGGCCTTGACGCCGCGCAACAAGCTGGAAACGCCACACTAGAATGTTCAGTTTGCTGCGCCGCGACAAGACCATGTCCGCCACAGCGCCATCCATCTGAGGAGTTGATTCCCATGACCGCTACCGCCGAGGCTGCCTCGCCCCACGTGATGAACACCTATGGCCGCGTGCCCATCGCACTGGAGCGCGGCCAGGGCGTACGCGTATGGGACACCAACGGCCGGCAGTACCTGGACGCGCTGGCGGGCATCGCGGTCAACACCCTGGGGCACAACCACCCCAAGCTGGTGCCTGCGCTGCAGGATCAGGTGGCCAAGATCATCCACTGCTCCAACTATTACCACGTGCCCAACCAGGAGCGACTGGCGCAGCTCTTGACCGAGCGCGCGCACATGACCAACGTGTTCTATTGCAGCACCGGGCTGGAGGCGAACGAGGCGGCCATCAAGATCGCGCGCAAGTACGGCGTGGACAAGGGCATTGAAAAACCCGTCATCGTCGTCTACGACCACGCCTTCCACGGCCGCTCGTTCGCGACGATGACCGCCACCAGCAACCCCAAGGTGCGCAACGGCTTCGGCCCGCTGCTCGACGGTTTCCTGCGCGTCGCGCCCAACGACATCGAGGCGCTCCGGGAGGCGACCGAAGGCAACCCGAACGTCGTCGCGGTAATGATGGAGCCCATCCAGGGCGAGGGCGGCCTGCATCCGATGCGCGTGGAATACATGCAGCAGGTGCGCCGGCTGTGCGACGAGCACGGCTGGCTGATGATGTTCGACGAAGTGCAGGCCGGCATGGGCCGCACCGGCAAGTGGTTCGCCCATCAGTGGGCGGGCATCGTCCCCGACGTGATGACGCTGGCCAAGGGCCTTGGGTCGGGCGTGCCGATCGGCGCGGTGCTGGCCCACGGCGCGGCGGCGCAGGTACTGCAACCGGGCAACCATGGCACGACGTTCGGCGGCAACCCGCTGGCCATGCGCGCCGGGGTCGAGACCATCCGCATCATGGAAGAAGACCGCCTGCTGGCCAACGCCACCGAGGTCGGCGCCTATCTGAAGGCTGCGCTGGAAAAGGCGCTGCTGCCGATTGCCGGCGTCAACGAGGTGCGCGGCCAGGGCCTGATCATCGGCGTCGAGCTCGACCGCCCCTGCGGTGCGCTGATCAACCTGGCGGCCGAGGCCGGCCTGCTGCTGTCGGTCACCTCCGACAGCGTGATCCGCATCGTCCCCGCGCTCATCCTCACGCGCGAGGAAGCCGACGAGATCGCCTCCCGGCTCACCCCCGTGGTGCGCGACTTCCTGGCCCAATGAAAGCCGCCCAATGAAGCACTACCTGCAGTTCTCTGATTTTTCCGCCGACGAATACGCCTACCTGTTCCAGCGCGCGGCGGTGATCAAGGCCAAGTTCAAGGGCTACGAGAAATACCACCCGCTGGCCGACCGCACGCTGGCCATGATCTTCGAGAAGGCCAGCACGCGCACGCGCGTGTCCTTCGAGGCCGGCATGTACCAGCTGGGCGGCTCAGTCGTCCACCTGACCACCGGCGACAGCCAGCTGGGCCGCGCCGAGCCGATCGAGGACAGCGCGCGCGTCATCAGCCGCATGACCGACCTGGTGATGATCCGCACCTTCGGCCAGGACAAGATCGAGCGCTTTGCCGAGTTCTCGCGCGTGCCGGTCATCAACGGCCTGACCAACGAGTTCCACCCCTGCCAGATCATGGCCGACCTGTTCACCTTCATAGAGCACCGCGGCTCACGCGGCGACGCAGGCGACGCACTCTCATGCCTTCAGGGCAAGGTGGTCGCCTGGGTGGGCGACGGCAACAACATGGCCAACACCTGGCTGCAGGCCGCCGACCTGCTGGGCTTCACTGTGCACGTCAGCACCCCCGGCGGCTACGAGGTCGACGAGAAGCTGGCCTTTGGCGGCAAGCCCCACCGCGCCGGCTGCTACAAGGTCTTCGCCAACCCGATGGACGCCTGCCGCGGCGCCGACCTGGTCACCACCGACGTGTGGACCAGCATGGGCTACGAGGCCGAGAACGAGGCCCGCCGCAAGGCCTTCGCCGACTGGTGCGTGGACGCCGAGATGATGTCCGCTGCCCAGCCCGACGCCCTGTTCATGCACTGCCTGCCCGCCCACCGCGGCGAGGAAGTCATGGCCGACGTCATCGACGGCCCCCAATCCGTAGTCTGGGACGAGGCAGAAAACAGAATGCACGTGCAAAAGGCACTCATGGAGTACCTTTTGCTCGGCCGGCTGGCGTAGCCAGGCGGCTGTGCGCCAGCGCAGGCAGACTGTTTCGGCGCAGGCTCATGTGCGCGCAGCGCACGTGAAGCGGCCGCAGGCCGCGCGCCGAAGCCACAACGGATGCACGTGCAGAAGGCACTCATGGAGTACCTTTTGCTCGGCCGGATTGCCTGACAAGGCAAGCTGCCAGCGCGATCAACACCGGCACTCACCCCGCCGGCTGCAGCGGATAGCTGACCTGTCCGCCCTCGCCCACCACCGCCCCGGCGCTCAGCCGCGCCGGCTCGACCTTGCCCAGACCCATGATGTGCAGCACCTGGCAGCCATGCGCCAGCAGGTGGTCGGTCACGATGCGCCGGTGGCAGCGCCACCACAGCACCTCGGCGCACATGAGCGCACAGCGCTTTTGCTCTCCCAGCGCCAGAAGTTCCTGCAGGCCCTGGGCAAACGCGGGCGTGCAGGCGTAGTCGGCATAGCGGTGAAAGCTGGCGTTGCTCCACCAGCCGTTGGCGCGCGCATCCACGCCCGGCGTGCGCCCGCGCAGACCGCCCAGCGCCGCCATGTGGCAGTAGTCGATTCCCTGTGCGCGCAGCGCCGGCGCCAGAGCGTCGGCGTCGAACTGGGGCTGGGCGCGCGACCCTGTCATCTTGCGGATGTCGACCAGGCAGCCAATCTGCACCTGCCGCAGCAGCGCAGCGAACTCCTCCAGGCTGTGGTTGGAGTGGCCGATGGTGTAGAAGATCGGCGCCATCACAGGCGCTCGAGCACCGCGCCGCGATGGGCGGCGATGTGATCGGTCTTGTCGCTGCGGATTTCGTACTGCGGGTTGTCGGGCGTGGCCCGGTGACGGTGGCCCTTGTAGTCGAAGTCCTGCGTGTGCACCGCAATGATGTGACCACTCACATGGCCCGCCTCGCTGTTCCATCGCACATGGTCGCCAACCTGAAATAATCGGGTCATCGGTATATCTCCATCCGATCTTGTCGCATCCGAAATGAACGCCTATCTGCACGCCATGGTGCGCCCGCCGCACCGCTTCACGCAATAGACCGCCCTGTTTGGTGGTAGGTGCATCCCGCGCGGACGCATCGCCAGCGTTTCACCCCCCGCCCGCCTCCTGGCCTGCGACGCCAGCGACTGCCGGGCCATTTTCAGATCCGATCATGTCACTGGACGATCACCCCTGCCTGCACTGCGGAGCCTGTTGCCACGAGTACCGCGTGGAATTTTCGGTCTATGAACTGCAATCGATGGGCGGGCTGGTGCCCGACGCGCTGGCGCACGAAGTGAACGGCAACCGCTGGCGCATGAACGGCACGGCGCGCCGCCCGGTGCGCTGCGACGCGCTGACCGGCTGCCTGGGCGAGACCTCGGTGTGCGGTATTTACGAGCAGCGCCCCAGCGCCTGCCGCAGCTTCGAGATGGGCAGCGAGCGCTGCAACGAGGCCCGCGCGCGCCACGGCCTGGCGCCGCTGCCCACGCCCTGGCCCGATCTGCCGCAGGCGGCCTGACACATGAATGCGCCCGACCACCCCTGCCTGCACTGCGGCGCCTGCTGCGCCAGCCTGCGCGTGGATTTTTCGGTGATGGAGACCGAGGCCGAGGGCGGCAGCGTGCCGGACGGACTGGCTGTTCCCGTCACGCCGACCATGGTGCGCATGCGCGGCACCGACCACAGCCCGCCGCGCTGCGCGGCGCTCGTGGGCAAAGTCGGCGAGCAGGCCAGCTGCGGCATCTACGAATGGCGCCCCGGACCCTGCCGCGAGTTCGAGCCCGGCTCCGACGCCTGCCGGCGTGCCCGCGCGCGCCATGGGCTGGCGCCACTGGCCGAGCCGTTCTGACCCGGCGCGACGGCAGCGCGCAGGCTCACCCGCCGTCCGCGACGCGCTCCACACAGGCCTGCAGCTGCTGCTGCCAGGCGCGCTTGTCGGCCTCGGGTGCAAAGCTGGCGGCAAAACTGTTGTGCGCCAGCTGCCAGGCATCGCGTGCATCCAGCTGCGGCAGCGCGGCAAAGGTCTGGGTGAAGTTGTCGTTGATGTAGCCGCCGAAGTAGGCCGGATCATCGCTGTTGATCGTGGCGGCCAGCCCGGCCTGCAGCAGCTGCGGCAGGCTATGCCTGGCCAGGTCGGGGAACACGCGCAGCTTGACGTTGGACAGCGGACACACCGTGAGCGGAATGCGCTCGCGGGCCAGGCGCTGCATCAGCAGCGCGTCCTGTACCGCGCGCACGCCATGGTCGATGCGCTCGGCGCCGAGCACGTCCAGCGCCGCCCAGACATAGGCCGGCGGCCCCTCCTCGCCCGCATGGGCGACGACATGCAGGCCCAGCTCGCGGCAGCGGGCGAACACGCGGGCGAACTTCTCCGGCGGGTGGCCCAGCTCGCTGCTGTCCAGCCCCACGCCGATGAACTCGCCCAGGAACGGCAGTGCCTGCTCCAGCGTCTCGAACGCCTCCTCCTCGCTCAAGTGGCGCAAAAAGGACAGGATCAGCGCTGCGCTGATGCCCCACTGGGCGTGCGCATCCACGCAGGCGCGGCGCAGGCCACGCACCACCGTCTCCATCGCCACGCCGCGCGCGGTGTGCGTCTGCGGGTCGAAGAAGATCTCGGCGCGCACCACATTGTCGCGCGCCGCGCGCTGCAGATAGGCCAGCGCCATGTCGTAGAAATCCTGCTCGTGCAGCAGCACGCTGGCGCCGGCGTAGTAGATGTCCAGAAAACTCTGCAAGTCGGTGAACGCATAGGCGCTGCGCAGCGCCTCGATGCTGTCGTAGGGCAGGTGCACGCCGTTGCGTTGCGCCAGCGCAAAAATCATCTCGGGCTCAAGCGAACCTTCGATGTGGATGTGCAGCTCGGCCTTCGGGATGGCGGCCAGCAGCGCGGGCAGGTGGTCGGAGGCGATCGTTGGGAAGGTGGTCATCGGTGCTTGTCTCCCTGTTGTCGTGGGCATACGACTGTGCATGCCGCTCAAACACCAAGGGCTGCCCGCGGCAGCCCTTGTGTGCGGTTGCGTCAGTGCGCAAGCTTACTTGCCCGGCACCTTGCCTTCCACGCCCTCGACGTAGAACTGGATGGCCTTGAGGAAGTCGTCATCGGCCACCTTGCCGCCGGTCAGCACTTCCTTGCCCTGGTTGTCCTTGACAGGGCCGGTCCAGATCGAGAACGAGCCGTCCTTCAGGCCGGCCTTGGCTTTTTCGACGCGCGCACGCGCGTCGGCGGGCACGCTGTCGGGGACGTCGATCAGGTCGATCGCGCCCTCCTTGACGCCCCACCACTGGTTGGGGCCGACCTTCCAGCCGCCATCGAGCGCCTGGCCGACGGCGTGGGTGTAGTACGGCGCCCAGTCGATGATGGACGAGCCCAGGTGCGCCTTGGGTCCGTAGCTGGCCATCGGTGAGTTCCAGCCGAAAGCGTGCTTGCCCATCGACTCTGCGGTCTTGAGCACGGCCGACGAGTCGGTGTTCTGGAACAGCACGTCGGCGCCGGCGTTGATCAGCGTCGTGGCCGCCTCGACCTCCTTGGGCGGGTTGTGCCACTCGTTGAGCCAGACCACCTGCAGCGTGGCCTTGGGGTTCACCGCGCGCGCACCCAGCGCAAAGCTGTTGAGGTTGCGCAACACCTCGGGGATCGGCACCGTGGCGACGTGGCCGAGCTTGCCGGTCTTGCTGACGCTGCCTGCAATCAGGCCGGCCAGGTAGGCGCCCTCGTAGTTGCGCGCCTCGTAGGTGCGCAGATTCTTGGCCGTCTTGTAGCCGGTGCAGTGCTCGAACATGACCTTGGGGTTGTCCTTGGCTACCTTGAGCATCGGGTTCATGAAGCCAAAGCTGGTGCCGAAGATCAGCCCGCAGCCCTGCTTGACCAGGTCGCGCGCGACGCGCTCGGCGTCCGGGCCCTCGGGCACGTTCTCGACGAACACGGTCTGCACGCGGTCGCCGAACATCTTCTCCACCGCCTTGCGCCCGTTGTCGTGGGCAAACGTCCAGCCGCCGTCGCCCACCGGGCCCACGTAGATCCAGCCGACTTTCAAGGGCTTGCCACCCGCGGCGTAGCTGGGCAGCGCAAGCCCGGCCGCAGAGGCGGCGGCCAGTTGCAGCATCTGGCGCTTGTTCAGGTCGATCATTGGTGTCTCTCCATGGGAAGGGGTCGGGAAATTCCGTTGCGGCCCGCAGGCCGTCAACTGTTGGGGGTGAAGGGTTTGCCAAGCGACGCCGGCATGTTGGTGCGAATCCACGCCGCGTTGCGCGAGATCAGCGCCAGCACGACGATGGTGGCCAGGTACGGCGTCATCGCCAGGAACTGCGGCGCAATCGCCGTGCCCTGGCTCTGCGAGTAGAACTGCAGCATGGTCACGCCGCCGAACAGGTAGGCGCCCAGCAGCACGCGCGCCGGCCTCCATGTGCCGAACACCACCAGCGCCAGCGCGATCCAGCCCTTGCCGGCCACCATGCCCTCGGTCCACAACGGGGTGTAGACCAGCGTCAGATAGGCGCCGGCCAGGCCCGCCATCGCACCACCGAAGACCACCGCCGCCAGGCGGATCCAGCGCACCGGATAGCCCAGCGCATGCGCCGACTGCGGACTCTCGCCCACCGAGCGCAGCACCAGGCCGGCGCGCGTGCGGTACAGCCACCACACCAGCGCCGCGGCCAGCAGCATCGTCAGATAAACCATCGGATGCAGGCGAGCCAGCGCGGGGCCGAGCAGCGGAACGTCGCCCAGCCCCAGCCAGCTGAAACTGGGCCGCGCGCTCAGCGTGGCCTGCACGTAATCGATGCCGACAAAGGCCGACAGCCCGCTGCCGAACAGCATCAGCGCCAGGCCGGTGGCGTACTGGTTGGTGCCCAGCCAGATCACCAGCCAGCCGAACACCGCCGCCAGCGCCGCACCCGCGACGGCGCCGCCCACAAAGCCCAGCAGGTCGCTGCCGCTGTGCACGCCGACGGCGAACGCGGCGATCGCCGCGCACAGCATCATGCCCTCGACGCCCAGGTTGAGCACGCCGGCCTTCTCGGCAACCAGTTCACCCAGCGCCGCCAGCGCCAGCACGGTGCCGGCGTTCAGGGTGGATGCAAACAGCAGTGCGTAGACGTCCATTCAGCTCTTGCGCAGTCGGTGGTGGATCAGGATGTCGCAGGCCAGCAGCGCGAACAGCAGCAGGCCCTGGAACACGTCGGTAAGCGACTTGGGCAGGCCCAGGCGCGACTGCGCCAGCTCCCCGCCGATGTAGAACATGCTCATCAGGATGGACGCCAGCACGATGCCCAGCGGGTGCAGCCGCCCGACGAAGGCGACGATGATGGCGGCAAAGCCGTAGCCGGCCGGAATGTGGGGCGTGAGCTGCTCGATCGGCCCGGCCACCTCCAGTGCGCCGGCCAGCCCGGCCGCGCCACCCGAGACCAGCAGCACCGTCCACAGCGCACGGCGCGACGAAAACCCCGCGTAGCGCGCCGCCGCCGGCGCCAGCCCCCCCACTTGCAGCGCAAAGCCGCTGCGCGTGCGGTACATGTACAGCCACATCACGAATGCGCCAACCAGCGCCAGCACCACGCCCAAATTCATGCGCGCGCCCTCGATCAGGCGCGGCACCAGCACGCCTGGCTCGAAATTCTTGGTCTGCGGAAAGTTGTAGCCCATCGGATCCTTCCACGGCCCGAAGACGAAGTAATACAGCACCTGGATGGCCACGTAGACCAGCATCAGGCTGACCAGGATCTCGTTGGCGTTGAAGCGGTCGCGCAAAAAGGCGACGATGG
Source organism: Comamonadaceae bacterium CD01 (assembly GCA_002894305.1). Taxonomy (GTDB): domain Bacteria; phylum Pseudomonadota; class Gammaproteobacteria; order Burkholderiales; family Burkholderiaceae_C; genus Comamonas_C; species Comamonas_C faecalis. The sequence goes on from PGEI01000001.1 coordinate 27,341, forward strand.
CCGCCCACGCCATGCCGCCGGCCATGCCCGCCAGCAGCACCGCGCCCATGATCCAGCGCCCGGTATCTTCATCGGCCTGCAGCGCCACCCAGGTGGCGGCCACGGCGCCGATCACGTACTACCCCTCGGCGCCGATGTTCCAGACGTTGGAGCGAAAGCCCATCGCCAGCCCCAGGCCGATGAGCAGCAGCGGCGTGGCCTTCATGCTCAGCTCGCCCCAGGCCTCGGCCGAGTTGATCGGCTCCCAGAAGAACACGCGCAGCCCCTGCAGCGGATCCTTGCCCAGCGCCACGAACAGCACGCTGCCCAGCAGCATGGTGATGGCCAGCGCCAGCAGCGGCGAACCGACGGACCAGGCGCGCGAGGGCTGCGCCCGCAGCTCAAGACGCGGCATGGGCGACCTCCTCCTGCCGTGCCACAGCACCCAGGTGTGCCTGCACCTCGGCGTGCCACAGCCCGCTCATCCACTCGCCAATGCGCTGCACCGTTGCGTCGGCGCGCGCCACCGACGGCGACAGCCGCCCCTTGGCAAGCACGTACAGGCGGTCGCTGATCTCGAACAATTCGTCCAGCTCCTCGCTGAGCACCAGCACCGCGCAACCCTGGTCGCGCAGCGCCAGAATGGCGCTACGGATCTGCGCCGCCGCGCCCACGTCCACGCCCCAGGTGGGCTGCGAGACGATGAGCAGGCGCGGGCGCGCGTCTATGGCGCGTCCGACGATGAATTTCTGCAGGTTGCCGCCCGACAGCGACTGCGCCGGCGCCTGCGGCCCGGCCGCCTTGACCTGGAAGCGCTCGATGATGGCCTGCGCCTGCGCGCGCAGTTGCCCCATGCGAATCCAGCCGCCCGGACCCAGCGCCTCCTCGCGCGTGAGCAGCAGGTTGTGCGCCAGCGCCATGCCTGGTACCGCGCCGCGTCCCAGGCGCTCCTCGGGAACGAAATGCAGGCCCAGCGCACGGCGCTGGCGCGGGCCCAGGCGCGCGGCGGGCCGCCCGCCCAGCTGCACCATGTGCGCCGCGGCGCGGCAGTCTTCGCCCGACAGCGCGGCCAGCAGCTCCTTCTGGCCGTTGCCCGAGATGCCGGCAATGCCGACCACCTCGCCGGCGCACACGCGCAGGTCGACGTCGATCAGGTCGACGCCGAAGGCATCGGCTCGCGCCAGCGCCAGCGCCTGGGTGCGCAACACCTCGGCGCCCGGCGGTGTGCTGTGCGGCGCCAGCTCTGCGGGCTCGGCGCCAATCATCAGCCGCGACAGCGAGGCATTGCTCTCCTGGCGCGGGTCGCACACGCCGGTCACACGGCCGGCGCGCATCACGGTGCACCGGGTGCACAGCGCGCGGATCTCGTGCAGCTTGTGGCTGATGTAGAGGATGGAGCAGCCCTCGCTTGCGAGCTGGCGCAGCACGACGAAGAGTTTCTCGACCGCCTGCGGCGTCAGCACCGAGGTGGGCTCATCCAGGATCAGCAGGCGCGGGTTGGTCAGCAGCGCACGGATGATCTCCACGCGCTGCATCTCGCCCACGCTCAGCGAATGCACCGGCCGCTCGGGGTCGACCTCAAGCCCGTATTGCGCGGCCACCGCGGTGATGCACTCGCGCACCTGCGCCAGCGTCATGCCGCGCTCCAGGCCCAGCCAGACGTTCTCGGCCACGCTCAGCGTGTCGAACAGGCTGAAGTGCTGGAACACCATTGCAATACCCAGGCGGCGCGCATCCTGCGGGTCGTGGCCCTTGAGCGGCCGGCCGTCAAATTCGACGGTGCCGGCGTCGGGCTGGACCGCGCCGTAGATGATCTTCATCAGCGTGGACTTGCCCGCGCCGTTCTCGCCCAGCACCGCATGGATTTCGCCCGGCGCCACGTCCAGCGCTACGCCGTCGTTGGCCAGCACGGCCGGGTAGCGCTTGGTGATGCCGCGCAGCCGCAGGCGCGGCGGCGTCTGTCCATCGCTGGGGGGGGTGTCAAACATGGCAGCGATTGTCACCGACTTGGCGGGCCGTATTTTTCGGGTTTGACCCGAATGCGCGGCGCACGATCAGGGGCCATGGGCCGGCCCCTCATGCAAACACGTCCTGGTACTGCGCGCGCAGCAAATTCTTCTGCACCTTGCCCATGGTGTTGCGCGGCAGCTCGGCGGCGACGACGCAGCGCTTCGGAATCTTGTAGTTGGCCATGCTTTGCCGCAGCGCTTGCAGAATGGCCTCGGGGTCGGGCGAGGCGCCGGGCCGGGGCACGACGACGGCAACGCCCACCTCGCCGAAGTCCGGGTGCGGCACACCGACGACCGCGCTCTCGTCGACGCCGGACAACTCGTTGATGACCGACTCGATCTCGGCCGGGTAGACGTTGTAGCCGCCGCTGATGATCAAGTCCTTGCTGCGCCCAACGATGGTCACATAGCCGCGCGCGTCCTGGCTGCCAACGTCGCCGGTGCGAAACCAGCCGCCCGCGGCAAACTCCTCGGCGGTCTTCTCGGGCATGCGCCAGTAGCCCTTGAACACATTGGGTCCGCGCACCTGGATGGCGCCGATCTCGCCCGCCGCCAGCGGCCCGTCCTGCTCGTCGACCACGCGCAGATCGACGCCCGGCAGCGGGAAGCCGACGGTGGCGCCGATGCGCTCGCTCTGGCCCTGGTGACGCGCGTCCGCCGCGTAGGGGTTGGAGGTCAGCATGATGGTCTCGCTCATGCCGTAGCGCTCCAGGATGGTGTGGCCGGTGCGCTCCTGCCAGGCGTTGAAGGTCTCGATCAGCAGCGGCGCCGAGCCCGAGATGAACAGCCGCATGTGGCGCGCCGCCTCGCGCGTGAGCGCCGGGTCGGCCAGCATGCGCACGTACAGCGTGGGCACACCCATGAAGACGGTGGCGCGCGGCAGCGCCGCAATCACCGCGGCCGGGTCGAACTTCGCCATCCATATCATCTTGCTGCCGTTGATCAGCGCGCCATGGATGGCGACGAACAGCCCGTGCACGTGAAAGATGGGCAGCGCGTGGATCAGCACGTCGCCCCGGCCCTCGGGCCCGCCGGTGGCCGTCCAGCCCCAGTAGTCCTTGAGCACGCGCGCGTTGGACAGCAGGTTGCCGTGCGTCAGCATCGCGCCCTTGCTGCGCCCCGTGGTGCCGCTGGTGTAGACGATGGCGGCCAGGTCGTCCTCGGCGCGCGGGGCGGTGGCAAACGCATCGGGCTGCACCGCCGCGCGCTCCAGCAGCGAGCCATTGCGATCGTCGCCCAGCGTGAACACATGGCCCACGCCGGCGCTGAAGGCCAGCTGCGACACCCAGCCGAAGCTGCCCGGCGTGCAGACGACGACGGCGGGCTCGGCGTTGCCGATGAAGTACTCGATCTCGGCCTTGCGGTAGGCGGTGTTCAGCGGCAGAAACACATGGCCGGTGCGCAGCACGGCCAGGTACAGCAGCATGGCCTCGACCGACTTGTCCACCTGCACAGCGATGCGGCTGCCCGCCGGCAGTTGCAGCGACGCCAGCAGATTGGCCAGCCGGCCGCTGGCATGATCCAGGTCGCGCCACGAATAGTTCAGTGCCTCGCCCATCGGGCTGGTGGCCTCGACTGCAATCTGATCCAGGTTCGCAGGAAACGCGGCGCGCAGCGCGCCATACAGGTTGAAGTCTTGCATTGCCATGTTCCGTATCGATCAAAAACAGGGGGATCGCTTGGCCAGGAATGCGCCAATGCCCTCGCGGTGCTCGGCGCTGTCGGCATAGGCATAGGGGTCGGGCAGCGCATCGACCGGCACGCCGGCCTGCAGCGCGCGCAGCGTCTGCTTGTTCATGCGCGCAGCCTGCGGCGCAAGTGCGGCCACGCGCTGCGCCAGCACCTGCGCCTGGGCATGCAGCTGGTCTGCTTCGACCACCTGGCCCAGAAAACCCTGGGCAAGCAGCGTCTGCGCATCCAGCGTGGCCGCCTCCAGCAACATGCGCCGCGCCAGCGTCTGGCCGACCGCGCCCATCACCAGCTGCGCCTCGCGCGGCGCCATCGGAAAGCCCAGCCTGGCGATCGGCGCGCCAAAGCGCGCGTCGTGCGCGGCAATGCGCAAGTCGCAACAGCTGGCGATCTCCACGCCCGCTCCCATGCAGGCGCCGGCAATCGCGGCGACGACGGGCGCGTCGCAGGCCAGCATGGCCGATAGCGCGCCCCAGACCTCGTCCTCGTGAAAGCTGCGCAGCGCGGCCGCGTCGAAGCGGAAGCCGGGGTATTCGGAGATGTCGCCGCCGGCGCAGAACGCCGCGCCCTCGCCCGCCACCAGCACGCAGCGCACCGCCGTGCCGGCGCGCTGGATGTCCTCGAACACCGTGCGCAGCTGGCGCCACATCGCGCGGTTCATCGCGTTCAGCCGCCCGTCGTTGCACAGCACGACCTGCAGCACGCCCGCCCGCCCCGGCGCGCCCGGTGCAGGCGCGCAACGCACTTCAGCGCCCATCGCGCCACCTCCGGTCAAAAAGCTTCATAGACCTTCGCGCGCCAGCGCCTGCACCTGGCTGGAGACGGCCGCCTTCCCCTGCGCCAGCTGGGCGCGGTGGCGATCCAGGCGCTTCAAGTCGTACAGATAGTTGACCATCAGCCCGAACGACTGCTTCAGGCCCTTGGCCGAGGGGTCGCCCATCCAGTTGATCTGCTCGACGCGCGCGCCGTTGCCCAGATGAAAACGCGCCACCGCATCCAGCGCACGGCCATCGCGCATGCCCGACAGATAACGCGCAGCGCAGCCGAGCAGAAAGGCGCGCAGCGGCGACTTGGACGTCAGCTGCGCGGCCTGGTCGGCCGCGGCCAGCAACTGGGCCGCCGTGGCCGACTGGCCAGCATCCACGCCCATCGCACGCGCCAGCGCGCCGTACTGGCGGGGAGCCAGCAGCGCCAGCTGCGCGTCGCTCTCGCGCGCCAGCCAGGCACGAAAACCCGGAATGGGCGACAGCGTGGCGAAGTGGCGCAGCCGCGCGAACTCTGCCTGCAGCTGGTCGACCACATGCTTGATCAGCGAGTCGCCAAAACTCACGCCGCGCAGCCCCTCCTGGGTGCTGCTGATCGAATAGAAGATGGCGGTCGTCGCACGGCTCAGATCCACTGGCGCGGCCGCCTCGTCGAGCAGCGGCGTGATGCTGCCGGCCAGCGCATCGAGCAGCGCGACCTCGACGAAGATCAGCGGCTCGCCGGGCAGGCTGGGATGGAAGAAGCCATAGCAGCGCCGGTCGCTGTCCAGGCGGTTCTTCAGGTCGTCCCAGCTGCGGATGTCGTGCACCGCCTCGTACTGGATCAGTTTTTCCAGCAGCGACGCCGGCGAGTCCCAGGACAGGCGGCGCAGCTCCAGGAAGGCCACGTCGAACCAGGTGGAGAACAGATGCTCCAGCTCGCCGTCCAGCGCCTGCAGCTGCGGGTTTTCGCGCACCAGCGCCAGCAGCTCGGCACGCAGGTCGACCAGAAAGCGCATGCCCCCTGGCGGCACCGCAAAGCGCTGCAGCAGCCGGGTGCGCGGCGACACCAGCGCCTGGCGCAGCGCCGCCTCGGCCCGGGCGGCCTGGGGCGTGCCGGCGACGGCCTCGTAGCGCTGGTGCGCGGCCTTCAGGCGCTCGGTGTCGGGCGCGTACTGTTCGGTGAGCAGCGCCCACAGATCGCTGCGCTGCGCTGCTGGTGCCTGGGCGTACCAGTCGATCACGGCCTGCGCGCGCCGCCCAGCCTCCACCTCGCTGATGCGCGGCGCCACCACCTGCTGCAACTGCTCGTGCAGCTGACGCAGCGCGCGCGGCGCCAGCGCCTCATCCTTGCGGCGCAGCGTCGCCGCCAGGCGTTCGTGCGTGCTGCGCGGCGCGGCCTGGCCGTCGGCAGGCTGCGCGGCGGCCGGGCGCAGGCGCTCCACATGGCGTGCAATCCAGGAAGACGTATCGCTCATCGTTGTCACCGCAGGCATAGATTGCACAAATCATAGCGGCCGACGCCAGCGCTGCAACGCTTTTGCAGCGGTCGTCCTGTCTCTCTGGCGATCAGGCGCGCCGAGCGGTCCAGTAAAAACGCCGCCTGCAATGCAGGCGGCGTTTGCCGTGGAGGAGCCAAGTGCGCTCAGCTGGTCGCGGCCTCGGGCTCGGCGGGCTCGGACTTCGTGCCGCGCTCCTTCTTGGCCGTCGGCTGGATGTCGAGCATCACCTCGGCCACGTCGTCCCCCTTGTCGTCCTGGTGGTGGGTGATGTCCACCGTCAGGCGCCCGCCCTCGGTCAGGCGGCCAAAGAGCAGTTCGTCGGCCAGCGCCTTGCGGATGGTGTCCTGAATCAGGCGCTGCATCGGACGCGCGCCCATCAGTGGGTCGAACCCCTTCTTGGCCAGGTGCTTGCGCACCGCGTCGGTGAAGGTGACCTCCACCTTCTTCTCGGCCAGCTGCTGCTCCAACTGCAGCAGGAACTTGTCGACCACGCGCAGGATGACCTGCTCGTCCAGCGCCTTGAAGCTGACCACCGCATCCAGGCGATTGCGGAACTCGGGCGTGAACAAACGCTTGATGTCGGCCATCTCGTCGCCCGCCTGGCGCTGGGTGGTGAAGCCCATGGTCGCCTTGTTCATGGTCTCGGCGCCCGCGTTCGTCGTCATGATGATGATGACGTTGCGGAAATCCGCCTTGCGGCCGTTGTTGTCGGTCAGCGTGCCGTGATCCATGACCTGCAGCAGCACGTTGAAGATGTCCGGGTGCGCCTTCTCGATCTCGTCGAGCAGCAGCACCGCGTGCGGCTTCTTCGTGACCGCCTCGGTCAAGAGTCCACCCTGGTCGAAGCCGACGTAGCCCGGGGGCGCACCGATCAGGCGGCTGACCGCATGGCGCTCCATGTACTCGGACATGTCGAAGCGGATCAGGTCGACACCCATGATGAAGGCCAGCTGGCGCGCAGCCTCGGTCTTGCCCACGCCCGTGGGGCCGCTGAACAGGAAGGAGCCGATCGGCTTGTCGCCCTTGCCCAGACCCGAGCGCGCCATCTTGACGCTTGATGCCAGCACCTCAAGCGCCTTGTCCTGGCCGAACACCACGCTTTTGAGGTCACGCTCGAGTGTCTGCAGCTTGCCGCGGTCGTCGTTGCTGACGTTGGCCGGCGGAATGCGGGCAATCTTGGCGATGATTTCCTCGATCTCGGTCTTGCCGATGGTCTTCTTGCGCTTGGACGGCGCCAGGATGCGCTGGGCCGCGCCGGCCTCGTCGATCACGTCGATGGCCTTGTCGGGCAGGTGGCGGTCGTTGATGTACTTGGCCGACAGCTCGGCCGCCGCCTGCAGTGCAGCCGCGGCGTACTTGACGCTGTGGTGCTCCTCGAAGCGACTCTTGAGACCCTTCAGGATGTCCACCGTCTCGGCCACCGTCGGCTCGACCACGTCGATCTTCTGAAAGCGTCTTGAGAGCGCCGCGTCCTTCTCGAAGATGCCGCGGTACTCGGTGAAGGTGGTCGCGCCGATGCACTTGAGGTGGCCCGACGACAGCGCGGGCTTGAGCAGGTTGCTCGCATCCAGCGTACCGCCCGAGGCAGCGCCCGCGCCGATCAGCGTGTGGATCTCGTCGATGAACAGAATCGCGCCGGGCTTGTCCTTGAGGTTCTTCAGGACGCCCTTCAGGCGCTGCTCGAAGTCGCCGCGATACTTGGTGCCGGCCAGCAGCGCGCCCATGTCGAGCGCGTAGACCGTGGCTTCTTGCAGCACCTCGGGCACCGTGCCCTCGGTAATGCGCCAGGCCAGGCCCTCGGCGATCGCGGTCTTGCCCACGCCCGCCTCACCCACCAGCAGCGGGTTGTTCTTGCGCCGGCGGCACAGGATCTGGATGGTGCGCTCGACCTCGTAGTCGCGCCCGATCAGCGGATCGATCTTGCCGTCCTTGGCCGCCTGGTTGAGGTTTTGCGTGTACTGCTCCAGCGCCGAGGCCTTCTCGCTGCGTTCGCCGCCCTGGACGGCCTCCTCGTTCTCTGCCTGGGCCTCGGGCTTGGGCGCCTCGGCGCTGTCGCCCTTCTTGATGCCGTGGGCAATGAAGTTGACCACGTCCAGGCGCGTCACGCCCTGCTGGTGCAGGTAGTAGACGGCGTGCGAGTCCTTCTCGCCGTAGATGGCGACCAGCACGTTGGCGCCGGTGACCTCCTTCTTGCCGTTACCGGTGGACTGCACGTGCATGATGGCGCGCTGGATCACGCGCTGGAAACCCAGCGTGGGCTGGGTGTCGACCTCGCCCTCGCCGGCCACCTGGGGCGTGTTGTCCTGAATGAAGTGGGCCAGCGCCGAGCGCAGGTCGTCGATGTTGGCCGCGCAGGCGCGCAGCACCTCCGACGCGCTGGGGTTGTCCAGCAGGGCGAGCAACAGGTGCTCGACGGTGATGAATTCGTGGCGTTGCTTGCGTGCCTCGACAAAAGCCATGTGCAAGCTGACTTCCAGTTCCTGGGCAATCATGTGAGAACTCCTTTCGCTTGCTCTGGATGGGACGTTACATCAAATCGGGGTGGCGCGCTGCTTATTCAACCGGCTCGCTCACGCATTGCAGCGGGTGGCCCGCGTGGTGGGCCGCCTGCATGACCTGGTCGACCTTGGTGGCGGCCACGTCGGGCGTGTAGACGCCGCACACGCCCCGACCATCGAGGTGGATCTTGAGCATGATCTGCGTGGCCGCCTCGCGGTTCTTGTGAAAATATTCCTGCAAAACGACGACGACGAACTCCATGGGCGTGAAGTCGTCGTTGAGCATGACGACCTGATGCATGGCCGGGGGTTGCAGTTTCTGGGTGCGCCGCTCGAGCACGACCGAGCCACCGTCGTCGTGCGACGGCGTTTGTCGGGGAAGCTGGGGCGGCACAGGTGCTTGGGTTGCCATGCAGGTCATTCTAGTCAGCGGCCTTGGCGCGCGCTGCCTCAAGGACATGGTGTTTGTGCCGCTTTTTTCAAGTCTGCGAGCGCGCCGGAGCCAGTGAATCGGCGCCTATACCTGCGCCGCCTCATAGACCACGCGCACCTGGCCGTTGCCGGCCTGGGTCAGCCATGCGGCCAGCGCCGCGTCGCTGGGAAAGAAGCGGCTGGCCTCGCCCAGCTGCAGCTCGGCGCGGGCCTGGTTCTGGCCGTCCTGGCCGCACAGCAGTTGCAGGCGCACGCGCAGGCCGTGGCTGAGCGTCTCGCCGTGCTCGGTGTCCTCGCGCCGGGGCGGAAACTCCCGCACGATGGCCGCCACGTCCGGCGCCGCAGCGCCCACCTGCACCTGCAGGTAGCGGCCAAAGCGCGCACGCGCGTCGGCCAGGCTCCAGGCCTGCTGCACCTTGACGCGCAGCCCGCCGCTGAAGTGATCCAGCTGCAGCCGTCCGCTGACCACCACCGGCTGGTCGTCTTTCAGCGCGCCGGCGCAGGCCTGGGCGACGGCCTCGTCGGCCGAGGCCTCGATGGCCTGCGTGCCGTCGTCGATCTTGAACAGCAGCAGCCGCCCGCGCTGGCCATTGATGCTGCGGCTTTCGCTGACGATGCCGGCCAGCAACTGCGGTTCGCGGCTGTCCTTGAGCTCGGCCAGCGGCGTGCGCACGATGCGGCGCACCTCGTCGCGCACCTCGTCGAACAGATGGCCCGACAGGTAGAAGCCAATCGCGGTCTTCTCCTGCACCAGGCGCTCGCGCACGCCCCAGGGCGCCACCTGCGCCAGCGGCGGCTCCTGCGTGCTCGACCCCTGGGCGTCGTCGCCCATCATGTCGAACAGCCCGCCCTGGTTGGCGTTGGCCAGCTGTGCCGCGGCCCAGTCGAAGGCCATGTCCAGCGACGCAGCCAGCGCCGCGCGGTCGCGCTGCAGGCCGTCAAAGGCGCCGGCCTTGATCAACGCCTCGACGGTGCGCTTGTTGATGCGCGTGCGGTCGACGCGCACGCAGAAGTCGAACAGATTGGCAAACGGCCCCGTCTCGTGGCCGCGCGGGCCTTCGCCGCGGCCCTCGCGCGCAGCGATGATGGCCTCGATGGCCTGCTGGCCCGTGCCCTTGACCGCGCCCAGGCCATAGCGGATGACCTTGTCGGTGACCGGCTCGAAGCGGTACATGCCGCGGTTGATGTCCGGCGGCTCGAACGTCAGCCCCTCCTTGAGCGCGTCCTCGTACAACACCTTGAGCTTGTCGGTGTCGTCCATCTCCACGGTCATGTTGGCGCAGAAGAACTCGGCCGTGTAGTGCACCTTGAGCCAGCCGGTGTGGTAGGCCAGCAGCGAATAGGCGGCGGCATGCGACTTGTTGAAGCCGTAGCCGGCGAACTTCTCCATCAGGTCGAACACCTCGTCGGCCTGATCCTGCCCAATGCCCTTCCCGGCCGCGCCCTTGCGGAAGATCTCGCGGTGCTCGGCCATCTCCTCGGCCTTCTTCTTGCCCATGGCGCGGCGCAGCATGTCGGCGCCGCCCAGGCTGTAGCCGCCCAGCACCTGGGCGGTCTGCATCACCTGCTCCTGGTAGACCATGATGCCGTAGGTCTCGGCCAGCACCGGCTCGACCAGCGGGTGCGGGTACTCCACCACCTCCTTGCCGTGCTTGCGGTTGATGAAGCTGGGAATCAGATCCATCGGCCCGGGGCGGTACAGCGCGTTGAGCGCGATCAGGTCTTCCAGCCGGCTGGGACGCGCCTCTTTCAGCATGCCCTGCATGCCGCGGCTTTCAAACTGGAACACCGCCTCGGTGCGCCCCTCGGAGAACAGGCGATAGGTGGGCGCGTCATCGAGCGGGATGTTCTCGAAGGCGAAGTGCGCCTGTCCCTTGTGGCGGCGCACGATCAACTCTTTGGCGATCTCCAGGATGGTCAGCGTCGCCAGCCCCAGAAAGTCGAACTTCACCAGGCCGATGGCCTCGACGTCGTCCTTGTCGTACTGGCTCACCGCCGACTCGCTGCCCGGCTGCTGGTACAGCGGGCAAAAATCGGTCAGCTTGCCCGGCGCGATCAGCACTCCGCCGGCGTGCATGCCGATGTTGCGCGTCATGCCTTCGAGCTGCTGCGCCATCTCAATGACGGTGCGCACGTCTTCCTCGTTGCGCACCCGCTCGTACAGCTGGGGTTCCAGCTCGAGCGCGTAGTTGTTCTTGTCGCCTTCCTTCTTGACCTCGGGCGGATAGGCCAGCGTATAGGTCTGCCCAGGCTTGCCCGGCACCAGCTTGGAGATGCCGTCGCAAAAGGTGTAGCTCATGTCCATCACCCGCCCGACGTCGCGGATCGCCGCCTTGGCGGCCATGGTGCCGAAGGTGGCGATCTGGCTGACCGCGTCCTTGCCGTACTTGTCCTTGACGTAGTCGATCACCCGGTCGCGGTTGGCCTGGCAGAAGTCGATGTCGAAGTCGGGCATCGACACCCGCTCGGGATTGAGGAAACGCTCGAACAGCAGGTTGTATTGCAGCGGATCCAGGTCGGTGATCTTGAGCGCATACGCCACCAGCGACCCGGCGCCCGAGCCTCGCCCCGGCCCCACCGGGCAGGCGTTGTTCTTGGCCCACTGGATGAAGTCGCCCACGATCAGGAAATAGCCCGGGAAACCCATCTTGAGAATGGTGCCCAGCTCGAACTCCAGGCGCTCTACGTAGCGCGGGCGCTGCTTCTCGCGCTCGGCCTCGTTCGGGTACAGATGCTGCAGGCGCTGCTCCAGGCCTTCATAGGAGGCAACGCGGAAATACTCGTCGATCGGCATGCCGCCGGGCGTCGGAAAGTCCGGCAGGCGCGGCTTGCCCAGCACCAGCGTGAGGTTGCAGCGGCGCGCGATCTCCACCGTGTTGGCCAGTGCCGACGGAATGTCGGCGAACAGCGCCTGCATCTGCGCACTGCTCTTGAAGTGCTGCTCGCGCGTGAAGCGGCGCACGCGCCGCGGATTGGCCAGGATCTCGCCCTCGGCAATGCATACCCGCGCCTCGTGCGCCTCGTAGTCCTCGGGCGCCAGGAACTGGATCGGGTGGGTTGCCACCACCGGCAACTGCAGCCGCGCGGCCAGTTGCACCACCGCGCTCACGTGGGCCTCGTCGTCGGCGCGGCCCGCGCGCTGCAGCTCCAGGTAGAAGCGGTGCGGGAACAACTGCGCCAGGCGCAGCGCCAGCGCCGCCGCCTCCTCGTCATTGCCGCGCGCCAGCGCCTGCCCCACCGGGCCTGCCTGCGCGCCCGACAGCGCGATCAGCCCCTCGCCCAGCTCCTGCAGCCCCTGCCAGGTGCACAGCGGCTGGCTCCGGGCGACGCCCTGGGTCCACGCGCGCGCCAACAGCTCGCACAGATTCAGGTAGCCCTGGCGGTTTTGCACCAGCAGCAGCATGCGCGCCGGCGCCTGGTCGGGTTGCACCTGCAGGTTGATCTCGGCGCCGATGACCGGCTTGACCCCCTTGCCCCGTCCCTGGCGGTAGAACTTGATCGCGCCAAACAGGTTGTTCAGGTCGGTGATGGCCATCGCCGGCTGGCCGTCTGCGGCGGCCGCCTTGATGGCCTGGTCGATACGGACGATTCCGTCGACGACGGAAAACTCGGAGTGCAGGCGCAAATGGACAAACATGGGAAGCGATTGTAGAAAGCCCGCCATGCCCGCGGCGCGACAAAACCGTCCGAGTGCCTGGGCGCTTCCTTACAATGCGCCGTTACGCCCAGGTTTTGCGCCCTGAGCCCCACATCTCTTTTACTGCCCGCGCCCGCCGACATGCCGCGTTTTTCACCGTCTCTGATCCCTGCCCTCCTCGCCGCCAGCCTGCTGGCCGCCTGCTCCAGCACGCCCAAAGACCCAACGGCCGGCTGGAGTCCCGACAAAATCTATTCAGAGGCGCGCGACGAGCTCAACAGCGGCGCCTATGAAAAAGCCGTTCCGCTGTTCGAGAAACTCGAAGGCCGCGCCGCCGGCACGCCGCTGGCCCAACAGGCGCAACTGGAGAAGGCCTACGCGCAGTACAAGGACGGCGACCGCATCCAGGCGGTGGCGACGCTGGATCGCTTCATGAAGCTGCACCCGGCCAGCCCGGCCTACGACTACGCGCTCTACCTCAAGGGCCTGGTCAACTTCAACGACGACCTGGGGCTGTTCGCCTGGATCTCGCGCCAGGACCTGTCCGAGCGCGACCAGAAGGCGGCCAAGGAGTCGTTCGAGGCGTTTCGCGAGCTGGTCACGCGCTTTCCCGAGTCGCGCTACACGCCCGACGCGCGCCAGCGCATGACCTACATCGTCAACGCACTGGCGCAGTACGAGGTGCACGTGGCGCGCTACTACTATGAGCGCGGCGCCTACGTGGCCGCGATCAGCCGCGCGCAAAGCGCCATTGCCGACTACCAGCAGGTGCCAGCGACCGAAGAGGCGCTGGTCATCCTGGTGCGCTCCTACGACGCGCTGGGCATGACGCAGCTGCGCGACGACGCCCAGCGCGTGCTGCAGGTCTCCTATCCCGACAGCCGTATGCTGCAAGGCGGGCTCAAGGACAAGGACAATCCCTGGTGGAAATTCTGGTAAACACCCCCGCCCGCCATGAGCAAAGCCTTCAGGCTCACCGCCTCCACCGGCATCCACAAGGGTGACCGCAGCTACCAGCAGGATCAGGTGCTGGTGCTCCCGCACCCGCGCCACAACGGCTGCCTGCTGTGCATCGTGGCCGACGGCATGGGTGGCAGGAGCGGCGGGCGCAAGGCCTCCGACCAGGTTCTGATGACCGCGCGCCAGCTGTTCGAGCGCTACAGCCCCGACAGCGACGACGCGGCCGCGCTGCTCAAGCTCATCGTGCAGGAGTCGCACATCGTCATCCGGCTCACCGCGCTGTCGTCCGAGCAGGAGCCGCACAGCACGATTGCCGCCTTTCTGATCAACCCCCAGGGCGACTGCCACTGGCTGCACGCGGGCGACTCGCGCATCTACCACTTCCACAACGGCAAGCTGGTGTACCGCACGACCGACCACTCCTACGTGCAGTCGCTGGTCGACCGCGGCGAGATCACCGAGGCGCAGGCCAACACCCACCCGCACGCCAACATCCTGGTCGGCTGCCTGGGCGCCGAGAACGACCCGCCGATCACGCCCCACCTGATCAGCCAGCTGCGCCCGGGCGACGTGCTGATGGCCTGCAGCGACGGCCTGTGGCACTACTTCTCGCCGGCCGAGCTCGCGTCGGTGCTGCACGCGCTGACGCCGCGCGAGGCCACCGAATTCCTGATCGCCAAGGCCCGCGCACGCGCGCGCGGCACCGGCGACAACCTGTCGCTCGTCGTGGTCAAGGTCGATGCGCTGGAGCAGGCCTCGCAGCGCTTTGCCGGTTTCGACCAGGACGCGCCGCCGGCCACCACGGCGCCGGCCCCGGCGCCCTGACCACCCCTCGGGCGCCTGCACCGTCGCCGTCAACGCCCTCGCCAGGCCTGCGCCAGCGCCTGCTGCGCCGGCGGCGCCAACACCCCCAGGCGCACGCAGCCGGGCAGGCCGAACGAGGCGCAGTCGCGCAGCTTGATGCCCTGCCCGCGCAACCGGCGCAGCGCCTGCTCCATGTCCGCCACCGGCAGGCGCGCGACGAAGAAATTGGCCAGACTGCCCTCCTGCACCTGCCAACCCAGGCCGACGCACAGCGCCAGCTGCTGCGCCTTGTAGCGCCGCAGCCGCTGCAGCGACTGCGCCAGCCAGTCCTGCGTCTGCGCCAGCACCCAGCCCGACAGCAGCGCCACGCCGTCGGCGCCCACCGGCCATGACGGCGCCAGCGCCTGCAGCGCCAGCGCCACCTCCACGGCCTGCGCCGGCGCCACCGCGTAGGCGGCGCGCACGCCGGTCAGGCCCAGCGCCTTGTTGGGCGTCCACAGCTGCCAGGCGTCGCCCGCCAACGTTGGTGCAGCTGCGTCATCCAGCACCAGCGGCGCATAGGCACAGTCAATCACGCGCAGCGCGCCCTGCGCCGTGGGTTGCCGCGTCCAGCGGGCCAGCACCGCATCCGGCATGCCCAGCGGGCTGGACGGCTGGCAGGCCCAATGCAGCGCGGGGACTCCGTCATGCTGCGCCGCAGCGGTGCAGACATCCAGCCCCCACAGCCGCGCGGCGCGCGCATAGTCGCCGTAGGCATGTGCCGGCAGCACCGCGCGACGCAGCCCAGTGCGCGCCGCATGGGCGCTGATGCGGTGAATGAACTCACTGGCGCTTGCCGCCAGCACGATGCGCCTGGGATCCACGCCATGGAACCGCGCCAGCTGCGCGCGTAGCTGCGTGTATGCCGGGTCGGGGTAATGGCGGGGGTCGGCCGCCTGCAGCAGCTGCAGCACCTGCGGGCAGGGGCCGCAGGCGTTGGCGTTGGTCGAAAAGTCGTGCAGCGGCACGCCCAGTGCATCGGGGCCGCCGTGCAGCGGCGCCTCGCCCGTCGCGTTTTCATGCCAGGCATCCATGCCGTCCTACCTCTTGCCCATCATCCAGACCGCAAACACCAGGGCCACCGCCAGCAGCGGCAACAGCGCCCGCAGCGCCCGGCCCGCCCACAGCACCGCGCGCGCCACGTCGCCCGCCTGCGCCGGCGCGCCCTGGTCATGCAGCACATACACGCCGGGCTTGCCCAGGCGCCGGTCGAGCAGCAGCGCCATCGCCGCCATCGGCCAACCGCCGTTGGGCGACGGCGTCAGCCGCGCCTGGCAGGCCAGCGTGCGCCACGCAAAGGCCGCGCCGCCGCCAAAGCGCGCCACGGCCCACAGCAGCGCGCCGGTGATGCGCGCCGGCAGCCAGGACAGCACGTCGTCGGCGCGCGCCGCCCATTTGCCGGCCCATTGCCAGTGGCGCCCGCCGCGCTGCCCGGGGTAGCCCCACATCGCATCGGCCGTGTTGGCCAGCCGGTACAGCGCAGCGCCGGGCAGGCCCAGCAGCGCAAACCACAGAAGCGGCGCGACGACCGAGTCGCTCAGGTTTTCGGCCAGGGTCTCTATGGCGCTCTCGCGCACCGCGGTGGCGTCCAGCTGCGCGACGTCGCGGCTGACCAGCCAGGACAGGCGCTCGCGCCCCTGCTGCAGCGATTGCGCCAGTGCAGCCTCGACGGCCAGCACCTCGCTGCGCAGCATGCGCCAGGCCAGCAGCGGCTTGAGCAGCAGCGCCAGCACCACCGCGGCCAGCCAAGCGGGCAGCAGCGCCAGCGCCGCCGCTTGCAGCGCCGCGGCCAGCAGCATGGCCAGCGCGGCCAGCACGCACCACGCCAGCGCGCCGCGGGCCCAGGCGCCCAGGTCGCGCCCTGGCGCTGGTGCAACCGGTGCCACCCAGGCGCTGCATGCGCCCAGCGCCCGGCCCATCCAGACCACCGGGTGCAGGCGCACGGGCGGCTCGCCCCAAAGATGGTCGACCGCCATGGCCAGCACCAGCGCCGCGCCCAGCGTGGCGGCGGCATGCCAGGGCGCGAGATGCGCCCAGATCCACGCCTGCGTCACCGGCGCGCCCCAGCGACGCGCGCCGGCAATGGCATGATGGCTTTTCCCATCCCCCCACGGCGCCCCGCCCACACGCCATGACCACCGTGATCTCCGACGAAATCGACCTGCTTGCCCAGCTTCTGCCCGCCCCCGGCCCACGCGTGATCGAGCTGGGCTGCGGCAGCGCCCGCATGGCGCGCCAGATGCTGCAGCGCTGGCCGGACATGAGCTACCTGGGCCTGGAGGTCGATCAGGTGCAGCACGCGCGCAACCTGCAGGACGTGCCGCCGCGCATGCGCTTCGAGGCCGCTGGCGCGCAGGACATTCCGTGTGCCGATGCGCGGTTCGACCTGGCGCTGATGCTCAAGTCGCTGCACCACGTGCCCGTGGACCTGATGGACAAGGCGCTGGCCGAGGTCGCCCGCGTGCTCGCGCCCGGCGGCTACCTGTATGTGTCCGAGCCGGTCTACGCCGGCCCGCTCAACGAGGTCGTGCGCCTGTACAACGACGAGGGCGTGGTTCGCGCTGCCGCGCAGGCGGCGCTCGACCGCGCGCTTGCCGCACCGAACAGCCTCTGGCGCGAGGCGGCGCAGCAGCGCTTTGAAACCCCGGTGAAGTTTGCCGATTTCGACGACTTCGCCCAGCGCATGATGTACCCGAGCTTTGCCAACCACCAGATCACGCCCGCGCTGCGCGACCAGGTGGCCGCCGCCTTTGCGCCGCACTGCACGGCCAGCGGCGCGCACTTTGTGCGGCCCATGCACGTGCGTCTGCTGCAGCGCGCCTGACCCGAAGAATCCTGCGCGCGCCCATCCGGCACCGCGCCTCACGCCTCGCTCACCAGCCAATCGGCGCCCCGGCCCCAGGTGTCGTCGAACACCACCTGCGCCAGCGGCGCGCGCCGCGCCCAACGCTCGCGCTGCAGCATCGGCTCCTCGTAGAAGTCGTGCACCGGCCCCAGGCACAGCAGGGCCACGCAGCGCGCACCATGGGGCAATTGCAGCAATCGCCCAACTTCCTCGGGGTCGAAGATCGACACCCAGCCCATGCCCAGGCCTTCGGCGCGCGCGGCCAGCCACAGGTTCTGGATCGCGCAGGCGACCGAGGCCAAGTCCATCTCGGGCAGCGTGCGCCGGCCGAACACATGGGCCTCGCGCCCGTCCATCAGCGCCACGGCCAGCACCTCGGCCGCGTCCATCAGCCCCTCGACCTTCAGGCGCAGAAAGCCGCTGCGCTGCGCACCCAGCGCGTCGGCCGTGCGCAGGCGTTCGGCCTCGACCAGCGCCTGCAGCTCGCAGCGCAGCGCGCGGCTGCGCACGCGGATGAAACGCCACGGCTGCATGAAGCCCACGCTGGGCGCCAGGTGGGCCGCGGTGAGCAGCCGGGTGAGCAGCTCGTCGGGCACCGCGCCGCCGGCAAAGTGGCGCATGTCGCGCCGCTCGCCGATCACGCGGTACAGCGCCGCGCGCTCGGCCGGGCCGTAGGCGTGCGCGCCCGCAGGGCGCGCCGCGTCAACCGGCATAAAGCCCTTCCAGCGACTGCCCGCCTTCGAGCGCCAGCAGCGCCTCTTTGCGCGGCAGGCCGCCGCCGTAGCCGGTCAGCCGCCCGTTGCTGCCGATGACGCGGTGGCAGGGCACGACGATGCTGATCTTGTTCATGCCGTTGGCGGCCGCCACGGCGCGCGTGGCCGTGGGCTGGCCGATGTGGGCCGCCTCCTGGGCGTAGCTCCAGGTCTGGCCGTAGGGAATCTCCAGCAGCGCGCGCCATACGCGCAGCTGAAACGGCGTTCCCACCAAGTCCAGCGGCAGGTCGAACGCACGGCGCTTGCCGGCAAAGTAGGCCGCCAGCTGGTCGCGCGTGCGCGCAAGCGTCGGGCTGATGCCCGCGTGCGCCGCTCCGCGCGCGGCCTGCACCTGGGCGACCTCGCGCTCCAGGCCCTTCTGGCCGGCAAATTCCAGCAAGCACAGCCCGGTGTCCGACGCCATGGCCAGCATGTCGCCCAGCGGCGTGGGCAGATGGCAGCTCAACAGACTCATCGGTAATACCTCCATGCAATAGCGCCCCTTGACTACGAGCGCGTCCAGACCAGCATACGCCAGTTGCACCGCGGTCGCACCCATTTCCCGGTCACACGCCCTGCGCCGCGTGCAGGTAACGCGCGCCCCAGCGTGCGGCCCAGGCGGCACACTGGCCGGCCGGGCGCAGCGGGTCGTCGAAGTCCACCAGCACCAGTTGCTGCGCGTGCGCCGGGCGCTGCGGCGCGGCCAACGTGCGCCCGTCGGTCAGCAGCCACAGCCACGCACCCCCCGTGCGGCCGCTGCGCGCGGCCTGTGCCAGCAGTTGGTCGGCCTGCGCCAGCGCGTTGTCCAGCGGCGTGCCGCCGCCCCCGCCCAACGGGCGCACCCGCACCACGGCGCTGGCGCGTGCCGGCGCGGGTGGCAGCAGCAGCTGCACGCCCTGGCCACCAAACGACAGCAGGGCCACATGGTCGCCGGCGCGGGCGGCCTGGGCGATCAGCGCGCCCGCCCAGCCCTTGGCCTGCGCCAGCCGCTCGCCGCGCATCGAGCCCGAGGTGTCGAGCACCAGCAGGTGCAGCGCCGGCACGCGCTGGGGCACTCGGCGCCAGCGCAGATGGGGCGCAGCCAGCGGCTGCGGCCCCTTGGCCGTCAGCGTGCGCGGCCAGTCGATCTGCGCGCCTGCCGTCTGGGCGCCGTCGTGCGCCAGCGCCAGGCCGGGGCGTGGCGGCGCATTGGCCGCGCTGCTGCGCCACCGCCAGCTGGCCTGCGCGCGCGGCGCGGCCGGGCTGCGGTGGCTCAGGCTTTTTTTGCGGAGAGCGCCCCGGTGTTGACCCGCCGCACCTGCGTCTCGGGCTCGGGCGCCAGCGCGCCCCAGTCGCCCTCGGGGCGCGGGCGAAGGTTCTGCGCGGTGGGTGCATCTGCCGGCGCCTGCGGCGGCCGGGCGGGTGCGGGCGGCTGCGCCTGGGCTTGCTGCGGGGGCTGCGCCTGCCCGCGGCGGTGCGCCAGCGCCAGCTCGGCCACCGCGTCCACGCTCTCGGGCAGCACTTGGTCGCGCGCCTGCAGCGCCGCCAGCGCACGCGCGGCGCGCAGCATCACCAGGTCGGCGCGCACGCCGTCGACGCTGGCTTGCTGCGCCAGGTCGGCCGCGCGCGCCAGCACCGCGTCGCTCCAGACGAGCTGCGGCAGGCGGGCGCGGGCGTCGGCAATCTGCTGCGCCAGTTGCGCCAGTGCCAGCGCGTGCGCGGCGTGCAGCGCCTCGGGCTCGGACTCGAAGCTCAGGCGGGCGCGCACGATGGCCTGGCGCTCGCGCGCGTCCTGCGGGTTGGCCAGCTGCAGCGACAGGCCGAAGCGGTCGAGCAGTTGCGGGCGCAGCGCGCCCTCCTCGGGGTTCATCGTGCCGATCAGCACGAAGCGCGCCGCGTGCTGGCGCGAAACGCCGTCGCGCTCGACGGTGTTCACGCCGCTGGCGGCAGCGTCCAGCAGCGCGTCGACCAACGCGTCGGGCAACAGGTTGACCTCGTCCACATAGAGCACGCCGCCGTGGGCGCGCGCCAGCAGCCCGGGCGAGAGCACGACGCGCCCGCTTTGCAGCGCGTCCTGCACGCTGAGCGTGCCGACGAGCTGCTCCAGACTGGCCGCCAGCGGCAGCGTGACGAAGGGCGCGCCCGGCAGCAGCGCCGCCAGCGCCCGCGCCGCGGTGGACTTGGCCGTGCCGCGCGGGCCGGCGATCAGCACGCCGCCGATGGCTGGGTCGATGGCGGCGAGCAGCAGCGCACGCTGCAGCGCGTCGTGGCCGACGAGGGCGGTGAACGGAAACGCTGGCGCCGGCGCGTACAGCTGGGTGGCGGCGGTATCTGCCAGAGAGGAGGCGGTGGATGCGGTCATGCGCTCGGCTCGCTGTCTTCCAGGTGTTGTTCCAGCGCCAGCAGGTGCTGGCGGATGCGGTCGCGGTGCGCGCCAGGCTCGGCCCACTGCCCGCGGGCCATGGCTTCGAGCAGGCGCTCGGCCACGCTGCGCAGCGCCTGCGGGTTGTGCTGCCGCAAGAAGGCGCGCGTGTCGTCGTCGTGCAGATAGGCGTCGGCCACCAGCGCGTACTGGTGGTCGGCCACCACATCGGCGGCGGCGTCGAAGGCGAACAGATAGTCCACCGTGGCGGCGATCTCGAACGCGCCCTTGTAGCCATGGCGCTTGACGCCGTCTATCCACTTGGGGTTGACCGCGCGCGAGCGCACCACGCGGGCGACCTCTTCGCTCAGTGGCCGGATGCGCGGCGCGCCGGGCACGCTCAGGTCGCCGTGGTAGAGCGCGGGCAGCGCGCCGGCCAGGTGCTCGACGGCCGCGGCCATGCCGCCGTGGAACTGGTAGTAGTCGTCCGAATCCAGGATGTCGTGCTCGCGGTTGTCCTGGTTGTGCAACACCGCCTGCACGCCCGCCAGGCGCTGGGCAAAGCTGGCCGGCGCGCTCAATCCGGGCGAGTCCTGGCCATAGGCAAAGCTGCCGGCGCGCAGATAGGCCTGGCCCAGGTCGGCGCGGCCCTGCCAGCGGCCGCTGTTGATCAGCTCCTGCAGCCCCGCGCCGTAGCCGCCCGGGCGTGGGCCGAAGACGCGCCAGCTGGCCTGGCGCCGCGCCTGCGCGGGCGTCGCGCCCTGGGCCTGGGCGGCGGCCGCGTCGCGCTGCACGCGGGCGCGGATGGGGTTGACCTCGTCGCTCTCGTCCTCCACCGGGATGGCGGCGACGGCCTGCACCGCGGTGTCGAACAGCGCGATGACGTTGGGAAACGCGTCGCGGAAAAAGCCCGAGACGCGCAGCGTCACGTCCACACGCGGGCGGTCGGCGATGGCCATCGGCAGCACCTCGACGTCGACCACGCGGTTGCTGCCCGGCGCCCATCGGGGGCGCACGCCGATCAGCGCCAGCGCCTGGGCGATGTCCTCGCCGCCCGAGCGCATGGTGCTGGTGCCCCACACCGTCAGGCCCACGCTGTCCGGGTAGCTGCCGTGGTCCTGCAGGTGGCGCTCGATCACGCGCTCGGCGGCCAACCGGCCCATCTCGTAGGCCATGGGCGTGGGCACGGCACGGGTATCGACCGAATAGAAGTTGCGCCCGGTGGGCAGCGTGTCGGGCCGCCCGCGCGAGGGTGCGCCGCTGGGGCCGGCGGGCACGAAGCGCCCCTGCAGGCCGCGCAGCAGCTGGCGCATTTCGTTGGCGCCACTGGCGTCCAGCCGCGGGGCAATGCGCTCGCGCAGGTGCTGCAGCACGGGCGCGGCCTGCGGCCAGGCGGCGGCATGGGGCGCCGGTGCGTCGGGCGCGGCGTGCTCTGCCACCAGGCGCGCGGCCAGCTGCTCCAGGCGCTCGCGCGCGTGGCCGGCGTGGCGCCAGGGCGCATCACTCACCGCCTGCAACAGCGCGGGACGCGGCCCCTGCCAGGGCGCGGCCCAGTCGGGGGTGAGCGGGTCAAACCCGGACAGTCCCAGGTCTGCGGCCAGCGCGGCCAGCAGCCCGCCCTGCCCCGCGCCCTGGCCGCTGGCGTGGCGCGCCAGCGCCACCAGCGTGTCGGTGCGCAGCCGCCCGGCGGGGCTCTGGCCCAGCGTGTGCAAGCCGTCGCGGATCTGCGACTCCTTGATCTCGCACAGATAGGCGTCGAGCCGCGCCAGCAGCGCCTCGCGCGCGGCGTCGGTGGCGGGCGCGTCAAAGCCCAGCTCCTGGTGCAGGCCGGCGGCCACCACCTGTTCGAGCATCACGGCGCGCAGGCGCTGGGCGCGACGCGGGTCGAGCTGCAGCGCGTCGTAGTACTCGTCCATGCTGCGCTCCAGCGCCTGCAGCGGGCCGTAGCTCTCGGCGCGGGTCAGCGCCGGCATCAGGTGGTCGATGATCACCGCCTGCGTGCGCCGCTTGGCCTGGCTGCCCTCGCCCGGGTCGTTGACGATGAAGGGGTACAGGTGGGGCAGCGGCCCGAGGATGGCGTCGGGCCAGCAGTCGGCGCCCAGCGCCACGCTCTTGCCCGGCAGCCATTCCAGGTTGCCGTGCTTGCCCACGTGCACCACCGCATCGACCGCGAACGCGCGGCGCAGCCAGAAGTAGAACGCCAGGTAGCCGTGGGGCGGCACCAGGTCGGCGTCGTGGTAGCGGGTGGCGAGGTCCGCGTCGCGCCCGCGCGCGGGCTGGATGCCGATGAACACTTTGCCCAGCCGCAGGCCCGAGACCATGAAGCGCCCGGCGCGCAGCATCGGGTCCTGCTCGGGCCGGCCCCACAGCTCGTTGATCGCCTGGCGGCTCTCAGGCGCCAGCCACTCGAAGTCGGCCAGGTAGTCGGCCAGCGCCAGGCTCTGGAAGGCCGGGCGGTGGGCATTGGCGTCCAGCGCGTTGGTCACGCCCTGCACCAGGCGGCGCATCAGCGCGTCGCCGTCCTCGGGCAACGGATCGGCGCCCAGGTCGTAGCCCTCGGCCTGCAGCGCGTGCAGGAGGGCCATGGTCGAGGCTGGCGTGTCCAGCCCCACGCCGTTGGCCAGGCGCGCGTCGTCGTGCGGGTAGTTGGCCAGGATCAGCGCGATGCGCTTGTTCGGCGCGGGCAGGCGGCGCAGCGCGCACCAGTTGCGCGCCAGCCGGGCGACGAAGCCGATGCGCTCGGGCTCGGGCTGGTAGCGCACCACGTCCACCTCGGTGCGCTCGCAGCGGTGCGCCAGGCCCTTGAAGCTGACCGCGCGCGTGGTGATGCGCCCGTCCACCTCGGGCAGCACGACGTGCATCGCCAGGTCGCGCGGGCTCAATCCGTGGGGGTCGTCCTGCCACTGCTCGCGCGTGCCACCGGCCATGATGAGCTGCAGCACCGGCGCGTCGCCGGCCAGCAGCACCGGCTCGGGCGGCGCGTCGCCGCTGGCGTCCAGCGAGACGATGGCGAAGCTGGTGGCGTTGAGCACCAGGTCCACGCCCTGCTCGGCCGCCAGCGCCTGCACAGCGGCCAGCGTCGAGGGAGTCTTGAGCGAATCGATGGCCAGCGCCTGCGCGCGCAGGCCCTGCGCCGCCAGCGCGGCCAGCAGCGCGTCGAACACCGCGGTGTTGCCCGACTGCGCATGCGCCCGGTAGAACAACAGCAGCGCCAGCGGCGCATCAGGCGCGACCGGCGGGCAGGCCGGGCCCGCATAGGGCAGCACCGCCGGCAGCGCCCGCGGCGGCGGCGGGCGCTGGCCACGGCCGAAGGCGGCGTGGGCGATCAGCGCGTAAAAGCCCAGCGCGTTGCCCCGCCCGCCGGCGCGCAGCGCGCGCCACAGCTGGTCGCAGTCGGCCGGCGCGGCGGTGCTGCGCAGCAGGAGCTGCCCGTCGGGCTGGTTGTCGCCCGAGAACAGCGCCAGCCACTGGCCCTGCCTGCGCGCCAGCGCCTGCACCTGCTCGACGACGTAGGCCCAGTCGCTGGTCGCGCCCAGGTGGTCGATGACGATGGCGCGCGCATGAACCAGCACGTCGTCGATGTACATGTCGGTCGACGCCGGCTGGCGCAGCCACATCAGGTTGGCCAGGCGCACGCTGGGAAAATCTGCGGGCAGTTGCTGAGCGGCGTCCGAGAGCAGCGACAGCGTCGTGTCGGCGGCGCTCAGGATGACGATGTCGCCCGGCGTCTGCACCACGCGCACCACGCCCTGGCCGCCGTCGTCCACATAGCCGCCGGGGCGCGTCGAGAGCAGGTGCATATCAGGCGTCCAGCGCCGCCTGCAGCTCCTGCTGCAGCGCCGGGCCGTCCAGGTGGTCGCCAATCAGCACCAGGCGCGAGGCGCGCTCCTCGCCCGGCAGCCAGCGGCGGTCGAACTGGCTGTCGAAGCGCTGGCCCACGCCCTGCACCACCAGGCGCATGGCCGCGCCCGGCAGCGCGACGAAGCCCTTGGCGCGGTAAATCTCGTGGCGCTGCACCAGCGCGGCGAGCGCGGCGATCAGCCGGTCGCGGTCGGCGACGGCCAGCGTGACGGCGACCGAGTCGAAGGCGTCGTGGTCGTGGTCTTCCTCCGCGTCGTGGTGGGTCTTGCGCGCGTCGATCACGTCCTCGACCGCGCGGCCCAGGCCCAGCACCAGCTCGGGCACGACCTGCCCGTGGTGGGCGTGCACCAGCTGCACGCCGGCGGGCGTCTCGGCGCGCACCAGCGCCTCGACGCGGGCGACGTCGGCCGCGTCCATGCCTTCGAGCTTGTTGAGCACCACCAGGTCGGCGGTGGCCAGCTGATCCTCGAACAGCTCGGCCAGCGGCGATTCGTGGTCCAGGTTGTCGTCGGCGCGGCGCTGCGCGTCCACCGCCTGCGGGTCGTCGGCAAAGCGGCCGGCGGCCGCCGCCGGCGCGTCGACCACGGTGACCACTGCATCGACGGTGAAGGCGTTGCGGATCTGCGGCCACTGGAAGGCCTGCACCAGCGGCTTGGGCAGCGCCAGGCCCGAGGTCTCGATCACCAGGTGGTCGATCTGCCCACGGCGCGCGGCCAGCTGCTCCATCACCGGCGCGAATTCCTCCTGCACCGTGCAGCACAGGCAGCCGTTGGCCAGCTCGAACAGCTGGCCGTTGTCCTCGCCCGATTCGTCGCAGCCGATGCCGCAGCCGCGCAGCAGCTCGCCGTCGATGCCCAGCGCGCCGAACTCGTTGACGATGACCGCGATGCGCCGGCCCTGGGACTGCGTCAGCAGGTGGCGCAGCAGCGTGGTTTTGCCGGCGCCCAGAAAGCCGGTGACGATGGTGGCGGGGATTTTGTTCAGTTGCATCGGTGTTCCTTCAGTGAATCGCGCAGCGGCGCTGCGCAGTGGTTCAGGGCAGCGCGCGCAGGCAGTCGACCAGCATCTGCGCCGCCTCGCCCAGGCGCGGGCCGGGGCGCTCCAGCAGTGCCATGCGCTCGGCGTCGAGCGCGCAGACCCGGCCGCCCTGCACCGCGGGCAGCTGCGCCCAGCCGGGGCGCTGCGCCAGGTTGGAGAGCATGGCGGCCGGGCCGACGATCAGCTCGGGCCTGCGGCGCACGATCCACTCGGGGTTGATCTTGGGAAACAGCCCCAGATCGCCGCCGACGATGTTGACCAGCCCCAGGCGGGTCAGCGTCTCGCCGATGAAGGTGGCGCTGCTCGCCGCCTTCGGCCCCAGGCCGATCTCGACGTAGACGCTGCGCCCGCGCAGGCGAGCGGGCAGGCGCGCGGCGGCGGCGTCCAGCTCGCGCTCTATCTTTGCGATCAGCGCCTCGGCACGCGCGGGCTCGCCCAGCGTGCGGCCCAGCGCGCGCAGCATGGCCTGCTGGTCGGCATGGGTGCGCACCACAAAGGTCTGCACCGGTATGCCCAGCTCGGCCAGCCGCTCGTCGAGGCGCGAGCGCGGGCCCAGCAGCACCAGGTCGGGGTGCAGCGCGGCAATGCGCTCGATCGACGCGTCGGCCATGCCGCCGATCTTGGGCAGGTTGGCGACCGGGCCGGGGCCGGTGGAATAGCGGTCGGTGCCGACGATGCGGTCGCAGTAGCCCAGCGCGCACACCGCGTCGGTCAACGACGGCGAGACGGTGACAATGCGCTGCTGCGCCTGCGCCGGGCCGGCCGCAAGACAGCCCAGCAGCGCCAGCAGCGGCAGCGGGCGCTGCGCCCGCTCGGGAGCCGCCAGCATCAGTCTTCGATTCCGCGCTGCGCGGGCACGCCGGCCTTGAAGTGGTGCTTGATCAGCGTCATCTCGGTGACGGTGTCGGCCAGGTCGATCAACTCCTGCGGCGCGCCGCGGCCGGTCAACACCACGTGCACATGGCCGGGGCGCTCGCGCAGGCAGGCCAGCACGTCGGCCAGTTGCAGCCAGCCGTAGCGCAGCGGGTACATGATTTCGTCGAGCACCACCATGAACAGCTCGCCGCCGCGGATGCTGGCCTCGGCCTTGGCCCAGCCGTCGCGCGCCAGTTGCGCCGAATGCTCCAGGTCGCGGCTCTTCCAGGAAAAGCCATCGCCCAGCCCTTCGATGGGCACGCCCAGCTGCTCGAACAGGCGGTGCTCGCCAAAGCGCGCCGACGGCACCTTCATGAGGCGGCCGTGCTTTTGCCCTTGCCGTTGCCGGTGTGCACCAGCACCAGGCCGCGGCGCTCGCCCTGGGGTTTGGGGGTGTCGCGGTGAATGGGAGGGGCTTCGATTTCCATGTCTCTTTCCTTTACGGGAGCCAGGCGCCACTGCGGGCGCGGGTTGAAATTGCATCGGTCAGCACGGCAGCGCCACCCACTGGCCGGCCAGCGAGTGCACGGCCACGCGGCGGTCGAACACCTGCTCGACCGCGCGGTGGGTGCGCTCGTCGGCGCAGCCGCCGTGGTGCACCACCTGGCCGGCGCGCATCACCACCAATTCGTCGGCGGCCAGCGCCATGCCCACCTCATGCAGCACGCTGACCACGGTGCAGCCGCGCGCCACCTCATTGCGCACCAGCGCCAGCCAGTCGGCCTGGTGCGGCGGATCCAGATTGGCCAGCGGCTCGTCCATCAGCAGCACGCGCGCCTGCACCGCCAGCACGCGCGCCAGCAACACGCGCTGGCGCTCGCCGCCCGACAGCTGCGCCAGCGGCCGATCGCGCCAGTCCCAGGCCTGGGTGGCGCGCAACGCCTGCTCGACGGCGGCGTGGTCGGCGGCGCTGGCCGGCTGCATCCAGCGCTGGTGCGGCAGCCGCCCAAGCATCGCCACGTCGTAGACGCGCAGGTCGTCGGCCGTGGCCTCGTTCTGGCCCAGCCAGGCCAGCGCCAGCGCGCGCTCGCGCCGGCCCCAGGCGCGCAGCTCGCGCCCCAGCAGCAGCACCTGGCCGCTGGCAGGCGCCAGCAGCCCGGCCAGCACCTTGAGCAGCGTGGACTTGCCCGCGCCGTTGGGGCCGACGATGGAGGTCCAGCGGCCCTCGGCCAGCGCCAGGTCCACGCTCTGCAAAATGGGGCGCGCGCCATAGGCCACGCCCACGCGGCGCGCGACCAGCGCGGCGTCGTGGCTGGTTTTGTGCTCGGCCTGCATCGGCTCGGCGCTCACAGCACGCCTCCCGCGCCGGTGCGCCGGTGCATCAGCCACAGCAGGTAGCCGCCGCCGAGCACCGCGGTCAGCACGCCCACCGGCAGCTCCTGCGGCGCCAGCAGCCCGCGCGCCAGCAGGTCGGCGCCGGCCAGCAGCGCCGCGCCCATCAGGCTGGCCAGCCACATCAGCCGGCCATGGGTGACATGCACCGCCGCGCGCACCAAATGGGGCGCGGCCAGGCCGACGAAGGCGATCAGCCCGGTCTGCGCCACCGCGGTGCCGGTGGCCAGCGCCAGCACCGCCACCAGCGCCGCGCGCAGCGGCGCCAGACGCAGGCCCAGGCTGAGCGCGGTCGATTCGCCCAGCGCCAGCGCGTCCAGCGTGCGCGACAATGCCCAGGCCGCGGCCAGGCTGGGCAGCCACACGGCCAGCATCAGCAGGCACGAGGTCCAGCCGACGAAGCCCGTCGAACCCAGCAGAAAACCCTGCATGGCCTGCAGCGAATCGGGCGACAGCAGCAGGATGAGCGAAGTGCACGCGCCCAGCACCACGCCGACGACCACGCCCGCCAGCAGCAGGCGCAGCGTGTGCTGCACGCCGCGCGCCAGCGCCAGCGTCAGCAGCACCGCGGCCACCGCGCCGACGAAGGCCGCGCCCGTGAGCCCCAGGCGCACCAGCCAGTGGCCCGAATACACCGAGACCACGGCCACGCTGGTGGATGCGCCCAGCATGCTGCCGGCGCCGCCCATCAGCGCCAGCACCGCGGCCACGCCCAGCGACGCGCCCGAGGCGCTGCCCAGCAGATAGGGGTCGGCCAGCGGGTTGCGAAACAGCCCCTGCGCCACCGCGCCGGCCAGGCCCAGCAGCGCGCCGGCGGCCCAGGCGCCCAGCGTGCGCGGCAGGCGGATGTCCCAGACGATCTGGCGCGCCATGGCGGCCTGCGCACCCTCGCCCGACCACAGCGGGCGCAGGCTCTCCACGCCGGTGCTGCCCACGGCAAGGCCCGCCAGCAGCAGCGCCGCGCCCAGCGCCAGCAGCACCAGCGTGAGCCAGTGCCCGGCGCTGCGCGGCACGGCCGGCGCGCGCACGCGGCTCAAGGGGCGAACCGATGTGTTCACCGCGCCGCCCCCTGCCCGGCCGCCGCGCCGGCGTTGCGGCGCAGGCAGTCGGCCATCAGCCGCGCGCCCTCGTCCATGCGCGGGCCGGGACGGATCAGCATGTCCGACTCCTGCGCATTGAACACGCAGACATGGCCCTGGCGCAGCGCGCGCATCGCGCTCCAGCCCGGGCGCGCCAGCAATCCGTCGGCACTGCGCGCGCCGACCATGACCACGTCGGGGTCGGCGCGCACGACGAACTCGGGGTTGATCTTGGGGAACGGCCCCAGTGACGCCGGCAGCACGTTGCGCGCGCCCAGGCGCGCCAGCGTCTGGCCGATGAACGACGCCTCGCCCGCGCCGAACGGCCCGGGGCTGACCTCGAAATACACGCGCAGGCCGCGCGCCTGGGGCGGCAGCGAGCGCGCCTGCGCATCAACCGCGGCGTCGATGCGCTGCCAGACCTGCTGCGCACCGTCGACGCCCAGCAACTGCCCCAGCTTGGTGATGACGCGCTGCACGTCGGCATGGGTCTTGGGCTCCAGCGCCGCCACCGGCACGCCCAGCGCGCGCAGGCGCTCGGCCGCGCGCGAGGAGGCGCTCATCAGCACCAGGTCCGGGCGCAACGCCACGACCATCTCGATGTTCGGATCCAGCCCACCGCCCACCTGCGGCAGCTGCTGCACGCTGGCGGGCCAGTTGGTGTAGCGGTCCACGCCCACCAGCCGGCCGCACGCGCCCAGCGCGCACACCGTCTCGGCCAGCGAGGGCAGCAGGCTGACGATGCGCTGCGGCGGCTGCGCCAGCACGACCGTCTGGCCGCGGTCGTCGACCACCTGCACCGGCTGCGCCTGCGCCGCGCCGAACATCAGCAGCAACAGGGCCAGCAGCACGGCAACGACGATCAGGATGCGCTTGGGCGGCGTGGGCTTCATGGCGCTTCGTCCTTCAGGGCCAGCGGCAGGCCGGCGGCCATCAGCGTCACCCGCGTGCAGGCCGCCGCCACCTGCTGGTTGAGCCGGCCGAGCGCGTCGACAAAGGCGCGCACCTCGCGCCCGAGCGGAATCACGCCCAGGCCGATCTCGTTGCCCACCAGCACGACCGGGCCGGGGGCTTGCTGCAAGACCTTCAAAAACAGAGCTGCCTGTGCCGGCCAGTCCTGAGCCTCATCGGTACTTGCTCCTTCCCCCTTTGGGGGAAGGTTGGGATGGGGGCCGCCCCCCGGCGCCACCGGCATCAACCAGTTCGTCAGCCACAGCGTCAGGCAATCGACCACCACCAGCGCCTGCGGGCTGCCCACGCGCGCCAGCGCCCCCGCCAGATCGCGCGGCTCCTCCAGCGTCAGCATGCCGGGCACGCGCTCGGCGCGGTCGCGCTGGTGGCGCGCGATGCGCTCGGCCATCTCTTCGTCCCAGGCCTGGCCGGTGGCGATGAGCACCGCGCGGTGCGTCGGCGACTGCGCCAGCCACTGGCGCGCCAGCAGCTCGGCGCGGCGCGACTTGCCGCTTTTCTGCCCGCCCAGGATCAGCTCGCTGCGCGCGATGGACAGGTCTGCAGTCATGGCGCCTCCGCGGTGAACAGCGCCGCCGTGGCCTCGGGGCTGGAGGCAAACCAGGCGTGAAAGAAGCTGGCGCGCACGCTGCCCTGCCGGTACAGCGCCTCGCCCGCGCCCGGCGCCGGCATCTGCCCCGGCCGCGCGCTGCGCGTGGCCACGGGCGCGGCGCTGTCCAGCGTCGCGTAATGAAAGGTATGGCCACGCAGCACGCCCGCATCCAGCGCCAGCTGCTGCGGCCCCAGCCCCGCCAGGCGCTGCTGCAGCACGGCCCGCCCGGGCAGCAGGCCCCACAGCGGCTGCACGTGGCCGTCCGGCAGCGCGATCGACTCGGCCAGCGCCAGCATGCCGCCACACTCGGCCCACACCGGCCGGCCTGCGTCAACATGCACGCGCAGGTCCTGCTGCAACGTGGCGTTGGCGGCAATCTGCGCGGCGTGCAGCTCCGGATAGCCGCCAGGCAGCCACAGCGCATCGCACGCCGGCAGGCGGTCGCCGGCCAGCGGCGAGAAGAACACCACGCGGGCGCCCAGCCGCTCCAGGGTCTGGATGTTGGCCGGGTAGATGAAGGCAAAGGCCGCGTCGCGCGCCACCGCCACGGTGCGCCCGGCCAGTAGCGGCGGTACGACGGCCGGCGGCTGCGGCGCGAAATCGACCGCAAAGCACTGCAGCGCCGCCGCGTCCATCCGGCCCAGCGGCGTGGCGGCCAGCGCGTCGGCGGCGGCGTCCAGGCGCTCCAGCGCATCGGGCAGCTCGTGCGCCGCGACCAGGCCCAGGTGCCGCTCGGGCAGCAGCGGCCCGCCGCCCTCGCCCGCCAATCGAGGCAATGCGCCCAGCCAGTCGGCGCCATCCTTCAGGCCATCGCGCAACATCTGAGCGTGGCGTTCACCGGCCACACGGTTGGCCAGCACGCCGGCCCAGGGCAGGCCGGCGCGGTAGGTCTTGAGGCCATGGACGATGGCACCCAGCGTGCCGCCCATGGCTTGTGCATCGACCACGGCGAGCACCGGCATGCCGAAATACTCTGCCAAATCGGCCACGCTGTCCGCGCCGTCGAACAGGCCCATCACGCCCTCGACCAGGATCAGGTCGGCCTCGCGCGCCGCAGCATGCAGGCGCGCAGCGCAGTCCTCGGGGCCGGTCATCCACAGGTCGAGCTGCTCGACCGGCGCGCCGCTGGCCAGTTGGTGCCAGTGCGGGTCGAGGTAGTCCGGCCCGCACTTGAACACCCGCACGCGCCGCCCCTGCCGCGCGTGCAGGCGCGCCAGCGCGGCGGTGACGGTGGTCTTGCCCTGGCCGGAGGCACAGGCGGCAATCACCAGGGCGGGGCAGCGGGCTGAGATGGTCATCGCGTCTTCAATGCCGCGTCAGTACTGCGGCGCCCATTTCAGGCCGACGTAGAAGGTGCGGCCTGCGGTGGCGTAGTCCTTGGCCAGCACGTAGTCGCGGTCATTCAGGTTGTCCACGCGCGCCACCAGCTGCCAATCGCGCGCGAGGCGGGTGGAGGCACTCAGGTTGAGCATCCCATAACCCCCAAGCACCGTCGTATTCGCCGGGTTGTCATAGCGACGGCTGGCCAATTGCCACTCGCCACCCAGATTCCACCCTGCGAGGGCCGTTTCGGCGCCCAACGTGGCATAGCGCTTGGAACGGCGCGCCAGCAGCTTGCCCGTGTCACGGTCGCGGGGGTTTTGCCAGTCGATCGAGCCGTGCAGCAGAACCTGGCCCAGTTTGGTCGCTCCGGCCAGGGTTACGCCCTCCAGTTGCGCCTTGCCTACGTTGGCATAGCAACCCGGGTACATGCCAGCACTCCCCCCCGGGCACGGCCCCGGCCCCGAAACATAATTGATCAGGTTGCTGACCCTGTTGCGGTAGGCCGTCAACGACACGCCATGAACACCGTCCTGCCAGTGCAATCCCAGTTCTGCATTGCGGCTGGTCTCGGGTTGCAGCGTGGCATCGCCGTAGTCGCTGAAACGCTGATACAGCGTAGGCGCCCGGAACGCAGTGCCCACCGAGGCCGTGGCGCGCCAGTTCTTGACGAACTCATAGCCATAGGCGGCACTGCCCGTGGTCTTGCCGCCAAATTCACTGTCGCGATCATGCCGTGCATTGAGCTGCAGCGTATGGGCGCCGGTACGCAGGCCATAGCCCAGCGCCAGCGCGTTTTGCGCACGTTGACGATCATGGTCGATCGATGTGCTCTCCAGGTGGTCTTCTCGCCGCTCCAATGTCGCGCTCAACTGGTGAATGCCGAAGTGCCAGTCGTTCTGGAAGAGGTAGCCGCGCAGGCGGGTCTCGGTCAAATAGGGCGAGGGCCGGGTTTCATAGCGGTCGCGCGACTCGGAAACAGACAGGCGGGTGCTGTAGTGCTCCGTCCAGCGCGCCTGCCAGTTCAAGCCCAGCGCCTGGGTGCGCCGCAGGTTGCGGTCATCGGCGGCGCTGGTGTCATAGCCACTGTTGGTGTCGTTGTACAGCAACGAGCCTTCCAGCCGGTGCGCGTCGTCGATTTGAAAGCCAAGGCGGCCGTTGGCGGCGGTGCTGCGGTAGCCGTCACGGTCGGGGTTGTGGCCAGCGTTGGTCTTGCTGTCAAAGCCCTTGCTGGTCTCGCGCGCCACGCCAAGCGCGTAGTCCCACGCGCCCGTGGCGCCGCTCACGCCCGCCTCGCCGCGCCAAGTGCCGTGCGATCCCGCGCCAACACCCACATAGGGCGCCATGCCGGCCTCGCCCTTCTTGGTAAAGATCTGAACGACACCGGCAATCGAATCCGAGCCATACACCGCTGCGGCGGGGCCACGCAGCACTTCGATTCGATCGACCATCGACAGCGGCAAAGCCTCCCAGCTCGCACCACCGCTGCCGGCCTGGGAATCCATGCGAATGCCGTCGACGTACACGGCGGTGTAGTTGGTGGACGCGCCGCGCAGGTACAGGCTGGAGCTGGTGCCTGGCCCGCCATTGCGCACGAACTGCACACCCGGCAACCGCGCCAGCACGTCCACCAGGCCGGTGGCACCGCTGCGTTCTATGGTTTCACGGTCGACGATGGACACGTCGGCCACGACGTCGGTCAAAGGTTGCGCGATGCGCGTGGCGGTCACCACGGTCTCCTGCAACTGGCTGGCGGGCGTGAGCAGCGCCACCTGGGTCTGCGCCTGGACTGCCACGGCAGCGCACAGCGCCAAAGGCAGGGCGGCCATGCGCATCGGAATGGAACGAGAAATCGACATGGGAAATAAATAAGAATCGTCGCCACCACCGACCTCCCCGTCGGCATCTGGGCACCACGGCCTCGTCGCGCTTGCAGACAGGCGCGTCAAAACCACCGTGTTGGCCGGTATCCGGGCTGGCGAAACGCCCTGGCAGCGCCTTCCCAAGCACTTGTTCAAGGCGCTCAGTGGCTGTGTTGCTGGAGGGTGGACCGGTGCGATCCGTTCGCTGACCGTTGCGGGGGCAGCGCAGGCTCGGCGCCACCGTGGCGGTGGCTACCTCCCTGCTTCCCGTTGAACTGCGGCGTGTGAACCACGACCGCGAGCACCAACGCCGGCGATTCTATCGCTGTCTGGCGCGCCACTTCCTTGGAGCGCATTGACAATCTCGGCACGCTCTTACAATACCGGCCCTATGGCCTCACCCTCTCCCATCGATCAGGTCGCCGAGCGCATCGAGCGCCTGCTGCTGCGCCACGCCGAGTTGCAGCGCACCAATGCGCTGCTGTCCGAGCAGGTGGCAACGCTGACGCAGGAGCGCGACTCGCTCAGGTCGCGCCTGCAGGCGGCGCGCGCGCGCATCAACACATTGATCGAGCGCCTGCCCAGCGCCTCACAGGATCAGGAGCAGCAGCCATGACGTCCCGACAGATCGAAGTGCAGATCCTGCAGCAAAGCTATCTTCTGGCCTGCCCCGAGGGGCAGGAGACGCGGCTGCTGGAGGCGGTCGAGCGCGTGGATACGGCGATGACGCGCATCCGCGACGCGGGCAAGGTACGTGCACGCGAGCGCATCGCGGTGCTGGCGGCGCTCAATCTGGCTTTCGAGATTGCCGACCAGCACGCGGCGGCGGCCAGTACGCCCGCCCCGGCGCCGCGCGACGATGACGCGCTGGCGCCTGAAGACGGCGCGCGGCTGCAAGCACTGGCCGCGCGCCTGGACGAGGTGTTGGGCGACGACGGGCGCCTGCTGTAGGCGGCTGGCCTTTTCGGCCCATGTTGCACTGCGAATCGGGGGCACGCGGCGGATGAATTTGCCGCCGGCAGGGCTTACAATGAAATCGTCTGCGGAGTTGCCGGGCTTTATAGTTCCTTGAACCAATGCTCCTTGAGCTCGGGTCTGGTACATCGCCTGGCGGGCGTGATCATCTCGCGTCAGATGAACCCAACGCCTAGCTGCCCGGACCCACCTGAACCCCCGGTTCAGGATGACGGCCCGGCACCTTCCGCAGACACCTTCCCTTTTTTGAGCGCCAGCTACCCTTGCTGGCAGGTGGCGCGCAGTTTGACGCCCAGTTCTGCCGCAGGCAGCGCCGGCGCGCACAGAAACCCCTGGAAGCTGTCGCAGGCCATGTCCTGCAGGATCTTGCGCTGCGCTTCGGTCTCGACGCCTTCGGCCACCACCTTCATGCGCAGGGCGCTGCCCATGTTCAAAATGGCCTGCACGATGACCAGGTCGTCGCCGTCTTCGGCCAGCCCCTGCACGAAGGAGCGGTCGATTTTCAGCTTGTAGATGGGCAGGCGCTTGAGGTAGGCCAAGCTTGAGTAGCCGGTGCCGAAATCGTCGATGGACAGCCCCACGCCCAGTTGCGCCAGGGCGCTCAGCAGGTGCTCCATCTCCTGTGCGTCCTGCAGCAGAATGCTCTCGGTCAGCTCCAGCTCCAGCAGGTAGGCCGGCAGGCCGGCAGCGGCCAGCAGCCGGGCCACGCGCTCGACATAGCCGGGCTGGCGAAATTCCAGCGCCGAGACGTTGACCGACACCGCCAGCGGCGTGCCCGCCTGCAGCCAGTGCAGCGCCTGCTGCACGGCCTGCTCCATCACCCACTCGCCCAGCGTGACGATGTAGCCCGACTCCTCCGCCAACGGGATGAACACGCTGGGCGCGATGGCACCGATCTCGGGATCGGTCCAGCGCAGCAGCGCCTCTGCGCCAACGATGTCGCCGCTGGTCAGGCTGACCTGGGGCTGGTAGTGCACCCGCATGTGGCCCTGACCCAGGGCCTGGCGCATCGCGTGTTCGAGCTTGATGCGCGGCAGCAGGTCGGCGTTCATCTGCGGCTGGTAGAAGCCGTAGTTGCCGCGCCCGCGCTCCTTGATGCGGTACATCGCGATATCGGCCTGCTTGATCAGGTCGTCCAGCGTCTCGCCGTCGGTGGGGTACAGGCTCAGGCCCATGCTGCACTGCACCGAGAACTTGAGCTCGTCGAGCATGAACGGGTAGCTCATGGTCTCCAGCACGCGCTGGGCCACTTTTTGCGCCACCGAGGTGCCCGCGCCGTGCAAATAGATCACGAACTCGTCGCCGCCCAGCCGGCACAGCATGTCCACCGGGCGCAGGCAGGTCTGCAGGCGCTGTGCGACCAGCTTGAGCACCCGATCGCCAAAGGTGTGCCCCAGCGAGTCGTTGACGATCTTGAACCGATCCAGGTCCAGAAAGCAGATGGCAAAGCTCTGGCCCTGGCTGCGGGCCTGCTCGATCGCGGTGTTGACCCGCTGGCGCAGCATCAGGCGGTTGGGCAGGCCGGTGAGCACGTCGGTGTAGGCCAGCTCCTCGATGCGTTTTTGCGCCGCGTGCTGCGCGGTCAGGTCACGCAGAAAGCCGATGCTTTGCGTCAACCGCCCGGTCGCGTCGCGCAGCGCCACCCACGACAGCCAGACGACGCAGGGCGTGCCGTCGCTCGTCGGCAGGTGCAGTTCACCCTTCCAGACGCCGCAGTCCTTCCATTGCTGCTCGACCTGCGCCATGAAGGCGCTGGACGAGCGCGCATCGCACAGCAGATCGATGGCCGGGCGCTCCAGCACCTCTTGTGCAAACTGGCCCAGCAGTTGTTCTCCGCTGGGGTTGATGCGCACCACCTGGTGGCGCGCGTCGGCAATGAAAATGGCGTCCAGGCTGGACTCGAACGATTGCGCCGCCAGGCGCAGGTCGGCCTGATCCTGCAACTGCTGCGTGATGTCGCGAAAGGTGAAGATGCGTCCAACGGCGCGCCCCTTGACGCGCTGCGCCATCGAGCGGCGCTCGACGATCGTGCCGTCGTTCAAGTGC
This sequence comes from Comamonadaceae bacterium CD01, assembly GCA_002894305.1. Classification (GTDB taxonomy): domain Bacteria; phylum Pseudomonadota; class Gammaproteobacteria; order Burkholderiales; family Burkholderiaceae_C; genus Comamonas_C; species Comamonas_C faecalis. The sequence continues at coordinate 63,560 of PGEI01000001.1, forward strand.
AACACGTCATGGCTTTCGTGCAGCGGGTCGAGCGTGATTTCGGTCAGCCGCTGCTCATAGGCCTGGGGGTCGGGCACCTGCTCGCGCATGAACGCGCTCATGGCTGGGGTGTTGCGCTTGCGCACCAGTGCGCGCGGCAGCTTCCAAATCTGCACCAGGCGCTCGTTGAACACGCGAATGCTGCCGTCCAGATTGCAACTGAGCACGCCGTCGGCGGCCGAGTCGAGCGTGGCCTTGAGCTCGGACTGCACCGCCTCCAGATCCTGCTCGCTGCGCTGCAGCGCAGTGATGCCGAGCATGGTCATCAACAGCCAGGGCCCGCCATCGGCCGGCGGGGCGTCCAGGCGCACGACGCGCCGCTGCACTGGCACCAGGCCATGGTTGCCGCGGTGCTCTACCACGGTACGCGAATGGATGCCGCGGCCGATCTCGGCCAGATCCTGGCCCCAGAAGACCAGGTCTTCGGGCGTGATCGCCAGCTCGCGCACCGCCAGGCCCTGCATGGCGTCAAGGTCGCGCCCGGTCAGCTGGGCTGCCTGGGCATTGGCGTAGCAAATGCGCAGGTCGCCGCCGTTGATCAGCCACGCGGCAACGTCCAGGCTGTCAACGATGCTGCGCCATGGCAAGGCGGACTGCGCGCGGGTCATGGCGCCTTGCCCTCCTCTGGCGGATCGGTGCGGACATTTTCAAAGAAATAGCAAAAATACTGCCGCACCGCGAAAAATTCGAGCATGTGCTGCGGCAGTTGCTCGGGCTTGAGGCTGCGCACGATGCCCAGGCCCTGGGCTTGCGCCAGATCGAGCAGCTGCGTGCGCGCCTCGTCTTCACCAAGGGCTGGATCGAACACCAGCACGCTGGGGCGCAGCGGATGGCGCGCATCGACCAGCACCACCTGCGCGTAGCGTTCGTCAGTGAGCTGCACCAGCGAGCCCGGCGGGTAGACGCCCATCATGCGGATGAACACCTCCAGCACCCAAGGGTCGAAGCGCGAGCGCTCGCGGGCATACATCTGCGCCAGCGCGTTGTGCGGCGTCAGCGACTGGCGACCATGCAACGGGTTGCACAGGCGGTCGTAGGCATTGACCACGGCCACGATCTTGCCCCACAGGCGCATGTCCTGGTCGCGCAGACGGCGCGGAAACCCGCTGCCGTCGGCCATTTCATGGTGCTGGGCAATGGCCTGCAGCACCTCCTCGTCCCAGCCCATGCGAGCACACAGGTCAACCGAAAAGGCTACGTGCTCCTCATAGCGCCTGAGGTCGGCCGGCGCCAGCGCCGTGCCGGGCTCGGCGATGTGCAGCGGCAGCAGCATCTTGCCCAGGTCATGCTGCAGCGCGGCCGCGGCCACGCCGCGCAATGCCTGCGCTGCCTCGCCCAGCGCATTGGCCAGCATGGTGGACAGCACCATCACGTTGACCGCGTGCATGGCGGTGCGCGAGCCATGGACGTCGGGCAGCAGCCGTATGGCAAAGGGCTGGGCGCCCAGCAGCTCGGCAACGAAGTCCTCGACCAGCGCCTGCACCTGCATGCGCGCCTCGGCGGGCGCAACCATCACCGTGCTGCACACTCCCTGGTACAGATCGGCCAGGCGGTAATACTGCTCTTCGCACGCCACAAAGGCGGTGTCCCATTCTTCGCGGGGGTTGAGCAGTGCCCGCTCCCGGTCTGCCCTGTCTCGCGCCGATGGGGTCAATGGGGTCGGCGCCGTTGCCGTTTGTGATGGATCGTTTTCGCTGGATTCGTCTTCTGCCAGCGGCACTTCCTGCGCATCCTGGCCCTGAACTGCGTCCGCTGCGATTTCGATGGTGCTTTTTTCCGGAATCACGCGCACCTGCCTCAGTCCAAGCTGGCGAAGCTGGGTAATCTGCTCGCGCGAAGTCAGAAGAAAACTGCTTTTCGGGAAAGGATGATTCAGCCAGCCGACCTTCAGCTGAACATACATGCCCACGCGCAGTTTCTCGATTTCAATCAGGACGGGGACGGACAAAGGCACTTCTGAATATTTCGCGGCAAACGAAACGTTACAACCGTATACCGCTTCATTATGGAGCTTTTACAAGTGCTGGAAAGTGTAGTCCAACCCTGTCCTGTCGCCATCCTACGACACGCACCAGGGCGCAGGTTGCCCGTGGACGACGTCCATCCACAGCGCCCACGCCCCCATGGTGCACAAAATGGCTCCCGCCACGCGCATGCCCAATCCCGCGCGCACCTGGGCCAGCCGCTGGTGCAACTGCCCCAGCGCCCAGGGGCCGGCAATCAGCCACAGCGCACTGCCCAGGCCGAACAGTGCCATACAGGCAAAGCCATTGACCACGCTGCCGCTCAATGCGGCCATCAAGAGTGCGCTGTAGAGCAGCCCGCATGGCAACAATGCCCAGGCCATGCCCGTGACGAACAGGCCGGTGGTGTGCTGCGTCCAGGGACGCACCCACTGCCACAGCGTGCGCCCCGCTCCCTCGATCCATGCCGGCTGACGCGCCTGCAACAGCATCAGCAGCCCCCAGGCCAGGATCAGCACATGCATCAGCGTCCACAGCGGGCGCAGGCCCGGACTGAAGTCCGCGAGCCAGACCAGCCTGTCCATGGCCAGCGCGGCCAATGCACCGGCCGCGCCGTAACCGAGCAGACGCCCCAGGTGAAAGCCCAGCAGGCGCGCGCCGAGCCGGCGTGCTGGCGCTGCACCGCCCCCTTGGATTCGGGTCAGCGTCAGCGCCCCTCCCGCTACCGCCTGGCCCTCGTCTTCACCCTTGTGCAACTGGCCCGTCAAAGCTGCACAGGGGGCGGCACACATCACCAGGCAGTGAGCACCACCCGTCAAACCCATGAACAAGGCCGTCGAGGCCAGAGCTAGCAACATGGAGGGTAATCCGCCGGGTGTCGGGCGGCATGCGCCCGCTCGACCGCGCCGGGACGAGAAGGGGCAATGAGAGGACCAATAGATACGAGCAACACCGCTTGCCGTTTAAATAATGCGCGAGAACCGCGCGCGATTACGGTCGGCCTGCAGGTATCTGTCGAACACCATGGCCACGCCGCGCACGAAGAACCAGCCCATAGGCGTGACCTGCACGCCTTCAGGCTTGAGGCAGACCAGGCCTTGCTGCTCCATGTCCTTGAGCCGCTCCAGCTCGGCAGCGAAGTACTGGGGCACGTCGACCAGCCAGGACTGCGCAAACGGCTCGTACAGCAACTCGCCCTGGCACATCAGCGCCATGATGGCGGCGCGGCGCATCAGATCGTCGCGCGTCAGCGCCAGGCCGCGCGCAATCGGGATGCGGCCGCGGTTGATCGCGTCGTAGTAGTCCTCCAGCACCTTGGCGTTCTGGCTATAGGTTGCACCGACGCGGCCGATGGCCGAAACGCCCAGCGCAATCAGGTCGCAATCGGGCTGGGTGCTGTAGCCCTGGAAGTTGCGGTGCAGCCGTCCCTGGCGCTTGGCAACGGCCAGCGCGTCGTCGGGCAGCGCGAAGTGATCCATGCCCACGTAAACGTAGCCCGCGTCGATGAAGGACTCGATCGAGCGCGCCAGCATGGACACCTTGGCCGCGGGCGCCGGCAGGTCGGCGATATTGATGCGCCGCTGCGCCTTGAAGCGCTCGGGCAAGTGGGCATAGGCGTACAGCGCAATGCGATCCGAGCGCAGTTGCACGACCTGCTCCAGCGTGCGGTTGAACGATTCGGGCGTCTGCAGCGGCAGGCCGTAGATCAGGTCGACGTTGACCGAGTCGAAACCCAGCTTGCGCGCGCTCTCGACCAGCGCAAACACCTTGTCAGCGGGTTGCACCCGGTGCACCGCCTTTTGCACGTCGGGGTCGAAGTCCTGTACGCCAAAACTCAGGCGGTTGAAGCCCAGTTCCTTGAGCACCGCCAGGCGGTGTTCGTCGACGGTACGCGGGTCGACCTCGATGGAATACTCGCCGCCGGGCACCAGCGTGAAGCTGCGCGTGAACATGCTCATCAGGTCGCGCAGGCCCTCGTCGGTCAGGAAGGTGGGCGTGCCGCCGCCCAGGTGCAACTGGCTGACCTGCTGCCCGACGCCGCAGTGCGCCGTGTGCAGGTCGATCTCGCGGCTGAGGTAGCGCAGGTAGACCTCGGCGCGCTCGGGGTGCTTGGTGATGATCTTGTTGCACGCGCAGTAATAGCACAGCGACTCGCAAAACGGGATGTGCGCGTACAGCGACAGTGGCGTGTTCTTGCCCACCGCACTGACCTTGCGCTGCTGCAGCGCAAGCACGTACTGCTCTTCGCCAAACGCTTCGACAAAGCGGTCGGCCGTGGGATAGGAGGTGTAGCGGGGCCCGGGCACGTCGAAGCGACGCAGGAGTTCGGGCGTGATAGCAACGGTCATGACGGATTTCCAGACGATAACGGCAAGACTGTGCCGCAGTGGACCGGCAACCGTCTTGACTACAATCAAGAACCGGCCGCTTCCTGCATGGCGGCCTGGCCCGGATCGAGAGTCCCGAGATTGTCTCCGGATTTACCCTCTGTACCTTTTTTCAGATGTAAGCTCTGACCATGGGCAAGGTTTCTGCTTCTTCCAGCGCGCACGCCTTCAAAGTCGCCTGCTCCAACTGCAATCTTCGCGAGTTGTGCATGCCGGTCGGCCTGAACGACCAGCAAATGCAGCGCATCGACGACATCGTTGCGACGCGGCGCAAGATCAAGCGCGGCGGCTCGCTGTTTCGCAACGGCGAGGCATTCACCTCGCTGTTTGCCATTCGCACCGGTTTTTTCAAGACCTGCGTGGCGACCGAGGACGGACGCGACCAGGTCACGGGCTTTCAGATGGCCGGCGAGATCATCGGCCTGGACGGCATCGTCAACGACCACCACACCTGCGATGCCGTGGCGCTGGAGGATGCCGAGGTCTGCGTGATGCCGTTCGACCGCATAGAGGAACTGTCTCGCGAGGTCACACCGCTGCAGACACACCTGCACAAGATAATGAGCCGCGAGATCGTACGCGAGCACGGCGTGATGCTGCTGCTCGGCAGCATGCGCGCCGAGGAGCGGCTGGCGGCTTTCTTGCTCAACCTGGTGCAGCGCCTGCATGACCGCGGCTTCTCGCAATCCGAGTTGGTGCTGCGCATGACCCGCGAAGAGATCGGCAGTTACCTGGGCCTCAAGCTGGAGACCGTCAGCCGCACTTTCTCCAAGTTCGCCGAGGACGGTCTGGTCGAGGTCAAACAGCGCCACGTGCGCATCCTGGACACCGACGCGCTCAAAGCCATCGTCAACAGTCAACAGGCCTGACGACGGCCAATCCCGCCACGGGCGGTATTACATCGAAGAAAACTTGGCGCAATCGGCTGGACGCTGCAGGTCGGGGACAGGGCAGCGATTGAGTTCAAAGGGCGAGAGCGACAGCAGGGTCGTCAGCGCGCCCGCACCCATGATCACCAGCCAGAACACGAAGAACGCCACGGTGTAGACACCTTCGCGCGAGAGGTTCACCGGCTGGTCGAACCACTGCAACATTTGCGGATCGACAAAAGCAAACACCAGCATTTCCAGCACGGCCGCCATCAGAAAGGCCGGCCAGACAATCCACATCAGTCGCTGCATCCGCATTGCATCGTCTCCTGTTCTTTGGATGAAGAGGCAGACTAGCACTGAGGCCGGCCATGCAATCCATGCATGCGCGCTAAACCATGCACGGCACTCGGAATTGACCCAGGTCACGACAGCGCATGGTCAGAGCCCGGCGCTTGCCGCGCGCGATATCAGGGACGATGTTCTCGCGGCGTTGCCGCATGGTTGCGGCCCTTGAGCGCCGGCGTCATGGCTGCCGCCTCCGCTTCCTGCTGCGCCCTGAGCGTCTGATTGATTTCCAGGCCGCGCTGGTAATAGTCTTCGCTCAGTACCGGATCAGGGCGGCTGACGGCCAGCCACAGCGTCACGAAACCGGCGACGACGACGACGGCAGGCCCGGCGATCAGCATCCAGACCATGCCGAACTTCCACCAGGGTCGCGCCGGGGCGTCACCGGGCATCGGCCCGGGTGCAGTGGAGGGATTTGCAATCATTGAAGACTCCTCATCGAAACGGCGACCACTCAGCGCGGCACCAGGAACACCGATTTCTCGGAAACCTGTGCCTTGCTGCCCAGCGCCTGGATATCAAAGTAAATCGTGTGCGACCCGGGCTGCGCCGAGCCGTAGGGGATGTGCAGGCGCACCGACACCCAGCGCGACTCGGCCGGCCCCAGGTCGAATTCCTGCTCGGTGGCCACTTCCAGCTCCGGCAAGCCGCGCGCCGCAATGTGGTAGCGCTGCGCGCGTTCGGTAGCGTTCATGATCTGCAGGCGGTAAACGTTCTCCAGCTTGCCACCGGCGACGATGCGCGAGAGCGCGGCGCGGTCGCGCACGATGTCCACCTTCATCGGCGAGCGTACGACGAGACTAGCCATCATGCCAATGCACAGCAGCAGCAGCAGTGCGGAGTAAACCAGTACGCGCGGACGCAGCACGCGCTTGATCATCTGCGACTGCGTCCAGTGGTTCTTGACTCCGTTTTGCGTGGAAAAGCGAATCAACCCACGCGGGTAGTTCATCTTGTCCATCACGGTGTCGCAAGCATCCACGCACAGGCCGCAGCCTATGCATTCGTACTGCAACCCGTCGCGGATGTCGATGCCGGCCGGGCACACCTGCACGCACAGCGAACAATCGATGCAATCGCCCAGCCCTTTGGCCTTGTAGTCCACCGTCTTGGCGCGCGGCGCACGCGGCTCGCCGCGCTCGGGGTCGTAGGTGACGATCATCGTGTCTTTGTCGAACATCGCGCTTTGGAAGCGCGCGTACGGGCACATGTATTGGCAGACCTGCTCACGCAAGAAACCGGCGTTGCCATAGGTAGCCAGGCCATAGAACAGTACCCAGAAAATCTGCCAGCCGCCGTGCAGGGCCAGCAGCTCGCTGCCCAGCTCGCGAATAGGCACAAAGTAGCCGACAAAGGTGTAGCCCGTCCACAGCGCGATGGCCAGCCAGACGACTTGCGTGGCCGTCTTCTTCCAGATTTTCTCGAACGTCCAGCCGCTTTTATCCAGACGCATGCGCGCGCTGCGATCGCCCTCGATTTTGTGCTCTACCCACACGAAGATCTCGGTGTATACGGTCTGTGGGCAGGCAAAGCCGCACCACAAACGCCCGGCCACGGCGGTGAACAAAAACAGCGACAGCGCCGAGATGATTAGCAGACCCGTCAAATAGATGAAGTCCTGCGGATACAGCACCAGGCCGAAGATATAAAAACGGCGCGCACCCAGGTCGAACAACACCATCTGGCGCTCGCCCCACTGCAACCAGGGCAGGCCATAGAACACCAGCTGCGTGACGTAGACCATGATCCAGCGCCAGCGCGCAAAAATCCCATCAATGGAGCGCGGATAGATTTTTCTGCGTTTTTCGTACAGCGACACCGTCTGCGCACCAGCGGCAGGCGGCGCGGTCTTGGTAATGGTTTTATGGGGTTTACCCGGCTTTGCTTTCATGGCGCTACATACTTCTCTTGACCCGCACAAGCCATTACGGCTTCAACACGAAAGGGCCGGCGCCCTGTGCAAAGGCAGCCGGCCCATAGTGCAACACGTCAGAACTACTGACCCGAAGCCCCCTGGTGGGACAGTCCCCAGACATAAGCCGTCAGCACATTGATTTGGGCGTCGGTGAGCTTGCCGCCCTCGGCAATCGCCTGTGCCGGCATCTGGTTTGTCTTGCCGTTGTTGATCATGGCGACGATCGCCGCCTCGCCCCAGCCATGCAGCCAGACATCGTCGGTCAGGTTGGGCGCACCCAGCGCCTGGTTGCCCTTGCCGTCGGCACCATGGCAGGCGGCGCAAGAGGCAAACAGCGGCTTGCCCAGCGCGGCGCGCACCGAATCGTGCGGACTGCCCGACAGGCTGAGCACGTACTGGGCGACGTTGCGCACGTCCTCGCCCGAGCCCACGGCCTCGGCCATCGGAGGCATCACGCCGATACGGCCGTCGTGAATGGTCTGGCGAATCTGCTCGGGATCACCGCCATACAGCCAGTCGCCGTCGCTCAGATTGGGAAAGCCCTTGCTGCCGCGCGCGTCCGAACCATGGCACTGGGCGCAGTTGTTCATGAACAGGCGGTCGCCAATGGCCATGGCTGCCGGGTCTTGCGTCAGCTGCTCGGCGCTCATGCCGTCAAAGCGCGCGTACAGCGGCTGCAACTGCTCGGCCGCCTTGTCCATCTCGCGCTGGTACTCGCCAACCTGCGTCCAGCCCAGCTGGCCCTTGAAGGTACCCAGCCCGGGATAGGCGATCAGGTAGCCGGCGCCAAAGAGCAGCGTGATGACGAACAGCCACATCCACCAGCGCGGCATGGGGTTGTTCATCTCGGTCAGGTCTTCGTCCCAGACGTGGCCGGTGGTGTTGTCGGCCGTCGCCTCGACCTTCTTGCGCGACGTGAGCCACAGCAACAAGCCACAGCCGACGATGCCGACGATGGTGATGATGGTGACGTAGACCGACCAGAAGTTACTCGTGAAATCGCTCATGGGTTCTCTCTAGTTGTGTACGTGGGAGGCGTCAGTCCTCGAGGAAGGGCAGCTGCGCCGCCTCCTCGAAGCGCGCGCGGTTGCGGCCCAGGTAGGCCCAGACCCCAATGCCCACGAAGCTCGCCAGCGATGCCAGCGTGACCGCGATGCGCCAGGTGGTGATGTCCATGGCTGCCTCCCTTATTTGAGCTGGTGACCCAGCGATTGCAGATAGGCAATCATGGCGTCCATCTCGGTCTTGCCTTCCACCTCCTGCACTGCGCCGGCGATCTCCTCGTCGGTATAAGGCACGCCCACCTTGCGCAGCGCGCGCATGTGCGCCGGCATGACCGCGGCATTCACCAGGTTCTTCTCCAGCCACGGGTAGGCCGGCATGTTGGACTCTGGAACCACGTCGCGCGGGTCGTTCAGGTGGATGCGGTGCCACTCGTCGCTGTAGCGGCCGCCCACGCGGTGCAGATCCGGGCCGGTGCGCTTGCTGCCCCACTGGAAGGGATGGTCGTAGACGAACTCGCCGGCCACCGAGTAGTGGCCATAGCGCAGCGTCTCGGCGCGGAAGGGACGGATCATCTGCGAGTGGCAGTTGTAGCAGCCCTCGCGCTGATAGATGTCGCGCCCGGCCAGCTGCAGCGCCGTGTAGGGCTTGAGGCCGTCGACGGGCTCGGTGGTCGACTTCTGGAAGAACAGCGGCACGATCTCCACCAGGCCGCCGATGGCGACGACCAGCAGGATCAGCACGATCATCAGGAAGTTGTTGGTCTCGACCTTCTCGTGGGTAAAGCCCGAGGAGGTGTTGTTGGTCTTGGACATGTGTCAGGCTCTCCTATCCTCAGGCGTGCGCAACCGTGGTGGGAACGGCGATCTTCACCGAGCGCCCCGAAATGGCCGTCAGCCAGACGTTCCAGGCCATGATGACCATGCCGCCCAGGTACAGCACGCCGCCCAGGAAACGGATGACGTAGAAGGGATAGCTGGCCTTGACGCTCTCGACGAAGGTGTAGGTCAGCGTGCCGTCGGCGTTGACCGCGCGCCACATCAGGCCCTGCATCACGCCGGCAATCCACATCGCGGCGATGTAGAGCACGATGCCGATCGTGGCCAGCCAGAAGTGCAGCTCGATGGCCTTGATCGAATGCATTTTTTCCTTGCCGAACAGGCGCGGCACCATGTAATAGAGCGAACCCATCGTGATCAGGCCGACCCAGCCCAGCGCGCCTGCGTGCACGTGGCCAATCGTCCAGTCGGTGTAGTGCGACAGCGCGTTGACGGTCTTGATCGACATCATTGGGCCCTCGAACGTGGCCATGCCGTAGAACGACAGCGAAACGATCAGGAAGCGCAGGATGGGATCTTCACGCAGCTTGTGCCAGGCACCCGACAGCGTCATGATGCCGTTGATCATGCCGCCCCAGCTCGGCGCCAGCAGGATCAGCGAGAACACCATGCCCACCGACTGGGTCCAGTCCGGCAGCGCGGTGTAGTGCAGGTGGTGGGGGCCGGCCCACATGTAGGTGAAGATCAGCGCCCAGAAGTGCACGATCGACAGGCGGTAGCTGTACACCGGCCGGCCAGCCTGCTTCGGGATGAAGTAGTACATCATGCCCAGGAAGGCCGTGGTCAGGTAGAAGCCCACGGCATTGTGGCCGTACCACCACTGCACCATGGCGTCCTGCACGCCGGCATAGGCCGAGTAGCTCTTCATCCAGCCGGCAGGAATGGCGGCGCTGTTGACGATATGCAGCAGCGCAATCGTCAGGATGAAACCGCCGAAGAACCAGTTGGCGACATAGATGTGCTTGACCTTGCGGATGCCGACGGTGCCGAAGAACACGATGGCATAGCTCACCCAGGTGATGGCGATCAATACATCCAGCGGCCACTCCAGCTCGGCGTATTCCTTGGACTGGGTATAGCCGAGCGGCAGCGAGATGACCGCCCCGACGATCACTGCCTGCCAGGCCCAGAAGGTGAAGCTGGCCAGCTTGGGCATGAAAAGCCGCGTCTGGCAGGTGCGCTGGACGACGTAATAGCTGGTTGCAAACAGGCCACAACCGCCGAAGGCGAAGATCACGGCATTGGTGTGCAGCGGCCGCAGGCGCCCATAGCTCAGCCATGGGATGCCGAAATTGAGCTCGGGCCAAGCCAGCTGGGCGGCGATGAACACGCCGACCAGCATGCCCACGACGCCCCAGACCACGGACATGATCGTGAATTGCCTTACGACGGAATCGTCGTAATGCTCCACTTTCGTCGTTGATGAATCCATCGGTTACCTCGTTGTGATTAGCGAAAAAATATTAACCAGAGACGCATCATGGTTTTTGACGAACGTCAATCACTGCGCAGGATGCGCTCCCCCTCCTGATCAATGTCTTCAAACTGCCCACGGTCAATCGCCCACCACATGCCGGCGATCACCAGCAGCACGAGCACGACGGACAGCGGAACCAGCAAATACAGGACATCCATGGTCAAACCCCTTGCGCGGGCACTGTCTCCCGCGCCACGTTGCCTCGCAGAGCCTGCGCGGCGCCATCACCCACCGGGCGCGCCAGGCGCGCGGCATTGAGGACGACCAGCAGCGAGCTCAGCGCCATGCCCAGCCCCGCCAGCCAGGGCGGCATCAGACCGGCAATCGCCAGCGGCACGCCAACGGCGTTGTAGCCGGCGGCCCAGCCCAGGTTCTGGCGCACGATGGCCACCGTGCGGCGAGCTACTAGCAGGGTTTGGGCAACGAGGGCGAGATTGTCCCCTAAAACCACGACGTCAGAACGTGATTGCGCCAAAGCAACCGATTTCCCGAAAGCCAGCGACGCATGGGCAGCGGCCAGACTGGGACCGTCGTTGAGCCCGTCGCCCACCATCGCCACGCGCCGCCCCTGCTGCTGCAGCGCCTGCAGATGCTGCAACTTGTCCTGCGGCGTACAGGCGGCGCGCGCCACCTGCACACCGGTGCGCTCTGCCACCCGCTGCACGGCGGCGGCGCTGCTGTCGCCTGACAGCAACTGCACCTGCATGCCCGCCGCCTGCAACTGCGCGACCACTGCCGGCGCCTCGGGGCGCAGCGCCTCGCTCAAATCAAAGCACGCCAGCAGCCGGACCTGGCCACCGGACTCGACCGACAGATACACGCCCTGCCCCGCCGAGGACGGTTGCGCCGCGCGCACAAATACCGCGCTGCCCAGCCGCACCAGCGCCGGCTGCGCCTGACCGGGCAGCCGCGCCTGTGCCTGCAGGCCGGCGCCAGTGATCTCCTGCACCGCCTGGATCTGCCAGCCTTCAGGCTCCGCCCGAGGCAGCGCAGCCGCCACCAGCGCGCGCGAGACCGGATGCAGCGACTGGCGCGCCAGTTGCTGCGCCAGGGCCAGCGCCTGCTCCTGGCTCAGCCCGGCACCAGCGTCGACATGCACGCCCGTGACCGCCAGACGGTCATGGGTCAACGTTCCGGTCTTGTCGAACACCACGGTGTCTACCTGCGCCAACGCCTCCAGCGCCTGCAGCCGGCGCACCAGCACGCCGGCGCGCGCCAGCGAGCCGGCGGTGGTCAGCATGGCCACGGGTGTTGCCAGCGACAGCGCGCAAGGGCAGGTGACGACGAGCACGGCGACCGCGATCATCAGCGCGTGGGCCGGATCGGTGGGCCACCACCACGCCAGCGCCAGCGCCGCCGCCAGCAGCACACCAACCAGAAACGGCCGGGCGATGCGGTCGGCCAGCTGCGCCAGGCGGGGCTTTTGCAGCGACGCGCTCTCCATCAGCGCAACGATCTGCCCAAAACGCGTCTGCTCCCCCACCGCATCCACACGAACCAGCACAGGCGCATGCAGGTTGTAGCTGCCGGCAACCACGTGGCTGCCTTCGGTCTTGGCCAATGGCGTCGACTCGCCGGTCAACAAGGCTTCGTCCGCCTGGGTGCGCCCGCTCAGAATACGGCCGTCGGCCGGAAAAGCCTCGCCGGGCAGCACGCGCACCACGTCGCCCGCCTTCAGACGGCGAACCGCGACGCGCTCGAAGCCGCCATCGGACATGCGCCGCTCGACGCTGTCGGGCAGCCGGTTCATCACCGCCTCCAGTGCGCCTGCAGTGCGGTCGCGCAGGCGCAGCTCCAGCCAGCGGCCGGTAAGCAGGAAGAAGACAAACATGGTCAGCGAGTCGTAATACACCTCGTGGCCAAAGACCCCGTCAGGGTCGAACGTGCCCAGCATGCTGACGACGAAGGTGATCAGCATGCCCAGCGCGACCGGCAAATCCATGCTGACGCGCCGCCGCCGCACATCGCGCAGCGCGCTGGAGAAAAACGGCCCGCAGGCGAACAGCACCACCGGCAGACTGATGACCCAGGACGCCCAGCGCATCAGGCTCTCCATCTCCCGCGTCAGGTCGCCCGGCTGCGCCACGTAGGCGGGCCACGCGTACATCATGACCTGCATCATGCAGAACCCGGCCACCAGCCAGCGCCACAGCGCCTTGCGCTTTTCCTGCTGGCGGCGCGCGCGCGCAGTCGCATCCATGGCCGGCAGGGCGTGGTAGCCGGCGCGGCGCACCGCATCCATCCAGCGTGACGGCACCGTCTGCCCAACCCGCCAGACCACGCGCGCGCGCTGCGTTGCCGCGCTGACCGTGGCCGAGCGCACACCGGGCACACGCTGCAGCGCCTCCTCGATCGTCAGCGCGCAGGCCGCGCAGTGCATGCCTTCGAGCACTACGTGCGACTCCCAATCTTGCGTCTTCGCATCACCCCCAGCCGCCAGCGGGCGGCCAAAAGCCGACCATTCCTGCGGGTCGTCCAGCAATGCCATACCATCGACACAGGCCGACGCAGAGGGGACAAAAAAATCGCCGACATTACCAAGAATGCCGGCTCGAGTACTTGTCATGGCACAAAGGGTAAACGATTACGCTTAGGAAAAAATTGACCTGGATCAAAACTGGCCGGTCACTGCCTTCTATGCTTGCCGATGATCCGCTTCATTTACCAAGGAGAGAAGAATGTACAAACGCATCCTGATTGCCACCGATGGCTCCAAACTGTCGGACATGGCCGTGGAAAACGGCCTGGAGCTGGCCGCGCTGTCCGGCGCTTCGGTGGTGGCGCTCAAGGTGGTGCCGCGCTATCCGCGCAGTTACTTCGACGGCGGCCTGCCAATCGACACCAATGAGATCAAGCGCATCGAAAAGCAATGGATCGACAGTGCCCAGGAACTGGTCGCCAAGGTGCGCCAGCGCGGAGCGGATGCCGAGGTCAACGTCAAGACCGTGGTCAGCAAGTCCGACCTGATTGCCGAGGCCATCATTGCTGCGGCCAAGAAGAACAAGTGCGACCTGATCGTGATGGCCTCGCATGGGCGCAAGGGCATCAAGCGCCTGCTGCTGGGCAGCGAGACCCAGCATGTGCTGACGCACTCGCACATCCCGGTACTGGTACTGCGCTGACCCTCACTTGCTGGCCACGGCCGCAGTCGCACTGGCGGTCGCGGCCTGCCCGGCGGGCAGCACCACCACCTGGTTGCGCCCCGCGCGCTTGGCGGCATAGCAGGCCATGTCTGCCTGGTGCAACAGCGTTGCAACCCGGCCCTGGCGTGCATCGACCGCCACTACGCCAATACTCACCCCCACAGTGAAACTACGCCCCTGGTAGGCCGGCTCCCAGGCCGCGATGGCTGCGCGCAATTGCTCGGCCATCGCGCGGCCGCGCTCCAGCGTGCAGCCTGGCAGCAACACCGCGAATTCGTCGCCGCCCAGGCGCGCTGCCCAGCCCTGCTGGCGTACCTCGGACTCGATCAGCCGCGCCAGATAGCGCAGCGCGTCATCGCCCGCGGCATGACCGGCCAGGTCGTTGATCACGGTGAGGTAGTCCATATCGAGAAACAGCAGCACGCCCGCGCCAGCATCGCCCGCGCCGTTGCCCACGCGCTGGGCCCGCTCGTCGAGCAGGCGCTGCAGGCGCTGCTCGAACGCGCCGCGGTTGAGCAGCTGCGTGAGTGCATCGTGGTTGTGCTCCCAATGCGTCTGCTGGCGCGCCTCGCGCGCGGCGGTGCAGTCTTCCAGCACCCAGACCGTACCCCGAGTCACATGCTCATGCGGGTTGGTCGTTCGCCCCTGGGCACGCACCCACAAAGTGGTGCCATCCTTGCGCAGCAGCGGGAACTCGCCCTCGAACGCGCCATGCACCGAAAATGCCTGGTGCACCTGCTCAAACGTCGCACGCGAATCCCCCCCGCCCTCCGGCGGCGCGAACAGCGCCTGCAGCGGCAGCTGCTGCAGTTCACGCGTGGTGTAGCCCAGCATGCGGCAGCCTTGCTGGCTGACGATCTCGACATGGTCGCCACGGGTCAGCACGATGCCCATCGGTGCATGCTCGAGCACGGCACGCAGCTGGCGCACCACCATGTCCCAGTTATGCTGGCTGACCAGGCGCCGCGCAATCAGCTGACGGCACGCGCGCACCACGTCATCGACCTCGCCCTGCGCATGCGGCCAATGCCCCGCATCCGCGCCCAGGTCGGCCCGCTCGTGCATGCCCGCGGCGCCCTGCTCGCGCGCCTGCTGCTCCAGCAGCGCCAGCGCCTGGCGACGCAGCAAGGCCAAGGGGCGCGCCAGCCACAGCATCAGCAGCGCAGCGCAGGCCATAACCAGCGCAATCGCAGCGCCGACGACCGCCCCAACGCGCCGCGCCCCGCCCAGCAGCGGCGCGCGCATCGATTGCGCGTCGCTGATGCGCACCACCAGCCACTGCGGCATGGCCACCGGCGAGGCGCTGACGACGTAGCCGTCCTGCTCGCTGCTGTGGCGCTGAGCCGAAAATCCGCCGTCCTGCTGCCAGCGGGCAAACAGCGCTGCCAGGCCAGGCTCGTCGCGCACGCTGCCCAGCACACGCTCGCGCTGCGGGTGCGACAGGATCACGCCCTCCTGGGTCAGCACGATCAGGCGCGAGTCGCTGCGCGCCGGCAAGGCCAGCGAATGCGGCAGCAGCCCTTGCGACTGCAGACGCATGACGCCGGCGATCGCACCGATCACCCGCCCCTGGCCATGCAGCAGCGGCATGGTGAACATGATGCGGGCATCGTCGCGGCGCGCGCCGATCAGGCTGGAGACCAGCGGCTTGCCCTCGACCAGGGTGCGCAGCAGGTAGTCGCGCTCGGGCGGGTCGAGGTTGGAGGGCTTGTCCACCTCCCCCAGGCGCAGGTTGGCGACCAACGTGCCGTCCTTGCGTGCCACCTGCATCGCGTCGAAAAATCGCAGCGTTGGCAGCATCTGCTGCAGCAGATGCTGCGACGGCGCGACCTCCTGCAGGATCTGCGGCGAGACATCCTCGGCCGCGGTGGCCAGCACCTTCTGGCTTTGCTCGATCTTGCTGGCCAGCAAACGGGCCACCAGCTCGACCTCGTCGTCCTGCTGGCTAACCAGGCGCTGCATGCTGTCCTGCCCTGCCAGGTAGGACACCAGCGCCGCGGCCACGGCGCCGGCCAGCACGATGGCCAAGCAGGCCACGACCAGCATCTTGCGCACCAGCGGGCCGGGGAGCCAGCTGGCCACGGCTGCAGAGGAGTCACCGTCGGAGTCGTCCGCCTGAAGCGAGTCCGGCCATTTTTCGGGCAGCACCGTCATAGGCACTCCGCAATGAAGTCCCCTCTACGGATCAACGAGTGCACGAAAACAGGCATGGCGCGGCGCCGGGGCGATACAGAGGTTCGCTCCAATATACGCACAAAGCCCGGCGGCGGCGGGTGGGTCAACCCTGGCGGATCGCCAGGAAAACCCTGAGCATGTGCCTCAAGAATCGCGCATGCCGTTGCCGTGGTTTTGGGGTGTCAGCGTGCGCGACTCCCAGGCGCTGCCCGCGTCCCGTCAGAGGTTGAGAATCAATTGGCCGTGCCCAAGAGGCGCGCCCAAGCACACCCAATCGAGGCTGAGTGCTGCGGCTCCAGCAGTGCCTGCGCACTGC
>PGEI01000200.1 GCA_002894305.1 Comamonadaceae bacterium CD01
TACATCGCGCCTTCGTCGGTACGGCTGTAGGCTTCCAGCCCGCGCTTGAGCAGCGTCACCAGGCTGGACTTGCCGCCCGACGGGGGGCCCAGCAGCAGCAACAGGCGCCGCCCGACTTCGGAGCCCTCGCTGGCCGCCTTGAAGTAGTTGGCAACGCGTTCGAGCGCCTGGTCGATGCCGAAGAGTTCGTCTTCGAAGAGCTTGTAGCGGGTGGGCGCGTCGGCCTGCTTTTGCACTTCGAGCCCGCGCCAGCAGATCATGTCCCAGATGTACTGGTGGCTCGAGCGGGCGGCTCGGGCGGGATTGCTGGCGACGACGTCGCGCAGGTAATCGTTGAAACTGCCTTCCCAGCGCTGTGCCTGTTGCTTGCGTGAATAATCGACCAGCGACTCGACGAACTCCGAGCGTTGCCGCTCTGTGTTTTGATTGTGATCGGCCACGGCTTTCTCCCGACGTGCTTTGAGCGAGCTGCCGACAGACAGGCTGGCTGCGAACCGGTCTACGTCAGTCGCTGTCTTAACGGTAGTCGCTTGGCGGCGAAATGTCCAACCTCGCTGACCATCTTTTGACGGCTGAAGTTGTTCCTGTCGTTCAGGACA
The DNA here is from genome assembly GCA_002894305.1 of Comamonadaceae bacterium CD01. GTDB lineage: Bacteria > Pseudomonadota > Gammaproteobacteria > Burkholderiales > Burkholderiaceae_C > Comamonas_C > Comamonas_C faecalis. The sequence goes on from PGEI01000200.1 coordinate 600, forward strand.
AAGTCAGGAATCAAAAAGGACACTGAAATTGCAAATATCCATGTTTGAAACATAGGTATCCGGCCGTGGAAAGCTGGTACGCGCCCGCAACCGCTGCCTGACGGTTTCATCAGTCGTCTTGCCAGGAAACTCCAAAGTTGCTCCATCACCAGGAGAACGCAATGGACGTGTCATTCACCACCAAAATGAGTCTGCTGGCCGGTGGCCTGCTGCTCACCTTGTCAGCCTGCAGCGATCCACAACAGGCTGCCCAGAAATCACTACAGAAAATCGCGGCATCTTTGCAGCAGGAAAAAACCGACCTCGACCCGCAAAAGCAGCTGGCCGCCTATCAGCAGATGGTCACCGACGTGCAGGCCATCACCAAAGACTATGCCGACTCGGCAACGGGCAAGGCGCTGGCGGCGGGCCAGAGCGTGGACGGCATCTCGGTGGCAGGCCTGACCAAGCTGCGCGATGCCATGGCGGAGCGTGCTCCGTGCTATGCCAGCCCCACCTCGGCCTGCCTGCGGCCCTTTTCACATCATCCATCCGGCCCGACGCAAGCGCGGGGCGGGGCCGCCGCTTCGGGCAGTGCGCAGCAGGCGGCTGAGCAAATCTGCTCTCAGGGCTTTGCCGCGGCCGACAAAGCGCTGGAGGGCATGAAGATCAACAAGCCCGCCTACGCCAAAGAGGTCATTCAGCTGGGGTTGGCGGCCGGACAATGCCAGCGCCCGGACGACGTCAAGGCGGCGGTCAATGCGTTCATGGCCATTTATCCTGGCGCGGACGAGCAGCAGGTCAATTCGCTGCTGAGCATCCTGGCCACCCCTGGGCTGCAGGCAGCCTGGCCAGAAGTCATGGCCCAGCTGGAAAAGGGCTTGCAGTCGGGACAATACGGCAAGAACGCGACAGCTTCGGTGACGCTGAACCTGGCCCTGGGCTACGCCAACGCGGGCAACAGCGCAAAGGCTTTGGAAAAATATCGTGATTTCACCGATACGCTGCATTACCGGGCCGATCCATCCACGCAGCAGCAGCTTGCCGCAGCCATCATGGCCAGTGGCGATATCGATTCCGGCTTGAAGATCATGGGAGCCACCGCCAACCAGGACGTCCTGGCCGTGGCTCTGAACCAGGGGATCAACGCGCTGGCGACCCGGTTGGGCCTGTTTCAGCCGGGCATCACGACCCGCTTGCCGTTCAATGAGAACACCACGCTTCACGATTACCTGTCTGCCGTGTCGGCTGATGTGAAACCCGCTTATCAGTCGGCCACCCAGGCGTTCGAGGGCCAGATCGACAACATGGCACCTACCGTCAGGCGCAGCAACCAGACTGTGGGGCTGATCGGCCTTGATCGGGACTATGCGCTGCTGGCCTTGATCCACCAAAAGCTGGGTGAGCCACAGCTGGCGACGGCAGCCTTGAAAAAAGGGCAGGCGTATGGCGCCCGCATGCTGGGCCAGCCAGAGAACAGTCCAGACTACCCCAGCATTGCCGCCCCCGGTGCGGTCGTCCTGATCGCGCAAGGTGACTATGCCGGGGCCGCCCACCTGATCCAGGCCGGCAATCTGTCTTCGGATGCCTATGGAGCCTTGCTGATGAAGGCGGCGGGGCAAACGATGAATGCGGAACAGACGCTGGACATCGCCAACACCATCAGTCGGCAATATGGCCTGTACAACACGTACACCGTTGTGATTCCCGAAATGGCCCAGGCCGGGCGCATGGACGACATCGACAAGCTGATTGCGGCCTGGGCGGGAAACCCGGCACAGAAGCGACTCTTCTACGGCCTGATTTTGGATGGTCTGGTTGCTCATGGCGATGCGGATGCCGCCAAAGAATACGCCCAGAAGCAGCACTTGGCCGACGACGATCTGGGCAAGCTTCGCCTGGACGCGCAGCTGTTGAAAATTCCTGCGATCGCCACCAGCCAGGCCAAGGCCGAGCCCCTGATTCGTGAGATGTTCCAGATCGGCCAGACGCTGGACAAGGGGCAGGGCGTGCAGTATAGCGGGGGCTCCGACCGGATGATTGCCCAAAACGCGGCTGCCGCCGCATTTCGCAATGGCTATGTCGATCTCGGGATCGAACTGTACCGGGCTGCCGCCAACAAAGATCAGCGCCCCTTGCTGGCGGCATTCGAGAAAAAGATTGCTCCGCAGGACACGACCCGGGTGTTGATGCTGGCTAATAACCAGCTTTCTGGAGATCGCATGAAGACGGTCGTTGACCACGCCATCCGGGCCTTGGACAGCTGATCGGGACTGGGCGGGCCCTTGATACGCCGGCCCAGGCTTTCGCGAACGAAATCCGCAGCTACGTCGGCCAGGTGGATTTGCCCCGGGGCTGCCATGTGCTTGCGCCCTGACGGGGCTGGGCCGAAAGTGGCGGGCGAAAAAAGCCGACTGAAGAGTTAGGTGATTTTTGGGTAATTCAAGACAATGCATTTGCATTGGAACGATAAGGAAATTGCATTATCATGCAAAGCATCCTCCATCCTTAACCGGAGCGCGCCATGTCAGCCATCTTTGAAGTCGAATCCACCCTGACCGACCGCTATCAGACCACAGTGCCGGAAACCGTGCGTCGCGCTCTTCGCCTCGGCAAGCGCGACAAGATCCGTTACATCATCCGCTCCAGCGGCGAAGTTGTGCTGACACGCGCCGATGCCGCCGAAGTTAATGACCCGGTGCTTGGTCAGTTCTTGGGCTTCCTGGCACGCGACATCGCCAGTCACCCGGAGCGCCTGCAGGCCATCGACGCCACCTTCGTGCGTCGTCTCCAATCCTTGACCGGCGACATCGAAGTCGATCTCGATGTCGCCCTGCCAGCAGACGGTGAATGAGCGTGAGCAAGCCCGCGCCTTTGGTCGTTCATGGCTGGACGGTTTTCGCTCATCCGCTGTTCCTCGCGCAGATTGAAGCGCTGGCGCGGCAAGTCGAAGCTTTCAAGCAGAAAGATCCGGTCGGGTATGTAAAGAAGAACGCCAGCAAGCGGCTGGCGGCAATCGCCAAGCTGGCTTTTGACGTCATCCCGCAAGACCCGGCACGGCAGGAGTACCGGCAAGGCAACACCTTGGGCGACGAGCATAAGCACTGGTTTCGGGCGAACTTCTTCCAACAGTACCGGTTGTTCTTCCGCTACCACGCGCCCAGCAAGGTAGTCGTGTTTGCATGGGTCAATGATGAGGACACCAAGCGTGCCTACGAGAGCAGCGGCGACGCCTACCGGATGTTTCGCAAGATGCTGGAAAGCGGCCATCCTCCAGACGACTGGAACCAGTTGCTGGTCGAAGCGCGAGCCGAAGGCCAGCGCCTGCAGCAGTTCGCTGCGGGCATTGCACCGTAACACTTTTCTTGATGGCGAGATTCGACAGCGGCCGTTCGATCTCCCGGTCAGACAGTCTGCTGCCCTCGATACGGGGGGGCAAATGCCCGAATCCGCGCCAGCACTGGCGTTTCGAGCAAAAAAATCCCAACCGATAAGGGTTGGGATTTTGGGTATTGGTAGCAAATCCGAATATGAAGCTACGTCCGCGTTTTGCCGGAAACGTATCCGCAATCGTGGCTTTAAATCGCCGCTTGGGCCCTGCGCCCAGCGCCAGCGGGCTTGTGCTCAGGAGTGGCATCCACACCCAGATGCTCTATCACTACAGGGGGACGGTTTGGGAACTGCGCGACCAGCTCGAGCTTGCCGCCCATGCTTTCAATGTAGTGACGCAGCGTCGAGAGCAGCATGTCACTGCGCTTTTCCAGACGAGAAATGGTGTCCTGACGCACGCCCAAGGTGGCGGCCAGTTGTTCCTGCGTCTGCTGCACGGCCTGGCGCAGGTCTTTGAGGGTGGCGAGCTCCATGGCGCGTGCTTCTACCCGCTGCTGGCGGGCTTTGGGCAGCGCGGCCATAACGTCATCGAGTTTTCTTGCCATGATGGCTCTCCTTGCTCTGCTGGGCCAAGCCGCCCACGTGTTCGTCGTAGCGTTCATCAGCGACCTGAATCAGGCGCTTGTAAAACCTGCGCTGATCCGCACCGCCTTTGTCACCGCCTGCCAGCAAGATGGCTTGCC
>PGEI01000201.1 GCA_002894305.1 Comamonadaceae bacterium CD01
CAAGCTTTCCCCAGACGCGCATCGGCATGCTCGCCGCGCACAGCGCCGCCAGCAGGCCGATGAGGATGAAGACCGCATGGCGTCCGACGAAGTAGAAGCGGCCATAGCTTTCATAGCGCGGGCCGTCGGCCAGCGCGATCGAGGCCGAATACACCATCAGCAGGCCGAACAGCACCAGCGCCGTCACCGCCACGATGAGGCCGACGTCCACGCTGGGCATGGTCGTGCGCCCGGGGCGTACGGCGTTCAGGCTGGCGCTGAGTTCACCGAGCATGCTCATGCGACCTCCCCCTGATCCGCCGCCAGCTCGCGCACCGCCTCGACGAAGCAGGCGCTGCGGTGGGCGTAGTTGCGAAACATGTCCATGCTGGCGCAGGCGGGCGACAGCAGCACGGCATCGCCCGCCTGCGCCAAGGCGAACCCCCGGCGCACGGCGTCTTCCAGCGTCGGGCACGCCTCGAGCGGCACATCGCAGGCCGACAGGGCCTGGCCAATGCGCGGGCCGTCCTGGCCGATGAGCAGCACGGCGCGCGCATGGGCGCGCACCGCGGGTGCCAGCGGCGAAAAATCCTGGCCTTTGCCCAGGCCGCCCGCGATCAGCACGACGCGGCGCCCCAGGCCCTGCAGGGCCGCCAGCGTGGCGCCCACGTTGGTGCCCTTGCTGTCATCGATGAAATCAACCTCGGCGACCGTGCGCACCAGTTCGGTGCGGTGGGCCTCGCCGCGATACGTACGCAAGGCGTGCAGCATCCGCGCCCAGTCCAGGCCGATGGCCGCACCCAGGGCCAGGGCCGCCAGGGCGTTCAGGGCGTTGTGCTGCCCGCGGATCAGCAGCGCCTCGGCGGGCATCAGGGCCTGCGCCGGCGCCGGCGGGCGCGTAGCCGCGTGCCCGGCTTGCGCGGCCTTGCGGCGCGACCCGCCGACGGGCGGCGCCGTCTCTGCCTCGGGTGCCCAGGCCAGCCAGGACAGGCCGTTTTGCACGAGCAGTCCCAGGTCGCCGGCCAAAACAGGCGCGTCCTGGCCAAAGCTGCGCACGCGCACGTCCGCCACGTCATCGACCATGGCGCGCACCCAGGCGTCGTCGCGGTTAATGACCTGTACCCGCGTCATCCCCAGCAGCCGCGCCTTGGCGGCGGCATACGCCTGCATCGAACCATGCCAGTCCAGGTGATCCTGCGTCAGGTTGAGCACCACGGCGGCATCGGCCTGCAGCGAGCGGGTGGTTTCCAGCTGGAAGCTGGAGAGTTCCAGCACCCAGACCTCGGGCAGATCGTCTTGTTCGAGGGCCTCGCGCAGGCTGAGCAGGGCCGCCGGGCTGATGTTGCCCGCCGCGCGCACACGCCGCCCGCAGCCCTGTGCCAGATGGCGCACGAGCGACGTGACGGTGGTCTTGCCGTTGGTGCCCGTGACGGCCACCACGGCAGGCGCATAGCCCTGCGCGCGCAGATCGGCCAGGGCGCGCGCAAAAAGCTCGATCTCGCCGATGACATCGATGCCGCGCGCGCGCGCCGCCGCCAGCAGGGCGGCCACCGGCGCCTCGTGGGGGTTGAGCCCGGGGCTGAGCACCAGCGTGTGTACACCTTCCAGGGCCGCGGCTTGCAGCGCATCCGGCCCCAGGTGCAGCTCGGCCTCGACACCCTGCGCCTGCAAGGTGGCCAGCCCGCCCGGCTGCGTCCGGGTGTCGAGCACACGCAGGCGCGCGCCCCGGGCCGCGCACCAGCAAGCGGCGGCCACGCCGGTCTCGCCCAGCCCCATGATCAGGGTCAGGCCGTCCTGGCGCAGCGAGGGGAAGGTCGTCGTATTCATCGCAGTTTCAGACTCGACAGGCCGATCAGCACCAGCATCATGGTGATGATCCAGAAGCGCACCACGACCTGGGTTTCTTTCCAGCCACTGACCTCGAAATGATGATGCAAGGGTGCCATGCGGAAAATCCGCCGCCCTTCGCCGTAACGTTTCTTGGTGTATTTGAACCAGCTCACCTGCAACATCACCGACAGGGTCTCGACGACGAATACCCCGCCCATGATGAAGAGCACGATTTCCTGGCGCACGATGACGGCAATGGCGCCCAGCGCACCGCCCAGGGCCAGCGCCCCCACGTCGCCCATGAACACCTGGGCCGGATACGTGTTGAACCACAGAAAAGCCAGACCGGCCCCGGCGATGGCCGCGCACAGCACCATCAGCTCGGAGGCGCCGGGAATGTACGGAAACAGCAGATACTTCGAGTAATCGACGCGCCCCACCACGTAGGCGAAGATCCCCAGTGCGGAGCCGATCATCACCGTGGGCATGATGGCCAGGCCATCGAGCCCATCAGTGAGATTGACGGCATTGCTGGTGCCGACGATGACCAGCCACGTCAGGGTGAAAAAGCCCAGCACCCCCAGCGGATAGCTGACAGTCTTGAAGAACGGCACGATCAGGTCGGCGCGCGCGGGCAGCGGCTGGGTGAAGCCACTGAAGACCCAGTCGCGGAACAGCGGCCATAGTTCGGTATTGGCGGGCACCGAGACGGCAAAACTGAGATAGATGGCGGCCACGGCGCCGATCAGGGCCTGCCAGAAGAATTTCTGCCGGGCGGGCATGCCTTCGGGGTCGTGATGCACCACCTTGCGGTAGTCGTCGGCCCAGCCGATCCAGCCAAAGCCGAACGTGACCAGCAGCACGACCCAGACGAAGCGGTTCGTCCAGTCGGCCCACAGCAGCGTGCTGATGCCGATGGCGATCAGGATGAGCGCCCCGCCCATGGTGGGCGTGCCGTTCTTGGCCAGGTGGGTTTGCGGGCCATAGCTGCGCACGGCCTGGCCGATCTTCAGCTCGGTCAGGCGACGAATCAGCCAAGGCCCGGCCAGCAGCCCGATGGCCAGTGCCGTGGCGCTGGCCAGCAGCGCACGGAAGGTGATGTACTCCACCACGCCAAAGGCGCGGAAGTGATGGTCTGCCAGCCAGCGCGCCAGTTCAAGCAGCATGATCATCCTCTCCGCAGGCGCCATTGGCATGCAGGGCGTCCACCACGCGCTCCATGCGCATGCTGCGCGAACCCTTGACCAGGATGTGGCCCGGACGCGCGGCCAGCAGCACGGGCAGCAAGGCGTCGAGCGTCTCGAAGGCCTGGGCCGAGGCTCCGAAGGCGCGCGCGGCCTGCGCCGACGCCGCCCCCAGGGTCAGCAGCAAATCGATGCCGCATTGGCGCGCGTAGGCTCCGACCTCGGCGTGCATGGCCGGGCCCTGGTCGCCTACCTCGCCCATGTCGCCCAGCACCAGAATCCGCCGCCCGTCCAGTCCGGCCAGCACGTCGATGGCGGCCCGGACGGAATCCGGGTTGGCGTTGTAGGTGTCGTTGATGAGTTGGAAGCCGTCGGGCAGGGTCTCGGGCTGCATGCGGCCGCCCACGGGTCGGAAGGCTTCCAGTCCGCGGACGATGACGCCCAACGAGGCCCCCGCCGCCCAGGCGCTGGCGGCGGCGGCCAGGGCGTTGCGCAGGTTGTGGCGCCCGGGGGCATGCAGGGTGAGCGTCTGCGCGTCGCGCCCCAGATGCAGGCGAAATTCAGTCTGACCCGATCCCGCGCGAATCTGCGCGGCGTGCACGTCCGCCGTCTCGGCAAAGCCAAAGCGGCGCACGGCCCGGCTGCCCGCCAGCGTCTGCCACAGGCCGGTGTAGGGTTCGTCCGCCGGAAATACCGCCACGCCATCGCCGGGCAGCGCCTGCAGGATGGCGCCGTTCTCGTGGGCCACGGCTTCGACTGAATTCATGAATTCCTGGTGCTCGCGTTGCGCGTTGTTCACCAGCGCCACGGTGGGCTGCGCGATGGCGGCCAGCACCGGGATTTCGCCCGGATGGTTCATGCCCAGTTCGAGTACGGCGGCCCGATGGGCGCGCCCCAGACGCAGGACGGTCAGCGGCAGGCCGATGTCGTTATTGAAGTTGCCGCGCGTGGCCAGGCGCGCATCCTCGCCCCACCAGGCGGCCAGGATGGCGCTGATCATCTCTTTCGTGGTGGTCTTGCCATTGCTGCCGGTGACGGCGATCACCGGCACATCGAACAGCCGACGCCAGACGGTGGCCGCGTGAATCAGGGCGGCGTGGGTGTCGCCCAGCACGATCTGCGGCAGAGCGCAGGGCAGCACCGGATGCGCCACAATCGCGGCGCGCGCGCCAGCCTGGGCGGCGGCATCGAGATAATCGTGACCGTCGAAGCGTTCGCCGCGCAGGGCCAGGAACAAGGCCCCCGGCGGCAGCTTGCGGCTGTCCGTGGACAGCACCGGCGCCTGCCGCCAGCTCAGGGCGAAACGGGCCCATTCGCGGTCGTCGAAGGGGCTGCGCACATGCTGCACTTCCTGGTAGGTTTCATGCCCCTTGCCCGCCAGCAGCACCACGTCGCGCTCGTCCGCGCGCCAAATAGCGTCCAGGATCGCGGCGGCGCGGTCGGCTTCGACCCGCGGGCGCGTCGGCATGCCCGCCACGATGGCGTCGATGATGGCCTGCGGCGCCTCGGTGCGGGGATTGTCCGTGGTGACGATGGCCTCGTCGGCCAGCCGCGCGGCGACGGCCCCCATCAGGGGCCGCTTGCCGACATCGCGGTCGCCGCCGCAGCCAAAGACGCACGTCAGGCGCCCGCCGCGCTCCTGTGCCACCGGGCGC
>PGEI01000202.1 GCA_002894305.1 Comamonadaceae bacterium CD01
AGGGCGTGATACGCCTGCTCGAAGGTGGCTTGCTGGCTGCGCAGCACCGCCTGCGCCGAGGTGTCGGTCAGCGAGCCCGCCAGTACCTCCAGCGCGATACGCTGGCTCAGCATCCGCATCTTGCCGGCCACATTGACCGTGGCGGCGATACCATCGGATTCTTGCAGCAACAGGCGGACGACGCCCACGTTGGCCACCGCCAGCACGGCCGCGACGGCAAAGGTGTACAGCACCTTGTGTTTGAGCATGCGCGGCCAGGCAATGCCAAGTCGCGTGGGCCGGGCATCAGGCGAAGAAGTCATCGGGGCCTCGAATCGGACAGCTGTCAGTCAGGAGCAGCGGGGCAACCAGGTCATGGCAGTGTAATTGACCATGAAGAAGACGCGGACTTTACAACATGGAGCAATCGGCCGCCAACTTGACGCATATCAAGCCGACGGGGCGATGCGCGGCCCCAATACGCACGGGAACGGGCGTCAGGCCGACAAGGCGGCCAAGTCGATGCGCTCGGCCCGGTTCAGGGCCGACGCCACCTTGACCCGCAGCGCATTGGAATGCGCCTTGCGAATTTCTTTCTTGACGTCGAGCAACTGCTGCGGATGCATGGAAAAGCCCGTCAGGCCCAGGCCCAACAGCATGCGGGTGACGCGCACGTCGCCCGCCATTTCACCGCAGATGGACACTGGCTTGCCAACCCGCTCGCCGACGTTGATGGTGTGCGCGATGAGCCGCAACACCGCCGGGTGCATGGGGTCGTAGAGCGCCGCCACGTCTTTGTCGCCGCGGTCGATGGCCAGCACATATTGGATGAGGTCATTGGTGCCGATCGACAGGAAGTCGAGCGTGTCGGCGAAAGGCTCGATGGCAATCGCCATGGCGGGGATCTCGACCATCGCGCCGACCTGGATCTGGTCACTGTAGGCGATGCCGGCGCCTTTCAGTTCTTCGGCGGCGCGGGCCAGCGCGCGGCGCGTGGCGACCACCTCGTGCATGTGCGACACCATGGGAATCAGCACGCGGATCGGCCCGTGGGCGGCGGCCCGCAGCAAGGCGCGCAGCTGCGTGTTGAAGAGTTCGGGATTGGCCAGGCAGTAACGGATGGCGCGCAGGCCCAGCGCCGGATTGGTGGCCACGGTGGCTTCGCCATCGAGCGTCTTGTCGGCGCCGATGTCGAGCGTGCGGATCGTCACCGGACGCCCGCCCATGGTGCGCACGACCGCGGCATAGGCCTCGTATTGTTCGTCTTCGGTGGGCAGCTCGGCGCGCCCCATGAACAGAAATTCGCTGCGAAAAAGCCCGATGCCCTCGGCCCCGGCGGCCAGCGCGTCGGCGGCTTCGTCGGGCAGTTCGATGTTGGCCTCCATGCGCACCTGGATGCCGTCGAGCGTGACCGCCGACGCAAAGCGCAGGGCCTTGAGTTCGTCGCGCTCGCGCAGGAAGGCGGCCTGGCGCTCTTGGTATTCGCGCAGGATGGCGGGCGACGGATTGACCACCACCAGGCCATTGAGGCCATCGACGATCAGCAGGTCACCATCGCGCACCAGGGTACGCACGAGTCCCATGCCCACGACGGCGGGCACGTTCATGCTGCGCGCCACAATGGCGGTATGCGAGGTGGGCCCGCCCAGATCGGTGAGGAAGGCGCCGAACTTGCCGCCGCGCAGGCGCATCATGTCGGCGGGCGAGATGTCGCGCGCCACGACAATGAGGCTGCCGTCGATCTCGACTTCGTCGAGGTTGGGCAGCCAGGAAGCCGACCCCGAGAGTACGCGCAAGACGCGCTCGATGACCTGGCGCACGTCGGCGCTGCGCTCGCGCAGGTAGGCGTCCTCCATCAGGGCGAACTGTTCGGCCAGCGCCTGCCCCTGCGAGGTGAGCGCCCATTCGGCGTTGTACTGGCGCTCTTCGATGAGCTGGCAGACGGCCTGCACCAACATGGGGTCTTGCAACAGCATCGCGTGCACGGAGAGCAGGACGCCCAGCTCGCGCGGGGCGTCGCCGGGCAAGGTCTCGCCCATCTGGCGCAGCTCGTGGACGGCGTCATCCATGGCCCGGCGCAGGCGCTGCTTTTCTGTTTCGATGTCTTCGGCGGCAATGCGGTAGTGTGCTACTTCTAGCGAGGCCGCGCTCATGACGACAGCGCGCCCGATAGCGTAGCCGCGCACGACCCCCTGGCCGTACAGGCACAGGGTGGAGGCCAGCCCCATGGGCAATGCTTCGGGGGCGCTCATGCGTCGGCCCCGCCAGACGAGGAAATGCGCATTTTTACTCGGCCTCTCCGAATTTGCCCTCGAACAGTGTGCGGATGTCGGACAGCGCCTGGTGTTCGTCTTCCCCCTGGGCATCGATCTTGACCGTGACCCCCAGGCCCGCCGCCAACATCATGACGCCCATGATGCTTTTCGCGTTGACGCGCTGCGCGCCGCGCGAGATGAAGACATCGCTTTTGAAACGACCGGCCAGCTGGGTGAGCTTTGCCGCCGCGCGCGCATGCAGGCCCAGCTTGTTGGAAATCACCAGATCGATCGACGGCATGGGCAAGGCTCCTGGACTAACAATCGGGAGGGGGGTCGGCATTGACGATCCCGCGCAGCGCCCCCTGTCGCACGCGTTCACTGAGAGAGTCGGGGTTTTCCTGCTGGTCTGTCAAGGCCTTGAGCACCATGCAGGCGTTGGTGCCCGTCAGCAGGTGGATGACGTAGCCTTCTTCCAGCCCCTGGCGCAAAGCCTGGGCCGCAATATTGAACGGCGTGGCGCCGTACAGATCGCACAACATGAGGATAGGTTCGTCGGGATGCCCCTGGCGCACCCAGTTGAGGATGCGCTCGGTTTCGCCCGCAGGCGAGGCGTCGGGCACCACGTCGAAAACCTGCAGATCGGGCGTGCGGCCCAGCACGTGCCGGGCGCATTCTTGAAACGCCGCCCCCAGCGGTTCGTGCATGACCAGCGCCAGCCGCGTCGTGCTCATGCCGCGACCTGGACAGCCTGTTCGAGCGCCTCGACGAAGCGCCCGGCCACGTCGAAACCCGTCTGTTCGGTGATCTCGACAAAGCAGGTGGGGCTGGTGACGTTGATCTCGGTGATGAAATCGCCGATCACGTCCAGGCCGATGAGCAGCAGACCCCGCCCGGCCAGACGGGCCCCCACGGCCTGGGCAAGTTCGCGGTCGCGCGCCGACAGCGGGCGCGCCTCGCCACGCCCGCCCGCGGCCAGATTGCCGCGGGTTTCGCCATGCAGCGGCACGCGCGCCAGCGCGTAGGGCACGGGCTCGCCGCCGATGATGAGGATGCGCTTGTCGCCCTGCACGATTTCCGGGATGTAGCGCTGCGCCATGATGGTGCGCGTACCCAGCTCGGTGAGCGTCTCGAGGATGGAGCCCAGGTTGGGTTCTTCGGGCCGCAGGCGGAAAATGCCGCTGCCCCCCATGCCGTCGAGCGGCTTGACGATGACGTCGCCCTGCTGGGCGTGAAAGGCCCGCAGCCGGGCCATGTCGCGGCTGACCAACGTGGGCGCCGTATACGCGGCAAATTCCGTGATGGCCAGCTTCTCGGGGTGATTGCGGATGGCCGACCCGGCATTGAAGACCCGCGCGCCCTGCGCCACGGCGTAGTCGAACAGGTGCGTCGCGTAGACGTATTCCATGTCGAAGGGCGGGTCTTTGCGCATCAGCACGGCGTCGAACTCGGCCAGGTCGCGCTCGATCGGCGCGTCGTCCTGCGTCCACCAGTCGTGGCCGTGCGCATCGGCCCCGGCGCGCAGGCCCATGCCCGTGGCCGCCGCGCGCACGCGCCCACCGTCGATGTAGAGGTCTTGCATCAGCGCGAAGCTGAACCGATGACCCCGGGCATCGAGACTGCGCATGATGGCCACGGAAGAATCCTTCCAGGCCTTCAGGCCGGGAAGCGGGTCGATGACGAACAGCACGTGCATGAAAAACCTCTTCGATGACGATCGACCCACCCCGCCGGGCAATCGATCAGGAACTGCGCTCAGGCAGCATCGCCTTGCTTGCCCGTCTTGCGGCGTGGCGCCAGCACCATCACCATCTGACGGCCTTCGAGCTTGGGCATGGCTTCGACCTGGATGAGTTCGCCCAAGTCGTCGCGCACCCGTTCGAGCACGCGCATGCCGAGTTCCTGGTGGGCCATCTCGCGGCCACGGAAGCGCAGCGTGACCTTGGCCTTGTCGCCATCCTCGATGAAACGCCGCAAATTGCGCAGCTTGACCTGGTAGTCGCCCTCGTCGGTGCCGGGCCGGAACTTGACTTCCTTGACCTGGATGACCTTCTGCTTGGCGCGGGCTTCGGCCTGACGCTTTTGTTCCTGGTACTTGAATTTGCCGTAATCCATGAGGCGGCAGACGGGCGGCGTGGCCGTGGGCGAGATTTCGACCAGATCGACGTCGTGCTGCTCGGCCAGGGCCAGGGCCTCAGCGGTGCGCATGATGCCGAGCTGCTCGCCATCGACGCCCAGCAGGCGGACTTCATGGATACGGATTTCACCGTTGATGCGGTGTTTCTTTTCGGTTGCGATGTCTAGGACTCCGGTAAGTTGAAGAAAGCGGGACGGCGGGCCTAGGCGGCCTCGCCCCCCTGATAACGGGTGGTGATTTCGTGCTGCAGGCGGGCGGCG
>PGEI01000203.1 GCA_002894305.1 Comamonadaceae bacterium CD01
GCGAGTCGCAAACCCGCCCACGTCAGGATGGTAGTAACGCATCAGCATACGGGTGTCACGATGGCCGGAAATTCGCGCAAGCTCATGCATCTGAAACAGCGGCGCCATTTTTGAGATGGCCTCGTGCCTAAGATCGTGCAAATGCAGATTGCAAAAGTATTTCGGATTCAACTCCAACCCGTGCAGGCGGCACAAATCTTCATACCGCTTTTTGCAGCGGAAGCGCGATCTGTTAAAAGCGCGCGTGAACGCTCCTGGGCTTGTCTCATAGACACGCCCGGAATTCGTTTCGCCGTGCCGCCATGACTTGAGCTCATCCAGCGCACGTGGCGACAAAGGAACCGTGCGAGGGTGTCCATTTTTGGTCTGAGGCAGGTATGCTGTTCGTCGTTCGAAATTGATGTTTTCCCAACGCAGGCCCGCAACCTCAGCTCGCCGCATGGCGGTCTCGACGGCGATGACCATCATGCTTCTGAAGAGTCTGCTGCGGCTGTGCAACAGCAACCAGTCAAACTCGGATGCAGGCATGCCAGGCACATTGAGATCGACGAGAATTCGCCGTTCCCTAGCGTTTCTCACCTTGGGCTTACGGATCAGATCGACGGGGTTTCGCATTTCCTCGAACCCCCACTCTTTCCGAGCGATAGTGTAGAGATGGGAGACCAGCGCCAGCCTGCGCACCACGGTGCCCGCCGCTGCGACCTTCAGCCACTCGTCTCGAGCATTGACCAGGTCACCCGGCCGGATTTTTCTGAGCTGGACATCTGCAAGTGCGGATCGGCACCAGACCCTGGCGACTGACTGCTCTTGTTTACCGCTTCGCTTCTGTGAAGAGATTTCTGCCAGGTACTTCTCTAGCGCCTGCCTCAGGGTGCAGTTGCGGGGAAGTGCAGTGGTCAGTTTGCGATGGCCAAAACCGAAGGCCGAAAAGATTGATGTACGCATCGTAAGTCATCCTCATGAACTGTTTGATGTGCACACATAATGACAGATCGGTATAGGTCAGATCAAATACACCATTTTCTTCATCTCGGAACGTCAGTCTGCCGCACTGCGAATCCTATGGGGCCGGGCGAATATCAGGCTGATGCGCTGCAGAACATCACCGGGTTTGCTGATCGCGGCTCCGATCCAACGGGCTGTGGATTTTTCTCATCATCCGCGGCCGAGGGAGTGAACTACGCCGGCGCTTTATATCCCCGGCCGACACCAACGCTGACCGGTGCCATTGGCAGTTTCACGATTACCGGGCGCAGCCTGGCGTTCGATGCATCGCGTGTCGCTCGGACATCAGGCGAGACCCGCGGCGCGGCCAGCCGTGTCCTGCCGGTTGTCCTGATCTGATCGCAGTAGCGCAGTCAGACCAACATGAAGCACGATGTGGCTACGTTGATCGGCCTGGTTTCGACACCGCCGTAATCCTCAGTTTGCACTGGATAGCTATATGGCAGCGGCTGTTGGTCATTAGCAATCGAGGGCACACCGGAGCCACCCGCTGAGTCAATCGGTAGTCCGTGTGAGTGCCTTTCAATTGATGGCAGTTGCAGAGCCCCGGCGATACGCTCGTTCGCAGGCGTGCGGTCAGACGAGGATCACGGCGGCGACGCGGGTGGCTGCGCCCCGGGTCTCTGACGATACGCGTACGTCCCCGTGCATGCCGTCAGATACGGGCACAACGGCTTCTGCGTGCCCCTGGGCTGACGAATATAAGCCAGCCCCGGGAAATTGGTTGTCGCCAACGCCAGCCGCGGCGTACCGTCCATACAGCTGATTCCCACTTTTTTTCGCGCCGATTTGAAAACCCTGCATCGCGTCGGCCTGATAGCTGCCGACCATTTGTGGATTCGCAGGCGTGCAGTCAGATCAGGATCATAGCGGCGATAGCCGTATTGACTCCACGCGTTTCTGCTCCGCCCGCACTGCTGACGGCGGGGTCTGCGAGATCACCGTCTCCGTAATACCATGCGCGCAGCCCATTATTCCCTGTGCCGCCGGATAGCCCCAGCATCTGACGAGCCAGGTGGGTGTGCGCTTTGAACTGATCTGTTTGTAGTGTGCCCACCTGACGCGGATTCGCAGCGGCGTGGTCAGATCAGGATTACCGGCAATACCCGTGTGTGGGTTGGTGCGGTTTCGGCGCTTCCTGTCTCTGCAGTGAACGCTGGCCGATTTTCCGGGTAGGCATTGCCCAAAACAACCATGTCGCTGCCGTCCTGGCCCTCTGTTGTAGGTGATAGCGAGTGTTTATGTCGCGCCAGTGAGTGAGATTTGTACACTCCCACGCCCGCCACATTCGCAGGCGTGTGGTCAGATAAGGATCAAAGGTGCTACCCGGGTGGCAGCGCCTCGGGTTTCAGACGAGGTTCTTGCGACGCGTGAAATGTCGATGTCCACAGATCCATATGACGCCCCACCAGTGCCGGTGGCGGAGTTTCCTGTGGGGAATACGGATCTCAAGGCGCCGGAGGTTCCAGCCGATGACTTCACACCGAACACGCCAGCAGCCATGCCCGTGATGTTCTGCAGGGCATCGGCCTGGTAGAAACCGACCCCAGCCGCGTTCGCAGTGTCAGCGTCAGTACCTGCCGCGCGGGGGAACATATTGCGGTAGTCAGCCACACGAAACTGATCCGTGCCAATCTTGGCGTACTTTGTGGCTTTCGGCTCCCAGTCCGCGGCATCCACGACGTATCCGTTTTCGTTCGCCCAGCCCCACAGCGATGGGTAAGCGGCGATGTCATAGATGCCGCCGATGCCGTCGATCTCTTGTGGACGGTGGTTCTGGCACATGCTGCCGATGTACCAGTCGCCAACGTTCAACGATCGGTAGCCGGTGTAGAACGCTGTCGTCACCCATGTGGCCCAGTGCCATCGGTCGAGCACAAAGACCAAATCACCGACGTTGGATGTGGGGGTTGTCGAGACAACCAACGGCCCCTGAACTTTCGCCGCGATGATCGCCAGAATTGCATCGTACAACTGCCGTTTTGAACCTCCGTCGAGCACAAGCCCAGCAAGCTCGACAACGTTTGCCAGCTCCTCTTGCTTGTCGTTTAGCCACGATGCGGTAACGATCGTTCCTGGCACGCCTGTTTGAGGGTTTCCCGCTGCGAACAGACCATCGGTCGTGAGAATTCGTTCCATGATGGACCCTATTGATACGCGAAATAGACAAATGTGTGGCCGGGCTTCAAATCGTTCAGGACTTCTTCGATAACCGGATCGCCAAACGTCAGCACACGGTCTCCAGCAACGCTCGACCCCGCGCGAAACGGATATACCCGCCAGGTCGTGGCGCCTTCGACGACGACCTGGAAGCACCAGATGACCTCATCGACGTAGACGGCGTCACCGGCCCTTGACGCGTCCGCGCGAAACGGCTGCGGCTCGATGATCTGGATCGCGTAGCCCAGGCGCTTGGCCAGGGAGATGAAATACGGGATGCTCAGGCCGCCGACCTCGGCGAGTTTGGCCAGCACCGCATCGAGGCGCTGCTGATAGCCGCCAGTACCGGAGAGCCCCAGCAGGCGCTCCCAATCCACCAGCAGTTCACCCGCTCCGAACGGTGTCACAGCCGCCAAGGCACGGCCCGCAGACTGTTGCGCGGCATCCAGCTGCGCGCCCTCGGCACGTAACGTTGTTGCGATCTGGGGCGCGTTGGGCGCATAGCTAACAGGCGGCAGCAATGATGCGAGCAGCTGGGCACCCTTCACGGCATATCCTCAACAGTCAGAGTGCCCGCCTGGATCCATTGCACAGTCGTGGCATCAACGACCGGCACGACATTTGCAACAGGCGTAATGATGTTGCGATCCACGATGCCTGCCAGCGCGCTAACTTGCCCCTCAGCTTGACTACGCACCCAGGTGACGCCGGGGGCCAGCCCAGCAAACTGCGCCAGCAACACGCCGTCGATCGCGCTCGTCGCAATGGGTAGCGTGACGCCACTGCGCCGTACCTGCACGACCACGTCAGTTGTGACCAGGTCTGGGGCGATGACCAGGCAGTTCTTGGCAGTCACTGGACGCACGGATTCGATGTAATCCTGCGCGGCTTGAATGGTTTCAGCCGACGGCAGCCCGCCTTCGGTGACGATGGCGACATCGATCGTGCCCAGACCGCGCCGCAGCGGATACGAGTAGGCCTGCGAGACGCCGGGGACATCGCGCGCCCAACGAATGTAGTCGTACTTGTTCCCGCCGGCCGGTGGTCGGCGAATCAGGAACAGCAGCCGATCAAGCAACGATGCATGCGTCTCGCCATCGGCGCCGCCAATCATTTCAACGATCTCGGCGTTGGAATCCAGACCAGCAGGCGCCAGTGACCACACCCCCGCAAGGCCTGCTGGTGCATTACCAGCGATACCTGCTACCAGCGCCCGCGCTGGCACGTTGATCGCCCCCAGCGGTGGAATCTCCGTTGCGTCGGTGACGACGTACTGCCGACCATCTGCTGCCGTGAACGTCAGTCCAGGCAGCAGCGTCACCCCTGGAGTCCCTGTCGCAGAGAGCAGGCCCGCAGACGACACAGCGGGCTTCAGACGCAGGCCGCGAGTAGCTGCGTGCCGCTCCAGAATCTCTGGGTCTGCTGTGTCGG
>PGEI01000204.1 GCA_002894305.1 Comamonadaceae bacterium CD01
GTCGATTACGGCTCGGCGCTTGTTGTGATGCCCAGCGTTCCCCCGAACAGCGCATCCTGCAGACGTTGCACCAACGCCGCGCGCCGGGCGGCTGCTTCCTCGGGGGAGAGCAGGCCGACGTACTGGCGTGGGTCGCGGTCGGGCGGTACAATTCCCTCACCCACTCGTTGAGGGGCGGAACTCTGGCCCCCTGTCAAACCAGCAAAGTTTGTAGTACCGCTGGTTTCGAGTGGAATTCTTCTGTCCGGGTATTGCCGGTAAGCGGTTTGAGCGAACGGCTGCCTTGGCTCCCCATCCCACCGATCCCGCAGCACAGCCTCATACGTGCCGTCACCCAGGTAGGTGCGGCCGTCTCGCGTGCTCCCCTTGCCGTACCAGGCGCCATCGCGCAGCAGATCAGGAAGCGCGGCAAGCACATCATCTCGCCCGTGCTCATCGACGTGAACAATCCCGGCGCTGCCCCCTGTTGGGACGCTGGGTCTAGCGATCAGATCGACCGGGCCAGCCGACGGGTGCGCCCCGGCCGCCGGTACGCTGCCTTGCCCTGCGTTCAGCAGATGCGCCACCGCGTTCTCCGGGTCTCCGGCGAGATTCCCGTACACCGGCCCCCAGGGCCCCGTCCCGGTCGGCTCCAGCTTCGAGGAAAACGCCCCGCGCGCGCCGACAGCCGCAGGCACCGCCGGAGACAGCCCGGCCAGGATGCTGATCCATTCTGCTGTGTGGCGCGAGTGCGCCAGGGTTTTTCTCAAGCACCGGTCATCCCGGTGCGGATAGGTCTTTTTGTTGACTTTCATGACCCGGGGGGATAGCATCAGTTCAAGCCTTGATCTACAACGCCGGAGTCCGCGCAAGCGGCCACGTTCCCCGGGGGATCAGGGCTTTTTCTTTGGGCGATCGCCTTTCGGAATCACCGAAAACAGTTCCCCTCTGCCATCCATTTGGCCGTTGATGACCGCAGTATCATTGACCAGGCTTCCGCTTTCGTTCATCCGCACGTTTGGGTTGACCAGCACGGGATTTCGGCGGGTTTGCGTGACGATCGAATCTGCTGACAACCCGCTTTCGATCTGCTTCAGCAATTCATCTATCGAATAGCCATCCTTGGAGCGGCTTTCAAGGTGGTGTCGCCCCTTGTAGATCAGATTGGGTGTGGCAAGTTCCGGTTGACCGTTCGCTTGACGCATGGCGTTCAACTGCTGGAACTGCTGAGGCGTCAGCACACCAACATCAACCGGCTTGGCCCTCTCGCCGCGCTGCAGCGCCTCCAGCAGACCGCGAAGCTCGTTCACCGCGCCGGGCCTCACGGGCCCCGCAATGAACGGCAACAGCCCCACAGCAGCATCAGACAGGCCCGGTTGGGTATCGCCCAGCATCCCAGCGCCCTGCATCCGTTGCTTGATCCATTCGGAGCTGCCTACGGAATTGCGGAAGGTGGGCTGCGTAGGCGATCCGAGACCGAGCGCCGCCGCACCGTAGGCTGGTGCATTCAGGATTTCCTCTATCGCGTCCACGAGGCTGCCAATGACGGCTGCTATCGTGCGGTTGCCCAGGTCTAAGGCGGGTTGTGCAGCCTGACCGAGCTGACTGAACAAATTGCTGAAGCTAAACCCGTTTTCCATTACCATTTCCACATGGATAACAATACCCTGTGGGGCATGAACCCCATCTTCCTTGGCTACCTAGGGGCGGCGATCATCCTTGCGTGGTGGAACAGCCGCGGGGGCAAATAAGGCTGTGTACAGCGCAGCAGATAACGGCGCTGTACGCCACTCCTGCCCCGTCGCGACAGAAGGCCGCAACAGTGCTGGCGCCACACGCTGAGCGTTGCTTTGCTGGATGCCTTTGATGACTCCTGTGATCGCGGGCCCCACGTTCAGGATGCGCCCCACCGGAGAAATCGCGTTCAGGAAGTCAGCGCCGCGCCCCAGCACTAGAGCTCCCGAGTTCGAGTTGTTCACGGCGCTGCCGACGGGCTGATGCGTCATGTAGGAACCCACGCGCCCGATGGCCTTCAACTGTTCAATCTCGTCAGGCGTGAAGAATGCAGCCAGCTTCTGGCCGCCGATGGCTTGCAGTGCCTTGTTGTAGGCTGACGCGCTGAATTTCCCAACTTCGTCAGCTGCACCGTTCAGGGCTTTGCCTTTAAGCCACGCAGCGATGTGCCCCCGGATCGCCTCGCCGGAACTGGGATCAGCCTTGATGGCTGACTTCATGGCCTGGATGTCGCGCGCCGTGGCCGCCGATCCAAGAATATACTTTTGCATGAACTGATCTGGCGTGGCCGTGCCCTCGTAGACAGCCTTGAGGGCGGGTGTGGCCTCTACTTGCTGCATGAGCGACCGGTGCGCGCCGCGCGCCTGGTTGAACGCCGCCACAGCGTCTTCGCCCAGATCAGGCACGCCAGGAATTGTCGGCAGATTTTCTGGGTTGACCGCCCGCGCACCAGCTGCACCCGTCTGCTCGCCAAGACCCTGAACAGGCGTCTCGTCCAGCGCGCGGCGCACCAGGCCCAACGCGTAGCGCATGTTCCCGTCCGTTGCGCGGCGCTGCAGGTTGCCAATGGTGGTTTTCAGCTGTTCAGCATAGTCCACCGTGAAGGGCACCTTGCCCTGAGCGATCAGGTTCAGGTGATTGCGCACCTGCGGAGGCAGGAAGCCACCCACTAGGTTATCGTCCAGAGCCTTCCCGGCAGCCTGCGTGAAGGCGGCACCATCCAGCGGGAAGCTGCGCCCCTGGCTGTCACGTGCCACAGAGTACAAGCGGCTGATTTCGGCCTTCTGGCGGCCAATGTTGCCCTGCAGGGCGTCAATGACGCGCTGGCCGACGCCGTAGGAGTCCATAGATGTGTTGGCGCCTACATCGTTCAGGCCACCGATGAGCGCCCGGTTGTTGGCATTCTGCACGCGGGCCAGCCCCTGCAGTCCAGCCTCGGTTGCGTTCGCGCCCGTCTTCGCCAGGTTCTGTTCTCGGGTGATCTGTACAGGATCGAGCGTGAGCATGCCGCGTGTGGGAATTGCACCGCCCACCCGTCCGAAGTCCATCAGCCGACGCAGAGCATCCCCACTCAAGTCCCCGCCCGCATTGAGCGCCTTGCTGGCCTCGTCAACCATCATCTGGCGCACGCGCGCCGGAACGGCCTGCCAGTCGATGCCTGCGCGATCCATGACGAGGCGTACCTGTTGCTCAACGTTCTGGGCCGCGGGCGTGACGCGGTTTGCCACTGAGCGAGCGAGGTTGGCGACGGATGCTGTTGCAGCCGGTGCGGCAAGACCACCGAAGAGCGCGGCCACGGCTTGCGCGCCGGGCCCGCCGCCAGATTCCCGTACAGACCCACCAGCGCCTCCGGCGCCAGCAGCAGACGCGATCTGTGTGCCGGGAGCATCCGCGAATGCGTTCAGCGCGGTGCGTGCGACCCCCGTTGCGCCGTTGGCCAGCGCCTTGCTGGCACCCATGACGCCGCCAGCGCCCGCCATCGTGCGCGCAATGTCGCCCACCACTCGCTCGTCGGCATTCTTGGGCTGCGGCAGGCCGGCCGCATTGATGCCGCGCGATACAAGCTGTTCTGTGCTGCCTGCTTCGGGAAGCCCCAGCAAGCGCGCAACCGGGTTCACAACGAAATGGCGGATGGGCTCAGTAACCACACCGGTTGCCTGACCAAGGCCTTCGGCGCCGTAGCGTGCGGTAAGCCCGATCTGCCGCGGAATCTCCATCAGCGTGTCACCGACCGTCTGTACAGCGGAACGCGGCTCTTCCCATTTCACGTTCGAGGGATCGAGGGGCGCGCCAGCAGGCGGCGTGGCGTCGTCCCACTGAACCTGTGTCGGATCGATACCTGTGACAGCATGCGGTGCCTGCGGCTGACCGGGCAAGGTTTCTGCACTGGCAGCCGGGATCAGGAAATTGAAGAGTTTTTCGCCCAGCCCGCGCACCATGCTGGTGGCGTCCGAAATCTTCTTGATGTAGGCCGGGTCTTCTGCGTAGCCGCCGAACTTCAAGGCCTTGCCGAATTTCACAGCATCCGTACCTAGCCCCACGGCCTGGGGGTACTTGCGCTGAATCAGGCTTACATAGTCGTCGCCGAAGGCGCTGGGATCGGCGTAGGTGCGGTATCGATCCTGCGATCCGGTCATGTTGTCGGTGGCCATCGTGCCGCCACCAGAGAAATCCTTGATGTTGCCCAGATTGTTACTGCCGGGCACGACGGATTTTCCCCATCCCGTCTCCAGGCCCCACTGGCCCAGCAGAATGGAGGGGTCTACCTTGAGCTTTTGGGCGACACCGGCGGCCATGGGGCCGTACTGCTGAACGAACTCTTCAATGCCTGCCATGGCTCACTCCACAAATTCGATGCTGCCGTCTGAATACTGCACGACCTGGCGACCATTCGCGGTGCCACGGCGCACGACGGTGCGCTGAGGCTGTACGGACGCCTGAGGCTCAACAGGCAGCGCCTGCGCATTTCCGCCAACGTCCTGCCCGTACTGCTGCATGTAGGCGTCCTGCATGCGCTGCTTCGCGCCTCGCGCGTAGTCGATGATTTTTTTCAGCTGATTGGCGAACTCTTCGGGGGATTGTTTGGT
>PGEI01000205.1 GCA_002894305.1 Comamonadaceae bacterium CD01
CCCGCACGAAAGCCGCTCGCAGCGGTACAGCTACATCCCCACCGCAACCGTGTTGCAGGAACTACGTGGCGAAGGCTTCGAGCCTTTCATGGTGTGCCAGACCCGTGTACGGGCCGACGACCGGCGCGAATACACCAAGCACATGATCCGGCTGCGCCTGGTGCTGCCCGACACCTCGTCGATCGCACTGGACAAGCTGCCCGGCATCGACCCGGCCGGCTATGCCGGCCTGGGGGATGGCGTGGACTGGCATTGGAGCCGCATCCTGGCGGGTGCGGCGCTGTCCACGCTGCTGGGGGCCAACGCCGAACTGGCCGTCTCCAATCAGAATCAGGCCAACGGCAACACCGTCATCGCTTTGCGTGACAGCGCCCAGGACACCATCAATCAGATCGGCCAGGAGATCACGCGCCGAAACCTGAGCATCCAGCCGACGCTGACCGTGCGACCCGGCTTCCAAGTCAACGTCATGGTGAACAAGGATCTGGTGCTGCGGCCGTACCAGCTGCTCTTCATCCAGCGAGGGCCGATGCCATGAGCGCACCACCGAAAAGATTGCGGCTAGGGCCGCTGCCCGATACGCAGACCGTCAAGCTGGCCTTTGCGTGTCCGGCGCGGCTCAAGGCCGACCTGGACCGCTACGCGGCGCTGCATGCCCAGACCTACGGCGAGACAGTCGATGCCGTGACGTTGATTCCGCTCGTGCTGGAGGCCTTTATGGCGGGGGGCCGGGGGTTCAGGAGCCGCAGTGGGGGTGCGAAGATTGCTGGATAGCGGTCGGAAGGCCGGGGATGAAGCGGCGGCGGCCCCGACAGGAGGATGGCGCTATCCAATTGCTTCCCAGATCATATGCGTTAATATACAAAAATTGTCAACTATCGCATATGACTTGGGAATGGCGACGATCGACCAGTACATCGATGAACATCTGGCTCGCGGACGCGCCTACTTCACGCGGGAGGAGGCGCAGGCTGCGCTCGGCTTGACGTTGCACCCGTTGAGCGTCGCCTTGCTGCGGCAGGTCAAGAAAGGGCGTCTGGCCAATCCCCGACGAGGCTTCTACCTGATCCTGCGCCCTGAGGACCGGACCTTCGGCGCCCCCGATCCGGTGCGCTGGATCGACCCGTTGATGCGGAGCCTGAAACTGGACTACCGCGTTGCCTTGCTGCGCGCGGCCGCCTTCCACGGTTCATCGCATCAGGCGGCTATGGTGTTCCAGGTCATCGTGCCCAGGCAAGTACGCGGGTTCGAGGTCGGTCGTCAGCGCGTGGAGTTCGTCTATCAAAGCCCCTCCGCATTCCATGAGGCCAATTGCCCCGACTGGTTGGGTTCGATCAAGAGCGAGGCCGGCTTTGCGAAAGTTGCGGGCCTGGAACTGACGCTGCTGGACTGCGCGCGTTACTTCCACAAGGCGGCGGGCATCAATGGCCTTGCGCAGATCGCTCGGGACTTGGGCGGGCAAGCGAGCGCAGACGTGCTCGCCTCGATCGCGGCCCACTACGAAAACTCCTCGGTGCGACGCCTGGGCTATCTGTTGGAGCGGGCAGGGCACTTGCAGCAGGCCGATGCGCTGCGGCCGTTCGCCGGGAAAGCCAAGGCGATGGTGCTGCTGGATCCGTCAGTCAAACCGCTGGTGGAAGGGCTGTCCGACCTGCATGAGAAAGCGCCCGATTGGCTGCTCGTTATCAATGAGCAAGTGGAGGTGGATTTTTGATTCCCCAAGCCTTCCTTCAAGCCTGGAGCGCCACGGCACCGTGGCCCGACTTCCGCCAGGTCGAACAGGATCTGATCATCAGCCGCGCGTTGTGCGACCTATTCAACGCACCGGCGTTGCGTGGCAAGATCGCGTTCCGCGGCGGCACGGCAATCAACAAGCTGCTGTTTCAACGACCGCTGCGCTACTCCGAAGACATTGACTTGGTACAGACACAACCGGAACCGATCGGCACGACCGTCGATGCGATCCGCGATGCGCTGACCTGGCTTGGAGGATTCAATCGGAATCAGGCTGGGCACTCAATGCACCTGGTGTTCCGGTTCGCCCCCGAGGCCGATCCGCAATCGGCGTTGAAGCTCAAGGTCGAGATCAACACCCGCGAGCATGAAAGCCTGTTCGGTATCCGCCAGTATCCCTTCTCGGTGGAGAACGACTGGTATCGGGGGCGGACGCAGATCGCATCTTTCGAGCCGGAAGAACTGTTCGGCACCAAGCTGCGCGCACTACTGCAGCGGCGCAAGAACCGTGACCTGTTCGACTTGGCCCAAGGGTTGGAGCAGTTGGACATGAACGTGGACAAGCTGGTGGCTTGCTTCGATCACTACCTTGCTCTCGAAGACACGGCGATCACGCGTGCGGAAGCCGAGCAGCGCATGTTGCAGAAACTCACGCGCAGCCTGACGGAAGACATCGCGCCTTTGCTGTCGGCTGGAGTGCGGTTCGACGACTCCGATGCGTTGCGCGCTTTCGAGCGCGTTTGGGTCAAACTGGTATCCCGGCTCAGGGGCGATCCGTGGAAATTGACCGACAAGGTGGTCGCCGAATTGCGTGGACGAAGCCATCCGAAGTTTCTACAAGGACTTGGGTGACGACGAGGAAGCGAGGCGGGGTAGGGTGACCGGATTCCACTCTGTTGCGGAGGCGGGCGAGCGTTGAAAGCTATACCCGAGATATTTGAATAATTTTCTTCGTCGTAGTCTGACTACGATTGGATCGGCAATCTCAAACTGTCGACAGCTTGCGGCAGGGCGGTCGCATGTTCGGTATGATGGACGTCTGATTGATGATAAGCCGATGCCGCGTAAACCCGCGCGATTTGGTGCCAGTTCATTATTTGTCACGGGCAGCAGGTCATGCGCCAGCCCCTTGATCCCCAACCGGCCCACCCGCTCCGGCAGTTTGTCGGCATCATCCGTGAACATCACAGCCTCATGCCGTTCAGGTGCAGATCACCAGCTGCGAAGCTGTGTCGGGGTAGGGCGCCATCATCGAAAGAAAGACAAGCTATCGATGAAGCTGCGTATAACCCTGACGGCCGGTGAGAAGCTAGTAAGCCCACCGATCGTCGGTTTTCGGCGTCAAGTCCATCTTGGTAGGTAGTAAATTTGTACGGTACAATAGCGTACAGATTGGAGGTAAATCATGACGACCGCCGCCGCCCGCCTGGATCTGCGTCTTGAGCCGCGTGACAAAGAACGGATCACTAAGGCCGCCGCCTTGCGCGGTCTACCTGTGTCGTCTTTCGTTCGCGATGCTGTCTTGCGCGAAGCCGATGCGGCTATTGCAGCCGATACGGTCGTCACTTTGTCCGCTGCGGAGTCACGTCGCTTCCTGGCGGCATTGGATGCTCCATTTCAGCCTAATGCGCGCCTGAAGGAAGCAATGGACGCTGCCGCCTCTGTGGCACAGCGTTGATTCATGGCGCTAAGCTTTGCTGTCCTGGATGGGCATCAACATGACCGCGCCGGGTTTTCCTGTGGCGTCGCAGCCCTGGATGACTACCTACGCCGCCGGGCGGGACAGCATCAGCGCGATGGTATCGCCACGACGCATGTCCTGGTGGACGATACCGCCCCTGCGCGCATTCTCGGCTATTGCTCCCTGTCAGCGGCGCAGCTCCACCTGCACGAGATGCTTGAGCCGGATGGCGGGCGACTACCGGCGTATCCCGTGCCCGCCATACGGGTAGGGCGCTTGGCCGTGTCTCAGGCGCGGCAGGGTAAGGGGTACGGCCAACTGCTACTGGGCCACGCGGTGAATCTTGCCGTGGCTGTGCGGCAAACCATGGGTGTGCGGGTGCTGATTGTGGATGCAAAGGATGCGAAGGTGGCCGCGTTTTACGAGAGTTTCAGCTTTCGGCGTACGGCCAGTGCTGTGCTGACGCTCTATTTGCCGGTATCGGGCTGATGCTGTCATTCAGGCACTTGTGTGTGCCGTCATCTAAAAAGGGAGAACGCTGATCATGACGGCGCTCAGCTTCAAAGGGAAAGAATTCGTCTACAACCACCACTTGGCCGTGCCGTTCCGGCCTCTGGTGCCGCACCCGGAGAAGGGAATAGGCTCGGCATCGTTGGATGGCAACCTGATTATCCAGGGCGACAACCTGCATGCGCTCAAAGCGCTGCTGCCGTATTACGCCGGGAAGGTAGATTGCATTTTTATTGATCCGCCTTACAACACTGGTAACGAAGACTGGTGCTACAACGATAATGTTAACGCCCCCATGATTAGGGAGTGGTTAGACAGCAATCCAATTGGTATTGAGGATGGGTTGCGGCATGACAAGTGGTGCGCCATGATGTGGCCGAGGTTGCGCTTATTGCGTGAGTTGTTGAGTGAGACTGGATCGTTTTGGATGACAATTGGCGAGGATGAAATCCATAGGGCTAAGGCGCTTATTGGTGAGATATTTGGTGAGGAAAATTTTATTGCTTGCTGCGTTTGGCAGAAACGATACTCAAGGGAAAACCGAGAAGCGATAGGGGATGTTCATGACTATATTTTAGTTTATGCAAATTAC
>PGEI01000206.1 GCA_002894305.1 Comamonadaceae bacterium CD01
ATCAACCGATTACTTTGTCGGCTTCGCTTGTCGTGCTACAGCACTGTCTACGCTTCACCTTCGCGTACTCGATCGATATAGAAATGGAATCACTGGGCCGCGATGCGGTACAGGCAGTGCTCGCGCAGCGGATGGCCTTCGGGCAGGGCCGGGTGCTGGAACGTGAGGGCGTCCCTGCGCATGCCCAGGCGTTGCATCACGGCCTCGGAGCGCGCATTGGCCAGCGCGGTAAAGGCGACGATTTCGGCCAGCTGCAGCGCGTCGAAGCCGAAGGCCAGCGCGGCGCGGGCGCCCTCCGTGGCCAGCCCCTGGCCCCAGAACGGCCGCGCCAGCCGCCAGCCGACCTCGACGCAGGGGGAGAACGGCAACTGCGCCGCCGGGACGTACAGGCCGATGAACCCGATGAAGGCGCCCGAGGATTTTTCCTGCGCCGCCCAGAAGCCCCAGCCGCGCTGCGCGATCAGGTCGTGGCAGCGCTGCGCCAGTGCGCGGCTTGCGTCCTCGTCCAGCGTATGGGGGAAGTAGCGCATCACCTCGGCATCGGCACCCATGCGCGCGAAGGTCGGGAAGTCCGACGGTCTCCACTGGCGCAGCAGCAGTCGCTGCGTGTGGATTTCGTGGGGATGCCGCATCGGGCCTTCTCTCGAACCTATCCCAGGTTCGGCGCCAGCCTGCGGCGCATCTCCTGAAGGTCCATGCCGCGGCGCGCGGCCATGTCCTCGACCTGGTCGTCGCCGATCTGGCCGACGACGAAGTAAGTGGCCTCGGGGTGGGCCAGGTAGAAGCCGCTGACGCTGGACGCCGGGAACATCGCCATGCTGTCGGTCAGCTCCATGCCGATCTCGCGCGCATGCAAGGTCTCGAACAGCGCGATCTTGGCCGTGTGGTCGGGGCAGGCCGGGTAGCCGGGCGCGGGGCGGATGCCCTGGTATTTTTCCTTGATCAGGTCTTCGTTGGAGAGCGCCTCGTCGGCGCCGTAGCCCCACAGGTCGGTGCGCACGCGGTGGTGCAGGCATTCGGCGAAAGCCTCGGCCAGGCGGTCGGTCAGGCCCTTGAAGAGGATGTTGGAATAGTCGTCGAGCGCGTCGAGGAACTCCTTTTCCTTCTTCTCGCTGCCGATGCCGGCGGTGACCGCGAACAGGCCGGCGTAGTCGGCAATGCCCGACTCCCTGGGCGCGACGAAATCCGCCAGGCAGCGGCTGGGGCGCATCACGCCGTCGGCGCCGGGCTGTTTTTCGGTCTGCTGGCGCAGGCCGTACCAGGTCATCAAGACCTCGGTGCGGCTCTCGTCGGTGTAGAACTCGATGTCGTCGCCGACGCGGTTGGCCGGGAACAGTCCCATCACCCCATTGGCGGTGACCCAGCGGCCTTCAACGATTTTTTTCAGCATCGCCTGGCCGTCGGCAAACACCTTGCGCGCCTCGGTGCCGACGATCTCGTCATCGAGGATGGCCGGGTAGGCGCCGGCCAGATCCCAGGTCTGGAAGAACGGCCCCCAGTCGAGGAAGGGCACGAGCTCGGCCAGGTCGAAGTTCTTGAACACGCGCCGGCCCAGCGCGCGCGGCACGACCGGCGGCGGGTTGGTGAACGACAGCGGCGTGGCGTTGGCGCGCGCCTGTTCGATCGTCCACAGCGGCACTTTCTTCTTCTTGGCGTGCAGCTGGCGCACGTGGTCGTAGTCGGCGGTCACTTCGCTCAGGTAGGCGTCGCGGCCGTCGCCCAGCAGGCTTTGCGCCACGCCCACGCTGCGCGACGCGTCGGGCACGTAAATCACCGGGCCGCTGTACTTGGGCGCGATCTTGACGGCCGTGTGCACGCGCGAGCAGGTGGCGCCGCCGATGAGCAGCGGCGTCTGGCGGCTGGTGAAGTAGTCGTCCTTGTCCATCTCGGCGGCGACGTGCTGCATCTCCTCCAGGCTGGGCGTGATCAGCCCCGAGACGCCCACCATGTCGGCGTTTTCCTCTTTGGCGCGCGCCAGCAGCTCGTGTGCCGGAATCATCACGCCCAGGTTGACGACCTCGAAGTTGTTGCACTGCAGCACGACTGTGACGATGTTCTTGCCGATGTCGTGCACGTCGCCCTTGACGGTGCAGACGACGATCTTGCCCTTGCTCGACACGTCGATGCCGGCGGCCTTCTGCGCCTCTTTCTCTGCCTCGATATAGGGCACGAGGTGGGCCACGGCCTGCTTCATCACGCGCGCGCTCTTGACCACCTGCGGCAGAAACATCTTGCCCGCGCCAAACAGGTCGCCCACCACGTTCATGCCGTCCATCAGCGGCCCCTCGATCACCGCCAGCGGGCGCGCGCCGCCCTGCACGCAGAGCTGCTGGTAGGCCTCCTCGGTGTCTTCGACGATGAAATCGGTAATGCCGTGCACCAGCGCGTGCGTCAGGCGTTCGCCCACTGGCGTCGGCGCTTCGGCCGTGCCGCGCCATTCCAGCTTCTTGCTGTCGTCGCGCGCCGCGCCCTTGGCGCTTTCGGCAATCTCCAGCAAGCGCTCCGCGGCATCGGGGCGGCGGTTCAAGACCACGTCCTCGACGCGCTCGCGCAGCTCCGGCTCCAGGTCGTCGTAGACGCCCATCATCCCGGCGTTGACGATGCCCATGTCCAGCCCGGCTTGAATAGCGTGGTACAGGAACACGGTGTGGATGGCCTCGCGCACCGGGTCGTTGCCGCGGAACGAGAAGCTGACGTTGGAGATGCCGCCCGACACCTTGGCGCCCGGCAGGTTCTGCTTGATCCAGCGCGTTGCCTCGATGAAGTCGGTGCCGTTCTTGGCGTGCTCCTCGATGCCGGTGGCAATCGGGAATACGTTGGGGTCGAAGATGATGTCCTCGGGCGCAAAGCCGACCTCATCGACCAGCACGCGGTAGGCGCGGTTGCAAATCTCGATGCGCCGCGGCAGTGAATCGGCCTGGCCCTGCTCGTCGAACGCCATCACCACGGCGGCGGCGCCGTAGCGCTGCACCAGCCGCGCCTGGCGCTTGAACTCGGCCTCGCCCTCTTTCAGGCTGATCGAGTTGACGATGCCCTTGCCCTGGATGCACTGCAGGCCGGCCTCGATGATCTCCCACTTGGACGAATCGACCATCACCGGCACGCGCGCGATGTCGGGCTCGCCCGCCAGCATGCGCAAAAACCGCACCATGGCGGCCTTGCCGTCCAGCATGGCCTCGTCCATGTTCACGTCGATGATCTGCGCGCCGTTCTCCACCTGCTGGCGCGCCACCGACAGAGCCTGCTCGTACTGCTCGGCCAGGATCATCCGGGCAAAGGCCTTGGAGCCGGTGACGTTGGTGCGCTCGCCGACGTTGACGAACAGGGAATCTTGGCCAATGAAGACGGGCTCCAGGCCGGAGAGTTTCATCGGAGGGGGAAATGTGGCTGACATGGAACTCACCTGTACGGGCAGGACGGATGGACAGGTGAGCGTCGTTGCATGCGGGACGGTCGATTCCAAGCCTGGCCACCGCGCTTTGAACATGCGATAGCTGCAACGCTCCTTGGAATCGGAGCGGTGATTCTAGGAGGATTGCCATGTGCCGTTCGGCATAAGCTTATCGGCGCGCAAACGCCGCGCGCTTGGCCTGGCCAAACGCGCTTAGGCGCCACAATGGCGCGGCCTGCGACATCACCACCACCGCCCTACGCCATGACGCTATCGCCATCAACCCGCCGCGCCGCGCCGGCCCCTGCGGGCGCCGCCCTCCCCGTCGCCTGGCAAGGCCTGCGGCAGGTGCACATGCTCGATTCGCTGTCCGACGACCGGCTGGCGCAACTGGCCACGCAATGCCGCTGGCACCGGCTGGAGGCCGAGCAAGAGCTGGTTGGCCCCTATGTCGACGACCGCCTGTATTTCCTGGTGCATGGTGGCCTGCGCGTGGCCAGCTACGCGGCCTCGGGCAAGGGCATGGTGCTGGGCGACCTGGCGGCCGGGTTGTTTTTTGGCGGCCTGCGCGTGGCCGAGGCGGAAGACGCGCCCGCGCCCATGCGCTTCCCGGTGACGGTGCAGGCCACGCAGGACAGCCTGGTCGCGTCGCTGGCGCACGAGGACGTCGAGGCGCTGCTGATGAACGAGGTGGGCGTGCTGCGCGCCGTGATTGCGCAGCTGAGCACGCTGGCGCAGGTGCTGGCCACGCGCGTGCTCAACCTGGGCACGCTGTCGGTGCGCGCGCGCCTGCACGCGCAGTTGCTGGAGCTGGTCGAGCGCTCGGCGCAGGATACGAGCGGCAACCAGGCGGTGCTGCAGCCGGCGCCGCGCCAGTCCGACCTGGCGCTGATGCTGGGCAGCAGCCGCGAAGAGGTGGCGCGAGAAATGTCGCGCCTGACCCGCCTGGGCCTGCTGCGCCGCCAGGGCCGTGCGCTGCAGCTGTGCAACCTCGAAGGCCTGCGCCTGCTGCTGGAGGAGGCGCGTTGATCGCGCGTCTGATTCCACTTCTATATCAACCGATTACTTTGTCGGCTTCGCTTGTCGTGC
>PGEI01000207.1 GCA_002894305.1 Comamonadaceae bacterium CD01
GCTGAAAATTTTTCTTAGACACTTACGACCGAGGCGGTGGTTTTCAACTCGAACTCCTCAACTTCAGCAACAACCCACGCCATGTGATGGCTAGTGTCAATGGCAATCCAATCTGTGGAGTTACCTTTGAACTCTTCCTTGCTACAGGCCAGAATCCGCGCATCTCCCCAACTGAAGTCCTTGCCCATGTAGTGGATGGAGTCTACGACGGTTTTGGCAAGCTTGTACATCTGCGCCCCCTTTCCTGGCTGTTGCACAGAATGGCCCCGCACAATGTAGTAACTCTGTCCTATCGTGTGCCGAATTTTTCCGTTCGTATTTGGCGAGATCACGTCTTCGGCAGTGTTGGGGCCGCGAACGCCGTAGTCGCCAAAGAGCCACTTCACTTGAGGGTAAGTGACCCGCATGGCCTGCCAGAGGAGCATTTCCTTCCGAATGACTTTGCCCGTTGGGTAATCCCCCCATTTTCAGCAGTAGGTTTCCGTAGAATGTGTTAACGGATGGGAGTTTCGCTTCTGGGCGGGGGTCAAGCCACCCAGGGATTTATGGGGCCGTTCGTTGTTGTAGGTCCAAAGCCATTCGGTAGCACCCGCCTGGACCTCCTCCAGACTGCCAAACAGGTTTTGAGCCAGCCAATCATAGCGCACGGTACGGTTGTAGCGCTCAACGTAGGCGTTCTGTTGCGGGTTGCCCGGCTGGGTATGGATGAGCGTGATACGCCGCTTGGCGGCCCAGTCCAGCAGTACCTTGCCGATGTATTCAGGGCCGTTATCGCAGCGGATGCAGCGCGGTTGCCCACGCCATTCAATGATCTGGTCCAGCGCCCGGGTGACCCGCTCTGCGGGCAGGCTGAAGTCCACCTCGATGCCCAGTCCCTCGCGATTGAAGTCGTCCACCACGTTGAATAACCGGATGCTGCGCCCGTCGGACAGCTGGTCGTGCATGAAGTCCATCACCGCACGCTCCAAAAGAACCGCGCCCCGCGAATCTCTCAGCTTGCCGGAAAATCTCGTGCATCGTATCGATGCAGTCGCCAAGGCCCAGCGTCTGGCGCGCTCCGCATTTCTGGCAAAAGCCGCGGAACGGGAAATGGCCGAGGCCTAATTCGCCCTTGGCCAACGAGTCACTTCCGCATCAATCTAATGTGCTGTATCAGAAATTCGCAGGCAAAATCGTTTGACGCTTTCCAAGATGTCCTCTGCCGTTTTGATCCATATGGAAGGTTTCGGATCCGCATTGTTCAGATCAAGATACTGCTCGATAGCCAGTTTGAGCTCACGTGTTGAGCGATGCGTGCCACGACGAATGCAGGACTGCGTCAGGGTGGCAAACCAGCGCTCCACCTGGTCGATCCACGAAACTGAGTTACTTGGCCAATTTTTCAGCTGCTGTCTGCAACCCGCTGAGGATGCTGTCCGCCACGTGTGCAGGGAACCCGTCAGGTAGCTGCGCACGAACCGTATGCACGACCTCCGGGGTTTGGGCGACCATCTCGTCGAGCACAGCTTCGACGCCCTGACCGTCAGGCGCCATGACGCCGTGCGCTGTTCCTACTGTCACCCAATGCCGCCGTGCAATGTCACGCATGACCCAATGAGTATTCTTGGAACGCACCGCCGTGGCTATCTTCGCCTTGAATGGGAATAGCTGGTTTGCTCCCCTGCCGATGATCGGGTAGAGATAGCGGTCGGCCTTGTTCAGAGGCCACCCAGCCGTCGTCATACTGCAGTATCTCGCCCGCATGGGGGTGTACGCTCCAGGTGCCGACGAAAGCGTCGTTCATCCAAAGATACAGAGTTCGTGTGTGTGAGCGTCTTCCCATTTCCCACTCACCAGTCGGGGTTGGTTGATGGCGGCTTGGGTGTGTGTGGGGCACCGCTCTGACGCAACACTATCTCTACCCCGAGTGTGCTCAGCAGCGTCAGTAGTCGGCCAGCACTGACTTTTTCTGCATTGCGTTCCAGAGAGGAAAGCGTCTGCTGTGTGACACCCAGCCGGCTCGCGACGTCAGCTTGCGTGAGACCGGCTTGCTTTCGGAATGCTTGCAACAGCACGGGGAGCTGCTCCGCAGTGCGGACTGTGAAGTCTGGCATACAAACTCTGTTTTGTATCTCTAATCTACAAATTATAATTTGTAAAATGACAATATACAATTAAATAGGCCTTTCTTCGTCGTTCTCCCAATTTTCTGGAGAATCGTCCTCTTCTCCACTATGAACCCATTTCAATCACGAAAACCGGATACCCCTTATGGCAAGCAAGAGCAGCTTCTCGCAACAGGTGCTTGACCGGCATGCTGGCACACACGTCCATGCGTTCGACCTTGATCCGGGCGCGATTGCTTGAGACAGAGGTACGGCAGAACGGTTTTATCCACGCGTCAGGTAGCCCATCAAAAAGCGCCGAAAGCCATCCTCGCCGAGTTCGTTTCTGAACCTGGGCTCAGGAAACGCGCTCCAGTTGGTTGCATCCTTCTTGGAGAAGCTGCGAAACCACTTTTTGATTTCGGTTCCATGGCGAATGGCGGCAGAGGACGAGTTTTCAGTGTTGTCACGGTTTTTGATCTGCAAAGCCAACCACTGACCCTCTGCCGCCTGGTATTTGATGAAGTCAACCGCCTTCACGAAATCTCCAGCACACCAGACCCACCCGTGAGGTTCTATGACCGAGGCAATGTACCTTTCCAGCAATGCACCGACGATATTTTCGGCGGACATGGCGTGCTGGTGTTCCGTCTTGATGCGTCCGGTCTGCCCTTCCGAATATCCGTAGACCGCCTGCATCACGATGCTGACAGCCTCATCAGGGACTGTGCTGGGTTCGCCCGGCCAAGTCCGTTTCGACCGCACCCCAAAGAACTTTTCCGCCAGCTGGACGATCCCCACCGACTCAGTCGCATCCGGCTTGTTATTTCCACGCCATGAAAGAAGCGTGGGATTGTCGGCCAGGAAAGCGCAAACCGTCTGGAACCGGACGACCTCCTGTGGGTCTTCCACACCGCACCGCTTCGCGGCTGCCACACACTCCGTACCGTACAGGGCAACGTAACGCCTCATAGGATCTCCTTTTTATTGAAGCAAGAGTATCGAAGGCCGTAAAAATCGGTGGCGTGTAAAACCCCGTCATTTCTGTTGCTCATCTCGTCTCTCGATAAAATGCCAATTCTTACTGTACCCGATCCCCGATCGGCGCTATCCCCACGCACGGCGAATCACGACGGGCGAGCCGAAATACCGAATACTGATCGGGATATACTGGCTCGCCTGCCAGGCTCACGAATGCCATCACCGGGTTCTGGCGGCAGCCTCGCGCCGCAAGCCGCACACACGTACCTCATTTTTGAACACAGACTCCCCGTGAACCCCCTCGCCTTCAGCAATCTGCCGCTCTCCGCCGCGCAACTCGACAACCTGGCACGCATGGAATACCAGACCATGACGCCGATTCAGGCGCAAAGCCTGCCCATCATCCTGGAAGGCCGCGACCTGATCGCGCAAGCCAAGACCGGCAGCGGCAAGACGGCGGCCTTCGGCCTGGGCATTTTGCATCACCTGAACCCGGCGCAGTGGGTGCCACAGGCGCTGGTGGTCTGCCCCACCCGCGAGCTGTCCGAACAAGTGGCCACCGAGCTGCGGCGCCTGGCGCGCGCCGACGGCAACATCAAGGTGCTGACGCTCGCGGGCGGCGCCTCCGCGCGCCCGCAGGTCGAGTCGCTGGCACATGGCGCTCACATCATCGTCGGCACGCCAGGCCGCCTGCTGGATCACCTGGCACGCCAAACGCTGGATCTTTCCGCCGTGCGCATGCTGGTTCTGGACGAGGCCGACCGCATGGTGGACATGGGGTTCTTCCCCGACGTGATGGCGCTCGCCAGCGCCTGCCCGGCCCAGCGCCAAACGCTGCTGTTTTCAGCTACTTATCCAGAGAGCATCCGCGAGGACGTCGAACACCTGCTATCCAGCCCCGAGCTCGTCAAGGTGGATGCGGTGCACGACGAGGCTCAGATCGAGCAGCACTTCTACACGATCGAGGCGGCAGACCGTTACGGCGCAACCGCCGTGCTGCTGCGCCATTTTCAGCCGACATCGGCGCTGGCCTTCTGCAACACCAAGGCCGCCTGCGCCGAGTTATCCACCCACTTGCGGCGAGCAGGCTTCAGCGCGCTGGCGCTGCATGGCGACATGGATCAGCGTGATCGGGACGACGTGCTGGTGCAGTTTGCCAACCGTAGCTGCAACATCCTGGTAGCCACGGACGTGGCGGCACGCGGGCTGGACATCCCTTCCCTGCCGATGGTGATCAATACCGAACTTGCCCGCACCCCCGACGTGCACACGCACCGGGTGGGGCGCACGGGCCGGATGCAGGAAACCGGGCTGGCCCTGAGCCTGTGCGCCCCGGACGAGCAATACGTGGCCTCCCGCATCGCGCGCCAGCTGGATCGGCCCCTGAATCTGGAGCCGTTGCCCCGGAC
>PGEI01000208.1 GCA_002894305.1 Comamonadaceae bacterium CD01
TGGTTTTCAGGCGTACTCTCATGCCACAGTTTTTCATCGAACGACCCATTTTTGCCTGGGTGCTCGCCTTGGCGATCGCCCTGGCCGGGATCATGGCCATCCCCAATATGGCGATCTCCCAGTACCCGGAAGTCGCGCCGCCCACGGTCAACATCCGGGCCACGTATCCGGGGGCCAGCGCCTCTGAAGTCGCCACCAGCGTCTCCAGCATCATCGAAAACGAGCTCAATGGCGCGCAAGGCCTGTTGTATTACGAATCGGTGAGCGATTCCAACGGCCAGGCCGCGATCACCGTCACCTTCGCACCGGGCACCGACCCCGACATGGCGCAGGTGGACGTGCAGAACCGGCTCTCGAACGTCACGGCGAAACTGCCGACCGCCGTGGTGCAGCAGGGCCTGAAGGTGAGCCAGGAAAACTCCAACTTCCTGATGGTGGTCACGCTGTCCTCCAAGGACGGCTCGATGGATCAGGCCTCGCTGGCCGACTACATCACGCGCAACGTGCAAAACCCCATGTCGCGCGTCAAGGGCGTGGGCAATTTCCAGCTCTTTGCCGCCCCGCGCGCCATGCGCGTCTGGCTCGACCCGCAAAAACTCGTCAGCTACAAGCTCAGCGCCAGCGAGGTCAACAACGCCATCGCCGCGCAGAACCTGGTCATTTCCGGCGGCATGCTGGGTTCGCCGCCCAACCCCGACGCGCAGCGCACCACGGCGCCGCTCATTGTCAACGGGCAGCTCAAGACGCCCGAAGAATTCGGCGACATCGTGCTGCGTGCCAATCCGGACGGCTCCGCCGTGCGTATCCGCGATGTGGCGCGCGTCGAGCTGGGTTCCGACAACTATCAATTCGGTTCGCGCCTGAACGGCAAACCCACGGCGGCCTTCGCGCTGTCGCTCACGCCCACGGCCAACGCCCTCGAGACGGCAAAGCTGGCCAAGGCCAAGATGGTGGAACTCTCCAAGTTCTTCCCCGACGACATCACTTACACCATTCCGTACGACACTTCGCCCTATGTCGATCTGTCCATCGAACAGGTGGTGCACACGCTGTTCGAGGCCATGGTGCTGGTGTTCGTCGTGATGTTCCTCTTCCTGCAGAACGTCCGCTACACGCTGATTCCGGCGCTGGTGGTGCCGGTAGCCATCCTCGGGGCCTTTGCCGTGATGCTGGGCCTGGGTTTTTCCATCAACGTGCTCACCATGTTCGCCATGGTGCTGGCCATCGGCATCCTGGTCGATGACGCCATCGTGGTGGTCGAGAACGTCGAACGCATCATGGCCGAAGAAGGCCTGCCGCCGCGCGAAGCCACCAAGAAGGCCATGCCGCAGATCAGCGGCGCCATCATCGGCATCACGCTGGTGCTGACGACGGTGTTCCTGCCGCTGGCCTTCATGTCCGGCTCGGTGGGCGTCATCTACCGCCAGTTTTCCGTGGCCATGGCCGTGTCCATCCTGTTCTCGGCCTTTCTGGCGCTCAGCTTCACGCCGGCGCTGTGCGC
Source organism: Comamonadaceae bacterium CD01 (assembly GCA_002894305.1). Lineage (GTDB taxonomy): Bacteria > Pseudomonadota > Gammaproteobacteria > Burkholderiales > Burkholderiaceae_C > Comamonas_C > Comamonas_C faecalis. The sequence goes on from PGEI01000208.1 coordinate 1,502, forward strand.
CACCATCCTCAAGCCCATTCCCAAGGGGCACCACGAGACCAAGGGCGGCTTCTTCGGCTGGTTCAACCGCTTCTTCGACCGCAGCACCCACGGCTACACCCGCTGGGTCGGGCGCAGCCTGTCGCGCTCGCTGCGCATGATGATCGTGTTCCTGCTGCTGGTGGGCGTGCTGGGCTGGATGTACGCGCGCCTGCCCACGTCCTTCCTGCCGGACGAAGACCAGGGCTACGTGATCGCCAACATCGAGCTGCCGTCCGGGGCCAGTTCCAACCGCACGGTGGACATCATCAAGCAGGTCGAGCAGTACTTCATGAGCCTGCCCCAGGTGGCCAACGTCATTGCCGTGCAGGGCTTCAGCTTCAACGGCAACGGGCTGAACGCCGCCATCGCCTTCATTCCGCTCAAAGACTTCTCCGAACGCAAGGGGCCGGGCGACTCGGCCCAGGCCATCTCGGGCACCGCGATGGGCAAGCTGCTCTTCGGCCTGCCCGATTCGATGGTGATCTCGATCACGCCGCCGGCCATCTCGTCGCTGGGCAATGCTTCGGGCTTCGACCTGCGCCTGGAAGACCGGGGCGGGGTGGGGCAGGACGCGCTGCAAGCCGCCGCGCAGCAGCTGCTGCAATTGGCGGCACAAAGCCCCATCCTGTCGCAGACCCGCATCACGGGCCTGAGCGCGGGGCCGCAGCTGCACATCCAGATCGACCGCGCCAAGGCCGCCGCCCAGGGGGTGGATTTCTCCGAAGCCGCCAACCTCATCTCGACGGCCATCGGTTCGGCCTATGTGGGCAAGTTCACCAACCAGGGCTGGGTGCAGAACGTCTGGGTGCAGGCCGATCAGTCGGCGCGCATGAATCCGGATGACATCCTCAAGCTCAATGCGCGCAACGCCCAGGGCGATATGGTGCCGCTGTCCTCGTTCGTCTCTCTCGACTGGGGGCGCGGCCCGGTGCAGGTGGTGCGCTACAACGGCTACGAGTCCGTGCGCATCGGCGGCTCGGCGGCACCGGGCTACTCCACCGGCCAGGCCATGGCCGAGATGGAACGCCTGGTCGCCCAGCTGCCCAACAGCGGGCTGGGCTACGAATGGACGGGCCTGTCGTACCAGGAAATCCAGGCGGGCAATCAATCGACCATCCTGATGGCCTTGTCGGTGCTGGTGGTGTTCATGGTGCTGGCCGCGCTCTATGAGAGCTGGGCGATCCCCCTGTCCGTCATGCTGGCCGTGCCGCTGGGGATGCTGGGCGCGGTGCTGCTCAGCAGCCTCATGGGCAAGTCCAACGACGTGTACTTCCAGGTGGGCATGGTGACCGTGATCGGCCTGGCCGCCAAAAACGCCATCCTGATCGTGGAGTTCGCCAAAGATCTGTACGCTAGCGGCGCCGGCCTGCGCGAGGCCGCCATTGAAGCGGCGCGACTGCGCTTCCGGCCCATCCTGATGACGTCTTTTGCCTTCATTCTGGGGGTGGTGCCGCTGGTGCTTGCCAATGGGGCGGGCGCGGCCAGCCAGAACGCCGTGGGCCTGGGCGTCATGGGCGGCATGCTGGCGGCCACGCCGCTGGCCGTCATCTTCGTGCCCACCTTCTTCGTCGTCATCCTGAAACTGTTCAAGACCAAACCCAAGCTGCTGGGTCACCAGGCGCCTCACATTCCGGCGGCCGATGAATCCCAGGCCGGAGAACGCTCATGAAAACCCTGTTGCACAAGAGCCGATTTCTGGCGCTGAGCACGCTGTGCCTGGCCCTGGGCGCCTGCTCGCTGGCCCCCACCTATCACCGGCCGACGGCCCCGGTGCCCGACCGTTTCCCCGTGCAGGCCGCGGCGGACGCGCAAGACGCCGCCTTGCCCGCGTGGCGCGACGTTTTCCTTGAGCCGCGGCTGCAAGCGCTCATCGAGCTTGCCCTGCGCAATAACCGCGATCTGCGGGTGGCCGTCGAGCGGGTCGAGGCCGCGCGGGCGCAGTTCGGCATCGCCCAAAGCGACCGCCTGCCCACCTTCGGCGCCCAGGGCACCGAGCAGGCCACGCACCTGCCCGCCAATATGCGCAGCGGCGGCCCCGATTCGCCCGCCGTCAGCCGCAGCGTCATCGCGGGCGTGGGCATGACATCCTTCGAACTCGACTTCTTCGGACGGGTGCGCAACCTCAGCGAGGCCGCCTATCAACAGTATCTGTCCACCGAGCAGGCGCGCCGCACGGTGCAGCTGGGGCTGATCGCCCAGACTGCCGAGGCCTATTTCACCCTGCGCTCGGCCCAGTCCCTGCGGACGCTCATGGAAAAGACCGAGCAGGCCCGCGAAGGCACGCTCAAGCTGGTGCAGGCGCGCTTCAACGAAGGGATCGCCTCCGACCTCGACCTGGCCCAGGCGCAGGGGCAGCTCGAATCGGTACGCGCCGACCGGGTTGCCGCCGGGCGCACCGTCAGCCAGGCCACCAACGCCTTGCAACTCATCCTCGGCACGCCGATTCCGGGAGATCTGCCCGTGGCCCAGCCCTTTGGCCGCGATCAACTGGTGCAGGCGATTCCGGCGGGCCTGCCTTCGCAGCTGCTCGAACGTCGCCCCGACATCCTGGGGGCCGAGCACGACCTCAAGGCTGCCGACGCCCAGATCGGCGCCGCCCGCGCGGCCTTCTTCCCGCGCATCACGCTCACCGGGCTGCTGGGCTTTGCCAGCCCCGAGCTGGGGGCGCTGTTCGGCGGCGATCACCGCTACTGGCAGTTTGCGCCGCAGGTGCAGATGCCGCTGTTCTCGGGGGGCATCAAGGGCGGGCTCGACCTCGCCAAGGCCAACCAGAAAATCGCCGTGGCCAGCTATGAAAAGGCCATCCAGACGGCATTCCGTGAAGTGGCCGATGGCCTGGCGGGCGAGGCCACCTATGGCGGCCAGCTCGATGCCCTGCGCCTGGCCGAGGCGGCCGCCGTGCGCGCCCTGAAGCTGTCCGAAATCCGCTACGAAACCGGTGTTG
>PGEI01000209.1 GCA_002894305.1 Comamonadaceae bacterium CD01
CACTGTCTGCGCTTCACCTTCGCGTACTCGATCGATATAGAAACGGAATAAGCGAACACTTACATGCGCGACGCTCAGAGTCACACAATGGATTGCACTGGGGCTCACCCCAGGGAGACACAGCAATGATTGCCAATATTCCCAACATCCCTCCAGCAGACGGTTATGCCGGCGACGTGCCGCCCGAGCTGGCCTGGCAATGGGTGCAGGCCGGACAGGCCGTGCTGGTCGACGTGCGCACCGACGCTGAGCGCGCCTGGGTCGGCAGCGTCCCCGGCGCGCTGCCGATTGCCTGGAAACAGTGGCCGGCGATGGAGGTCAACCCCGACTTCGACGCGCAACTGCAAGCCGCCGTACCCGCAGGCACCAAGGTCGTGCTGCTGTGCCGCAGCGGAGTGCGCTCCATCGCCGCCGCGCGCCGCGCCGCCGCGCTGGGCCTGCAGGCCTACAACATCCTTGAAGGCTTCGAAGGCAGCCTGGACGGCAGCCGCCAGCGCGGCAAGCTGGGCGGCTGGCGCTGGCGCGGCCTGCCGTGGGAGCAGGGCTGAGTCTGAGTGATTGTTGCGCCGCCATAGGAGGCCAGCCCCTGGCCGATGAAACGTCAGCCAGGGGCGCGGCGTGCCGGTCGCAGCGACGCTTTTATTTGGCCAGCGGCGGGATGCGCAGCTTCTGCCCCGGATAGATCTTGTCCGGGTGCGTCAGCATGGGCTTGTTGGCTTCGAAGATCACCGGGTACTTGTTGGCGTCGCCGTAGAACTTCTTGGCAATGGCGCTGAGCGTGTCGCCGCGCACCACGTCGTGGTACTGCGCCTCGGGCTCGGGGTTGGTGACGCTCATCTGGTTGTCCACGCTGGTCACGCTGGCCACGTTGCCGCAGCACAGCGTCACCTTCTCCTTGGCCGCCTGCGTGGGCGCGACGCCGGTGACGGTGACCTTGCCCTCGGGGCCTTCGAAGGCGACGTTGACCTCGCTCACGCCCAGGTTCTGTGCGTTGATGTAGTTGGCAATGGCGCTGCCGGCCTTGGCGTTGAGGTCGGCCTGGCTGGGCGCGGCGGCCTCGGCGGCCTGCGCGGGGGCGCCGCCAAACAGCTTTTCACCGGCTTCCTTGATGAAACTGAACAAACCCATGGTGTTGGCTCCTGTCGTGTGGTGGAAGAAACAATGCACCTGACAATGTAACGGCGTGGCGGCGCGCATGCGGGGTAATCACGAAGATTGACATTTCGTCGCCTGCGCGTCAAAGCCATGGCCCAGCAGGCGCAACCGCAGTCATAATGCGGCGCCATGAGTTTTCTGGCCATCGACGTCGGCAACACCCGCCTGAAATGGGCTCTGTTCGACGCACCGCGCCCCGGTGCCCGGCTGCTGGAGCAGGGGGTGGAGTTCCTGGAGCACATCGACCGCCTGGCAGAAGGCGCCTGGGCGGATCTGCCCGCGCCCACGGCCATGCTGGGCTGCGTGGTGGCGGGCGATGCGGTCAAGCACCGCGTGGCCGAGCAGATGGAGCTGTGGGACGTGCCCGCCAGCTGGGTCGTCCCCAGCAGCGAGGAAGCGGGCGTGGTCAACGGCTACGATCACCCGATGCGCCTGGGCGCCGACCGCTGGGTGGCGATGATCGGTGCGCGCCACCACATGCTGGCCCAGGGGCCGGCGCGCCCGCTGGTGCTGGTGATGGTGGGCACGGCCGTGACGGTGGAGGCCATCGACACCGAGGGACGCTTTCTGGGCGGCCTGATCCTGCCGGGCCACGGCATCATGCTGCGCGCGCTGGAGTCGGGCACCGCCGGCCTGCACGTGCCCACGGGCGAGGTCTGCCCCTTCCCGACCAACACCAGCGACGCGCTGACCAGTGGCGGCACCTATGCGATTGCCGGCGCGGTCGAGCGCATGGTGCAACACCTGAAGATGCACTGCGGCCAGGAGCCGGTGTGCATCATGACCGGCGGTGCCGGCTGGAAGATGATGCCCAGCATGGCGCGCCCGTTCGAGCTGGTGGAGAACCTGATCTTCGAAGGCCTGCTGGAGATTGCCGCGCGGCGCTTTGCAGCGTAAGCGTGCGCCCTGCGGCAGCCGGCCGGTTGTTGCTTGTTGACACGGCTGCAGGGGGCATGGAAATGCCTGCATGGGATAATTCCATGCTTTTCCGCTCTGCTGCTCCCACGACATGATCCTAGTTACCGGTGGCGCCGGCTTCATCGGCGCCAACTTCGTTCTTGACTGGCTGGAACACGGCGACGAGCCGGTTCTCAACCTCGACAAGCTCACCTACGCCGGCAACCTGCACAACCTGGACAGCCTGCAGGGCGACGCGCGCCACGTCTTCGTGCAGGGCGACATCGGCGACCGCGCGCTGCTCGACCGCCTGCTGGCCGAGTACCAGCCGCGCGCCATCGTCAACTTCGCGGCCGAAAGCCATGTGGACCGCTCCATCCACGGCCCCGAGGACTTCATCCAGACCAACGTCGTCGGCACCTTCAGGCTGCTGGAGGCGGTGCGCCACTACTGGAGCGCGCTGCCGGCAGGCGGCAAGGCGGCCTTTCGCTTCCTGCACGTCAGCACCGACGAGGTCTACGGCACGCTGGCGCCCGAGGATCCGGCCTTCACCGAAGAGCACCGCACCGAGCCCAACAGCCCCTACAGCGCCAGCAAGGCCGCCAGCGACCACCTGGTGCGCGCCTGGCACCACACCTACGGCCTGCCGGTGCTGACCACCAACTGCAGCAACAACTACGGGCCGCTGCACTTTCCCGAGAAGCTCATCCCGCTGGTCATCGTCAACGCACTGGCCGGAAAACCGCTGCCCGTCTATGGCGACGGCATGCAGGTGCGCGACTGGCTGTACGTGGCAGACCACTGCAGCGCCATCCGCCGCGTGCTGCAGGCGGGCGAGCCCGGACAGGTCTACAACGTCGGCGGCTGGAACGAAAAGCCCAACATTGACATCGTCAAGACCGTCTGCGCGCTGCTCGACGAACTGCGCCCGCGTGCCGACGGCGCCAGCTACGCCGGGCAAATCACCTACGTCACCGACCGCCCCGGCCACGACCGCCGCTACGCCATCGACGCGCGCAAGATCGAGCGCGAACTGGGTTGGAAACCGGCCGAGACCTTCGAGACCGGCATCCGCAAGACCGTGCAGTGGTATTTGGACAATCCCGAATGGGTGACCAACGTGCAAAGCGGCGCCTACCGCGAATGGGTGGCCAAGCAGTATGCGGACTGAGCGGGGCGCCTTCTCCCTCCCCCTGGTTTTCCTCCCTCCCCCTCTGGGGGAGGGTTGGGGTGGGGGCCAGCGACGCTGGACGAATCATGTGTTTGCTGCGGTGCCGGCCGCCCCCATCCCTGCCTCGGTGCTGGCGGCGAGACGCCGCCGCTCTTCGGGCCGTCCAGCTCCGCACTGGCGGAACTGGAGCCGCGGCCCTCAGCCCCAGCGGGGGAAGGAGTAAAGCCAGCTACCGATGAACATCCTCCTCCTAGGCAAAAACGGCCAGCTCGGCTGGGAACTGCAGCGCAGCCTGGTGCCGCTGGGTGCTGTCACCGCGCTCGGCCATGCCGAGGCCGACTTGGCCCAGCCCGGGCAGGTCGCCGCGCTGGTGCGTGCGCAGCGGCCCGACGTGATCGTCAACGCTGCCGCCTGGACGGCCGTCGACCAGGCCGAAAGCGAGCAGGACGCCGCCCGCCTGGTCAACGCCATCACTCCCGCCGCCATCGCGCACGAAGCCGCCCGCCTTGGCGCGCTGCTGGTGCACTACAGCACCGACTACGTCTTTGACGGCAGCGGCGAGCGCCCCTGGCGCGAAGAAGACACGCCCGCGCCGCTGTCCGTCTACGGCGCCACCAAGCTGGAGGGCGAGCAGGCCATCCAGCAGTCCGGCTGCCGCCACCTCATCCTGCGCACCAGCTGGGTCTACGCCGCGCGCGGCGGCAACTTTGCCAAGACCATGCTGCGCTTAGGCAGCGAGCGCGAACGCCTCACCGTAATCGATGACCAGTGGGGCGCGCCCACCGGCGCCGAGCTGCTGGCCGACGTGACCGCCCACGCCATCCGCCACCTGCGCCACCATCCCGAGGCCGCGGGCCTGTACCACTGCGCCGCCGCCGGCGCCACCACCTGGCACGCCTACGCAAGCCACGTGATCGACCAGGCCCGGTGCCTGCGCCCCGACCTGCCGATCAAGGCCGCCGACGTCGCCCCCGTGCCCAGCAGCGCCTTTGCCACCGCCGCCCGCCGCCCGCACAACTCGCGCCTCGATTGCAGCAAGCTGCAGGCCGCCTTCGGCCTGACGCTGCCGCCGTGGCAGCAGGGCGTGGAGCGCATGCTGGCGGAAATTCTGTGAACCCCATTTCTCTTAGAGCGTGTTTACGATCTTTCCATGATGCCCGCAATGCAGCAAAAAGTCGCAATCGAGGCGCGCGCCGCAGGCCATGCTGGTGGCCTGGACAAGGTG
>PGEI01000020.1 GCA_002894305.1 Comamonadaceae bacterium CD01
AGCCGCTGCGGTCGATTTGCAGCCGACGATTTCCAAGTCCGACAGACTCGTAGTGTCCTGAATTGGAAATTCACTGCATAAATTAAATTGTTGAAGGCGCGGCCAGTTCCAGGATGCTTCGGCCATCGTGCGGCGCCGCGGGTCAATCCATAGGCGTCACGCGGATCAGCGCACCATCCTCGGCGTCGGTCAGCAGCATGACGGCACCATCAAAGGCGACGGCCACGTCGCGCACCCGGCCCTGGCCCTGCAAGTAGCGGGCCTCGCCGCTCACGCGGCCGTCGGCCAGCGTCAGCCGCACCAGCGCCTGGCCCGCAAGCCCGCCGATCAGCACGTCGCCCTGCCAGCCCGGGAACAGCGCTCCCTGATAGAAGGCCATGCCGCTGGGCGCGATCACCGGATCCCAGTAGTACACCGGCTGCTCCATGCCGTCCCTCGCGGTCAGCCCCTGGCCGATGGCCAGGCCGCTGTACTCCTCGCCATAGCTGATGACCGGCCAGCCGTAATTGCGCCCGGCCCTGGGCTGGTTCAGCTCGTCGCCGCCGCGCGCGCCGTGCTCGACGATCCACAGCCTGCCCTGCGCGTCCAGCGCCGCCGACTGCACATTGCGGTGGCCGTAGGACCAGATTTCCGGCACACCGCCGTGGATGCCCGGGTTGCCAGGGGCGGCGGCGCCGCTTTGCGGGTCGATGCGCAGCACCTTGCCCAGGTGGGAGGTCACGTCCTGCGCCAGCGGGCGGGCGCGGCGGTCGGAGCGCTCGCCAGTGGTCACGAACAGCATGCCCTCGCGGTCGAACACCAGGCGCGAGCCGAAGTGGTAGGTTGAATCCCAGGCGGGGTTTTGCCGAAAGATCACGCGCACCTGCTCCAGCGCGCTGCCGTCTTCGGACAGCACGCCGGTGGCCACTGCGGTGGCATTTTTCCCGCCGCCACGCGGCTCGGCGTAACTCCACCACAGCTGGCGCGTCTGGGCAAAGTCGGCATGCACCGCCACGTCCAGCAGCCCACCCTGCCCGCGGGCGTCGACCGCCGGCAGTCCGCTGATAGGCGGCGACACCGCGCCGTCCGCTGCGATGCGCCGCAGCCGCCCCGGACGCTCGGTCACCAGCCAGCTGCCGCCCGGCAGCTCGGCCATGCCCCAGGGGTGAACCAGGCCGCGGGCCAATACCTGGGTGCGCAACTGCACGCCCGCATCGATCACCGGCGCCCGGGTCTGGCCGGCAAACGCCGGCCGCTGCCGCGCCGCGTTGGGCGCGCGGGCGTTGAAGTCCTGCGCAACTCCTGCCACGGCCCAGAGCAGCAGCGCGGCGCCCAAGGCCGCCCGGCGCGTGCGGGATGGATTCGACGTCGCTACAGGGCGCTGCATCATGAATGGCAAGGTGCGCGGCATGGTGTCCTCCTCGTCGGGTGGGTGAGCGAAGCTGCGCACATCATGCACCGCGTCCATCCGCGCAGCTCCCAATCGCGAGGCGGCCACAGGAGGCATTAGGATCGCGGCGACACCCCCTCCTACAAGGACTCACCTCCCCGATGCGCACTACTCCAGCCCATTCCCCCCACGATGCCAACGCGATGCGCCTGGACAAATGGCTGTGGTGCGCGCGCTTCTACAAGACGCGCGCGCTGGCCGTCCACGAGATCGACAAGGGCCGCGTGCAGGTCAACGGCCAGAACGCCAAGCCAGCGCGCGAGCTTCGTGTGGGCGACACCGTGGCGCTGCGCCAGGGGTGGGTGGAGCGCACCGTCGTGGTGCGCGTGCTCAGCCCCATGCGCGGGTCGGCGCCGGTGGCGCAGCAGCTGTACGAGGAAACGCCCGAGAGTATTGCCGCGCGCGAGCAGGCCGCCCAGGCGCGCCGCCTGGCGCCCGAGCCGGCCAGCGCGCTGCGCGACGGCCGCCCGACCAAGCGCGACCGGCGCAACATCGACCAGGTGCAGCGCGGCTGGGGAGCGCGCTGGAGCGCGTCGGTGGACGACGATCCAACCCGGCCCTGAACAAGGTCACCGCACAACAAGTAACATACTGTTTCTTTTGCCCCTGACGCCCTCGCCTCCGACGCCACCACGGCAATGCATCCGACGCTCGACGCCACCACCGCCCTGCCCCTGTCCGACTTGCCGCCGCTGGTGCAGCAAGTCATTGCGCCGGCGCTGGCCGGCTGCGCCATGCCCGTGGCGCTGTACGACGCGCAGGACATGCTGCGCTACGCCAATACTGCGTTCGACGCGATCTACCTGGGCGGCCATCCGCTGCCGCTGTCGTTTGCCGACGTGCTGCGCCACAGCTGGCGCCAGGGCCTGGGCTCGTTCATCGACTGCGGCGACATCGAGGATTTTCTGGCCGACATCCTGCCGCGCCGGCGCAGTGCGCCGCTGCGCCAACTCACGACCGACCTGCGCGACGGCCGCTGGCTGCAGTTCACAGAAATGCTGCTGCCCGGCGACTGGCTGCTGACGATCGGCTCCGACATCACCGCGCTCAAGCGCCAGGAGCTGGACATCCGCCAGGCGCACTCCTGCGCCCTGCACGAAGCCCGCACCGATGCGCTGACCGGCGTGGCCAACCGCCGCCACATCCTGGAAGCAGCCGAGCAGGCGCTGGCCGCCCGCCCGGCCTGCGGCGGCCCCTGCCTGTCGATCGCGCTGATCGACCTGGATCATTTCAAGCGCATCAACGACCGCTACGGCCACCCGATTGGCGACGCAGTACTGCAGCATTTTTGCCAGCAGGCGCAGCAGCATCTGCGCTCGGTCGACACGCTGGGGCGCTATGGCGGCGAAGAGTTTCTGGTTCTGCTGCCCGGCGCCGACGCTGCGGCCGCACAAACCATCATTGCACGACTGCACCGCATGCGGGCCAACCGCGACGCCGCACTGCCCGCCATCACGCTGTCGGCCGGCATTGCACAAGCAAGCAGCGGCGAAACACTGGGCCAGCTGCTGCAGCGTGCCGACCAGGCGCTGTACACCGCGAAAACGGCCGGGCGCGGTACAACCGTCGTCGCTCCATCCGTCCCCACTGAGATCGTAAACACGCTCTGAGCAAATACGCCTGAGCGCATCCGGGGCGCAAGCGCCTGTTGCGGCACGTAAAAAAACCAATTACTTGTCTAGACAAACATTGTCTCGTCAATAAAATACGCTACCATGTCCGCTGCACCGCCCTCCCCGCCAGCCGCCCGCTTCTACGACCCGGCCCACCTGGAGCCGGGCGAGAGCATTGGCTACCTGATGCGCCGGGTCATGTCCTCGATGCGCAACCAGATCGACGCCCGCCTGTCGGCGCACGATCTGACCTATACCCAATGGTGGCCGCTGTTTCGCATGGCCATGTGCCCGCAGGGCACGACGCTGGCCACGCTGGCGCGCGAGCTCGAATCCGACCCGGCAGCAATGACCCGCGTGCTCGACCGCCTGCAGGCCAAGGGGCTGATCGTGCGCGAGCGCTCGACGGCCGACCGCCGCGTCGTGCACCTGTCACTGACCGAAGCGGGCCAGACCACGGCCGCATTGGTGCCGCCAGTGCTGGCCGACGTGCTCAACGGCCATCTGAGCGACTTCACCCACGACGAATGGCAGCTGCTGCTGCGCATGCTGCAGCGCATGCTCGCCAACGGCGAGGCACTGCGCCAGCGCTGAACCCCTTTCACAACCACACCACCCCATGATTTTTTCTGGCACCCCACGCGCTGCTGGCGCACTCCGGTGGCCACCGGCCGCGCTGGCACTGGCCTGCGCGCTGCTGCTGAGCGCCTGCGCCAACCCCGGCCCGGATCGTGCGCCGCTGGCCATGAGCACACCCGCGGCCGCCGGCCTGGACGCATCCGCGGACGCCGCCGCACTGGCCCCGCCGCAGTGGTGGCAGGCGCTGGGCGATGCACGGCTCGATGCCCTGGTGCAGCAGGCGCTGCAGGACAGCCCCAGCATGGCGATCGCTCGCGCGCGGCTGGAGCAGGCCATCGCGCTCAGCCAGGTGCGCGAGGCGGCCAACGGCCCGCAGGCGCAGCTGGGCGCCGACCTGACGCGCCAGCACTACACCGCCAACGGCATGATCCCGCCGCCCGTGGCCGGCCATACCTACAACAGCGCCAACCTGCAGGCGTCGCTGTCGTGGTCGCTGGACTTCTTTGGCCGCCACGCGGCCGAGCTGCAAGCGGCGCTCGGCCAGGCGCGCGCCGCGCAGGCCGACGCCGCCCAAGCCGCCAATGTGCTGGCCGCGCAGGTTGCCAACGCCTACGTGGCGCTGGCGCGCCTGCACGCGCAGCAGCGGGTCATGCAGCGGCTGCTGGAGCAGCGCAGCGAGCAGCTGGCACTGACCGAAGAGCGCGTGCACGCAGGCCTGGACAACCAGGTGACGCTGGCGCAGACCCAGGCCGCCGTGCCCGACGCCCGCACCCAGATCGAGGCGCTGGACGAGCAGATCACGCTGACGCGGCGCCAGCTGGCCGTGCTGTGCGGCCAGGCGCCCGATGCGCAGGCCACCCTCGCGCCGCAGCTGTCCGCGCTGCACGCGGGCGAGATGCCCACGCAACTGGGCGCCGACCTGCTGGGCCGCCGCCCCGACGTGGTTGCCGCGCGCTGGCGCGTCGAGGCGGCCGGGCACGGCGTCGATGCAGCGCGCAAGGCCTTCTACCCCGACATCAACCTGGGCGCCTTCGTCGGCCTCAACGCGCTGGGGCTGGATCAGCTGCTGCGCGGCAGCTCGCGCCAGATTGGCGTGGCGCCGGCGCTGCGCCTGCCGCTGTTCGACGGCGGCCTGCTGCGCGCCCAGCTGGGCAGCCAGCGCGCCGAGCAGGACGCGGCCATCGCCCAGTACAACGCGCTGGTGCTGCAGGCCGCGCAGCAGGCGGGCGACGCGATTGCCTCGCTGCAGTCGCTGGCGCGCCAGCAGACGCAGCAGGCCCAGGCCGGCGCCGCGGCCGAAAGGGCCTACGACTTTGCCCAGCAGCGCTACCGCGCGGGCCTGGGCGGCTACCTGGTCGTGCTGGCCAGCGAGACCCAGGTGCTGGCCCAGCGCCAGCAAGGAGTGGACTTGCTGGCGCGCCAGCTGAGCGCGCGCATCGCGCTGATGCAGGCGCTGGGTGGCGGCTGGCCGGGCGACGGCGCGCCGCTGCCCGCCACGGCAGCAACGGCCACGACGACCGCAGCGCCGCTTTCGAACAACCGATAACAACAAAGCACTTTCCATGAGCACCACCACCTCTCCCCAGTCCGCCCGCGCCAAGCGCCGCCGCGGCCTCACCCTGATAGCCCTGGCCTGCACCGTCGCCGGCGTGGCCTGGGGCGGCTGGCACTGGCTGCACAGCCGCAACTTCGAGACCACCGACAACGCCTACGTGGCCGGCAACGTGGTGCAGATCACGCCCCAGATCGGCGGCACCGTCATTGCCATCCACGCCGACGACACCGACTTCGTGCGCGCCGGCCAGCCGCTGGTCGAGCTCGACAACGCCGACACCAAGGTGGCACTGGCCCAGGCCCAGGCCAAGCTGGCCAGCACGGTGCGCGAGGTGCGCCAGCTCTACGCCAACACCACCGCGCTGCAGGCCCAGGTGCAGCTGCGCCGCGCAGAGCTTGCGCGCGCCCAGGCCGAAGAGCAGCGCCTGCGTGACGACGTGCGCCGGCGTGCACCGCTGACGGCCAGCGGCGCCGTCGGCAAGGAGGAATACCAGCACGCCAGCGCGCAGCTGAGCGCGGCGCAGTCGGCCGTGGCCGCCGCGCAGTCGGCCATTGCCGCGGCGCAGGAGCAGTTGGCCGCCAGCGCCGCGCAGACCGAGGGCGTGGACGTGGCCCGGCACCCGGGCGTGCTGGCTGCCGCAGCGCAGCTGCGCCAGGCCTGGCTGGCCGAGCAGCGCACCCACCTGTTGGCGCCGCTTGACGGCCAGGTGGCCAAGCGCGGCGTGCAGATCGGCCAGCGCATTGCCGCTGGCGCGCCGGTGATGACCGTCGTGCCGCTCACCCAGCTGTGGGTCGACGCCAACTTCAAGGAAAGCCAGCTCAGGGACATCCGCATTGGCCAGGCCGCCACGCTGGTGGCCGACCTGTACGGCGACAAGGTCAGCTACCACGGCCGCGTCGTCGGCCTGGGCGCGGGCACCGGCGCGGCGTTTGCGCTGCTGCCGGCGCAGAACGCCACCGGCAACTGGATCAAGGTGGTGCAGCGCGTGCCGGTGCGCATCACGCTCGACCCCAAGGATCTGGCCGAACACCCGCTGCGCGTGGGCCTGTCGATGGACGTGTCGGTCGACATCCGCGACCAGAGCGGCGCGGTGCTGCCAAGCGCCGAGCGCCAGGACCCGGTGGCCGCCACCAGCGTGTTCGACGAGCAGCTGAGCTCGGCCGACGCGCTGGTCGCACGCATCATTGCCGACAACCTGGGCCGCCACGCGGCCGCAGGCCAGGCGCGCGCGCAGTCAGCGGCGCGGTAAAGCATGAGCGACGCCGCCACCCTCTCCGCGGGCGACGCCCCGCCGCCCGAGCGCGAGAACGACGCGCCCGCCAGCGCCGCCGCGCCCCACCCGCCGCTCCAGGGCATGGCGCTGGTGCTGGGCACGCTGTCGCTGTCGCTGGCCACGTTCATGAACGTGCTCGACTCGTCGATCGCCAACGTCTCGCTGCCCGCCATTGCCGGCGACCTGGGCGTCAGCCCCCAGCAGGGCACCTGGGTCATCACCAGTTTCGGCGTGGCCAACGCCATCTCGGTGCCGCTGACCGGCTGGCTCACACAGCGCTTTGGCGCGGTGCGCCTGTTCACCGCCAGCGTGCTGCTGTTCGTGCTCACCTCGTGGTTGTGCGGCTTTGCCTGGTCGCTGGAGACACTGGTGTTCTTCCGCGTGCTGCAGGGCGCCGTCGCCGGGCCGATGATCCCGCTGTCGCAAACCCTGCTGCTGGCCAGCTACCCGGTTGCGCGCGCCGGCATGGCGCTGGCCATGTGGGGCATGACGACGCTGGTCGCGCCCGTCGTCGGGCCGCTTCTGGGCGGCTGGATCACCGACAACATCGCCTGGCCCTGGATCTTCTACATCAACGTGCCCGTGGGCATCGTCGCCGCGGCGCTGACCTGGAGCCTGTACCGCCACCGCGAGACGCCCACGCGCAAGCTGCCCATCGACACCATCGGCCTGTCGCTGCTGGTGCTGTGGGTGGGCGCGCTGCAACTGATGCTGGACAAGGGCAAGGAGCTGGACTGGTTCGCCTCGGGCGAGATCATCACGATGGCCGTCGTCGCCGTCGTCGGCCTGGCTGTGTTTCTGGTGTGGGAGCTGACCGACGAGCACCCGGTGGTCGACCTGCGGCTGTTCGGCCAGCGCAACTTCGCGTTCGGCGTGGTCGCACTGTCGGTGGCGTATGGATTGTTTTTTGGCAACGTGGTGCTGCTGCCGCTGTGGCTGCAGCAATACATGGGCTACACCGCAACGGCCGCCGGCATGGCGCTGGCGCCCGTCGGCGTGCTGGCCATTGCGTTGACGCCGCTGGCCGGGCGCAAGGTGAGCCACTGGGATCCGCGCACCATGGCGACGGTCGCGTTCATCGTCTTCAGCCTGGTGCTGTGGATGCGCGCACAGTTCACGACCGAAACCAGCCTGATCCAGATCATCATTCCGACGGTGATCCAGGGCGCTGCCATGTCGTTCTTCTTCATCCCGCTGACCACCATCACGCTGTCCAACCTGCCCCACCACCGCATTCCGGCCGCCGCCGGCCTGTCCAACTTCGTGCGCATCACCGCCGGCGCCATGGGCACCTCGATCGCCACGACCTGGTGGGACAGCCGCGCGTCGCTGCACCACGCCCACCTGACCGAGGCGCTGGTCGCCGGCCAGGGCGTATTTGCGCAGACGCTGGAGAAGATGACCGCCGCCGGCCTGAGCCACGAGCAGGCGCTGGTGCAGATCAACCGCATGATCGACCAGCAGGCCTACACCCGCGCGGCCGACGACATCTTCCTGGGCTCGGCCTATGTCTTCCTGGGCCTGATCATGCTGATCTGGCTGACCAGCCGCCCCGGCCCCACGGTGGGCGACGGCTCGCCCGGGGCTTCGGCGGCGCATTGATACGAAACGCCGCCGCGCAAGAAGTCAGCGTCCAAACTCGCGCAGCATCGCCGTCATGGTGCGCGCGACACAGGCGCCGTCGCAGCGCCCGGCCAGATAGCCCGAGCCGCAGACCTGCAGCTCGTGCAGCGCCGCGCCCAGTGCGCGCGCCTGCGCTGGCGGTTCGGGCGACGCGCCGGCCTGCAGACCCTGGCGCGCCGCCGCGACCATGGTGTTTGCCATGTGGCCGGCATCCACCTCCCCGCGCAAAAACGACGGCGCCACCGCCACCGCCAGCGCCTGGCCCAGCGCGGCGTGCATATGTGCCAGAGCATCGCCGGCCGGTGCGCCGCCGTCCGGAGCCGCCGCCCCCGAAGCCGATGGATGATGCCCCATGTTGCGCACTCCTCACGCCCCGCTGCGCCAGCCCCGGTGGCCGGGCCGCATGATGGACGGGACACGGCGCCATTGTGGTGCGCCGTCCATACATGGGCCGGCACCAGGGTCGCGCTCGGTCGGCGCCAGGGTTGCCTTACCATTGCAGAGCAATAAATATCTATTTAATATATTTACAAGACATGCCACGATTCAATTCCATGCAACGCATTCACGTCATTGATTCGCACACCGGCGGCGAGCCCACGCGCCTGGTGATGAAAGGCTTTCCCGACCTGGGCAGCGGCACCATGGCCGAGCGCCGCACGCTGTTGGCCGAGCACCACGACGCCTGGCGCCGGGCGACGGTGCTGGAGCCTCGCGGCAGCGACGTCGTCGTCGGCGCGCTGCTGTGCGCACCGCAGGACGCGGCAAACACCGCGGGCGTCATCTTCTTCAACAACACCGGATACCTGGGCATGTGCGGCCACGGCACGATCGGCCTCGTCGCGTCGCTGGCCTACCTGGAGCGCATCGCGCCGGGCGAGCACCGCATCGAGACGCCGGTCGGCCTTGTCACGACCACGCTGCACGACGATGGCAGCGTCAGCGTGCGCAACGTGCCCGCCTATCGCCTGCACCAGGGCCTGTCGGTCGACGTACCGGGCCACGGGCGCGTCGTGGGCGACGTGGCCTGGGGCGGCAACTGGTTCTTCCTGGTCAGCGACCACGGCCAGCGCGTCGCCAGCGACAACATCGCGCAGCTCACCGACTACGCCTGGGCGCTGCGCCAGGCGCTGCAGGCAGCGGGCGTGCGCGGCGACGACGGCGGCGTGATCGACCACATCGAGCTGTTTGCCGACGACGCGCAGTTCGACAGCCGCAACTTCGTGCTCTGCCCGGGCCGCGCCTACGACCGCTCGCCCTGCGGCACCGGCACCAGCGCCAAGCTGGCGTGTCTTGCCGCCGACGGCAGGCTGGCGCCGGGCCAGGTCTGGCGCCAGGCCAGCATCATCGGCAGCCACTTCGAGGCCAGCTACCAGAGCGCGGGCGACGGGCGCATCCTGCCCACGCTGCGTGGGCGCGCACACATCAGCGCCGACGCCACGCTGCTGATCGAACCCGGCGACCCGTTCGGCTGGGGCATCGCGCCGGGCGCCGGCGCATGAGCACCAGCGACGTCGTCATCATCGGCTCCGGCATCGTGGGCGCGGCCTGCGCCGACGCGCTGGCCCGCTCAGGCCTGTCGGTGCGGGTGATCGACGCGCGCATCGGCGGCGCAACCGCCGCCGGCATGGGCCACCTGGTGCTGATGGACGACAACCCGGCCGAGCTTGCGCTCAGCCAGGCGTCTCTGGCCCAGTGGCAGGCGCTGCGCCCGGCGCTGCAGCGCGAGGCGCCCGATGCGGCCTACACCGCCAGCGGCACGCTGTGGGTGGCCGCCAACGACGCCGAAATGCACGAGGCCGAGCGCAAGCACGCGCGCCTGCAGGCGCTGGGCGTGGTCTGCGATCTGCTGGACGCCGCCCAGCTGCGCCGCACCGAGCCGCTGCTGGCGCCCCAGCTGTGCGGCGCGCTGCGCGTGCCGGGCGACGCCATCGTCTACGCGCCCAACGCCGCCGCCTGGCTGCTGCGCCGCCACGGCGCGCGCATCCAGGTCACGCAGGCGCGCGCGGTGCGCATCGACGCCGACGGCGTGCACCTGGCCGACGGCAGCCGTTTGAGTGCCGGCGCCACCGTGCTGGCCGCGGGCCTGCATGCTGCCGCACTGTGCCCCGGCCTGCCGCTGCGCGCCAAGAAGGGGCAGCTGGCGATCACCGACCGCTACCCCGGCTGGCTGCGCCACCAGGTCGTCGAGCTGGGCTACATCCACAGTGCCCACCACAGCGAGGGCACGTCGGTGGCGTTCAACCTGCAGCCGCGCCCCACGGGCCAGCTCCTGATCGGCTCCTCGCGCGCGTTCGACACACAGGACCGGCAGATCGACAACGCGCTGCTGGCGCGCATGCTGCGCCGCGCGCTGCGCTACGCACCTGCGCTGGCGCAGTGCAACATCATCCGCACCTGGGCAGGTTTTCGCGCGGCCACGCCCGACGGCCTGCCGCTGATCGGCGCGCACCCGCGGCTGGAACGCCTGTGGCTGGCCGTCGGCCATGAAGGCCTGGGCGTGACCACTGCGCCGGCCACCGGCCAGCTGATCGCCGCGCAGATCACCGGCAGCGTGCCCTGCATCGACCCCGCGCCCTACGCGCCGACCCGCCTGGAGTGGGCCGCATGAACACCGCCGCCACCCCGCTCACGATCACGGTCGACGGCGCGCTGCTGCAGGTAACCGCCGGCGTCAGCCTGGCCGCTGCGCTGGCGCTGCGCCCTCCGGGCACCACGCGCCGCGCGGTCGACGGTGCGCTGCGCGCGCCGCTGTGCGGCATGGGCGTGTGCCATGAATGCCGCGTCGAAGTCGATGGCCAGCGCCGCCTGGCCTGCCAGACGCCGTGCGCGCCAGGCATGCAGGTCATCACCGGCGCGGCCGACCCTGCGCTGCCGGACGACGTGCCACACGCCCCGCCTGGCATATCCGCAGCGCGCCACTGCGACCTGCTGATCATCGGCGCCGGCCCGGCCGGGCTGGCCGCTGCACTGGCAGCAGCGCCCAGCGGCGCCGCCATCGTGCTGGTCGACGACAACCCCGCGCCCGGCGGCCAGATCTGGCGGGCCGGCCCGCAGGCCCAGCTGCCAGCGCAGGCGCACGCGCTGCGCGAGCAGCTGCAGCGCCACGCCAACATTCGCTGGCTGGGCGGCACCCGCGTCGTCGGCCTGGGGCCGGCCGGCACGCCCGGCCAGGCGCCTGCCCTGCTGCTGGAAAACGCCGAACAAGGCTGGCTGCAGACCAGCGGGCGCCTGATTCTGTGCACCGGCGCGCGCGAGCTGCTGCTGCCCTTTGCCGGCTGGACGCTGCCAGGCGTGACCGGCGCCGGCGGCCTGCAGGCGCTGATCAAGGCAGGGCTTGCGGTGCGCGGCGAGCGCATCGTCGTCGCCGGCAGCGGCCCGCTGCTGCTGGCCGCCGCGCACACCGCCCGGCAGGCTGGCGCCCAGGTGCTGCGCATTGCCGAGCAGACCCGCTGGCCGGCACTGCTGGGCTTTGCCGCGCAGCTGCCGCGCTGGCCGGCCAAGGCGGCGCAGGCTGCAAGCCTGGCCAGCCCGGCGCTGCGTGTGGGCTGGCACGTGGCGCAAGCCCATGGCGACGATCGGCTGGCCAGCGTCACGCTGACCAACGGCGCGGCACAGGAGGCCATCGCCTGCGACCGCCTGGCCTGCGGCTTTGGCCTGGTGCCCAACACACAGCTGGGCCAGCTGCTGGGCTGCGCGCTGAACGCGCACCAAGGCCTGCAGGTCGACACGCTGCAGGCCACCGGCGTGGCCCAAGTGTGGGCCGCAGGCGAGTGCACCGGCTTTGGCGGCAGCGAAAAAGCGCTGGCCGAAGGCGCGATTGCCGGCCACGCCGCCGTCGGCGAACTGCACGTCGCGCAGGCGCTGACCGGACGGCGCCTGCGCTGGCAGGGTTTTGCCGACGCGCTGCGGCGCAGTTTTGCGCTCGATCCCGCACTGCGCCAGCTGCCGCAGGCCGACACGCTGGTGTGCCGCTGCGAGGACGTGGCGCACGGCCAGCTTGCGCCGCGCAGCGACTGGATAGACGCCAAGCTGCACACGCGCTGCGGCATGGGCGCATGCCAGGGCCGTGTGTGCGGCGCGGCCGCGCAGTTCCTGTATGGTTGGACGCCCGCCCCCGCCCACCATCTGCTGGCCCCGGCCCGCCTTGCAACGCTTGCGGGCATGGCCAGCTCCTGCGACGCCCCTGTGCCATGACCTCTGCCGACTCTTCCACCACCGTGCGCCTGCCGCTGGCTCAGCTGCACGATCTGGCCTGCCGCGTGCTGGCGCGCCAAGGCCTGTCGCCCGCGCACGCCCAGGCCATGGCGCGCACCATCGTCGCCGGCCAGCGCGACGACTGCGCATCGCATGGCCTGTACCGCCTGATCACCTGCAGCCAGACGGCGGCCAGCGGCAAGGTCGACCTGCAGGCCGAGCCCGTCGTCCACCCGACGCGCGGCGCCGTCGTGCGCGTGGACGCGCGGCGCGCGTTCTCGCCGCTGGCCTTCGAGCGCGGCCTGCCGGCGCTGGTCGAGGCGGCGCGCACGTATGGCCTGGGCGCGCTCGTCATTCAGCAATGCTTTCACTTCTCGGCGCTGTGGCCCGAGGTCGAGGACATCACCGCCCACGGCCTGGCAGCGCTGGCGTTGACGCCCAGCCACTCCTGGGTTGCGCCTGCGGGCGGACACAAGCCGGTATTCGGCACCAACCCAATCGCCTTTGGCTGGCCTCGCCCCGGCCCCACACCCTTCGTGTTCGACCTGGCGACCAGCGCCATCGCCCGCGGCGACCTGGAGCTGCACCGGCGCGCCGGCACGCCGCTGCCGCCGGGCTGCGGCGTGGACGCCCAGGGGCGCGAGAGCACTGACCCCATCGCGGTGGCCCAGGGTGCAATGCGCACTTTTGGCGGCCACAAGGGCTCGGCGCTGGCCGCCATGGTCGAGTTGATGGCCGGCGCGCTGATCGGCGACTGGATCAGTCAGGAGTCGCTGGCGTTCGACGATGGCGCCGGCGCCGCGCCCTGCCACGGCGAGCTGATCCTGGCGTTCGACCCGATCCAGCTGTCGGGCGGCGACCTGGCCCAGGCCCAGCAGCGCGCCGAGGTGCTGCTGTCATCGATCACCGACCAGGGCGCGCGCCTGCCATCGCAGCGCCGCCACGCCGCACGCGAGCGCAGCCTGCGCGAGGGCGCCGCCGTGCCGCGCACGCTGTACGAAGAAATTCTGGCGCTAGCCCACTGACCCCTCCGCAACCCATGCCGCTTGCCACACCGACCACCCGCACGCCACCGACCAGGCGCGCCGCCGACCTGGCCTACGACGCGCTAGAGGCGCTGATCTCGACGCTGCAGCTACAGCCGGGCAGCGCGGTGGTCGAGGCCGACCTCGTCGCGCTCACCGGCCTGGGCCGCACCCCCGTGCGCGAGGCACTGCTGCGCATGGTCTCGATCGGCCTGGTCGTGCAGCAGCCGCGCCGCGGCCTGCTGGTGTCTCACATCGACCTGGCCGAATACCTGGATGTGATCGCCACGCGCCGCGCGCTCGAAGCGCTGATCGCCGCCTGCAGCGCGCGCCGCGCCACGCCCGCGCAGCGCGACGCCCTGGTGCAACGCGCCCAGGACATGGTGAATACCGCCGAAAGCGGCGACCTGGACGCCTATATGCGCGCCGACCACGCGCTGGACGTGGTCAACCACCAGGCCTGCGCCAATGCACCGGCGGTCAAGTGCGTGATTCCGCTCATCGTGCAATGCCGACGTTTCTGGTATGCCTACCAGAGCGAAGGCGACATCGTCCGGGCCGCCGACGCCCACATGGCGCTGGCGCAGGGCATTGCCTCGGGCGACGAGGCGCGCGCCGTCGCCGGCGCCCACCAGCTGATGGACTATCTGCAGCAGTACGCGCGGCGGGTGATCGAGCGCTGATGTCCCCCGCCCGCCCCGGCGTTCAGGCTTCCTCGGCGTGCAGCTGGTCGATCAGCACCTGGCCAAAGCCCGAGCAGCTGACCTGGGTCGCGCCCTCCATCAGGCGGGCGAAGTCATAGGTCACGTGCTTGCTCCGGATGGCTTTTTCCATGATGCGGATGATGGCGTCGGCCGCCTCGATCCAACCCATGTGGCGCAGCATCATCTCGGCCGACAGGATGATCGAGCCGGGGTTGACGTAGTCCTTGCCCGCGTACTTGGGCGCCGTGCCGTGCGTGGCCTCGAACACCGCGACGCTGCCCGACAGATTGGCACCCGGCGCGATGCCGATGCCGCCCACCTGCGCGGCCAGCGCGTCGGAGATGTAGTCGCCGTTGAGGTTGAGCGTGGCAATCACGCTGTACTCGACCGGACGCAGCAGGATCTGCTGCAAAAAGGCGTCGGCAATGCTGTCCTTGATCGTGATTTCGCGGCCCGTCTTCGGGTTTTTCAGGCGCATCCAAGGGCCGCCGTCGATCAGCGTCGCGCCGAACTCGCGCGCCGCCAGTGCATAGCCCCAGTCGCGGAACGCCCCCTCGGTGAACTTCATGATGTTGCCCTTGTGCACCAGGGTCACGCTGGGCTTGTCATGGTCGATCGCGTACTGGATGGCCTGGCGCACCAGACGCTCGGTGCCCTCGCGCGACACGGGCTTGATGCCGATAGCCGAGGTCTCGGGAAAACGGATCTTGTGGATGCCGAACTCCTCGTGCAGAAACTGCATCAGGCGCCGCGCCTGGCTTGATCCGGCCTCGAACTCGATGCCGGCGTAGATGTCCTCAGAGTTCTCGCGAAAGATCACCATGTCGGTCTTGCTCGGCTCGCGCACCGGCGACGGCACGCCCTTGAAGTAGCGCACCGGCCGCAAGCAGACGTACAGGTCGAGCTGCTGGCGCAACGCCACGTTCAGCGAGCGGATGCCACCGCCCACCGGCGTGGTCAGCGGCCCCTTGATCGACACCGCGTACTCGCGCACCGCATCCAGCGTCTCGTCGGGCAGCCACACGTCGGGGCCATAGACGCGCGTGGCCTTCTCGCCGGCGTATACCTCCATCCAGTGGATCTGGCGTTCGCCGCGGTAGACCTGGGCGACTACGGCATCGACCACGCGGCGCATCACCGGCGTCACGTCCACGCCCGTACCATCGCCCTCGATGAAGGCAATGATGGGCTGAGACGGCACGTTCAGCGCGCCGTCGGCGCCCACGGTGATCTTCTGGCCCGCTTCGGGAACCTGGATGTGCTGGTACTGGGTCATGGGTGGAAAGCCTCCGCTCGTGGCCTGCGTGCCTGGGCGCAGCCGCTGGGCCTGTGGTGAAATATCTGCAACGATTCTATTGTCAATAAACCATGCATCCCACGCCTTCCATGCTTCGTTTTGCCCTGCTGCAAGGCGGTCTCGCACTGTCGCTGCTGCTGCCCACCGCGCCGGCAGTTGCGCAGCAGGCGCCCCAGCTGGATTTGCCGCGCACCGAGATCACGGCCGGCATGCACCGCATCGACGCCCAGGTGGCCGCTACGGCGCGCCAGCGCGAGATCGGCCTGATGTACCGCCGCGAAATGCCGGCACACGAAGGCATGCTGTTCGCCTTCCCGGAGCTGGGCGTGCAGTGCTTCTGGATGAAGAACACGCCGCTGGCGCTCACCGCGGCCTTCGTCGCCGACGACGGCCGCATCGTCAATCTGGCCAACATGCAGCCGCACAGCGAAGAATCGCACTGCTCCAGCGAGCCGGTGCGCTACGTGCTGGAAATGAACCAGGGCTGGTTTGCCAAGCGCGGACTGAAAGCAGGCAGCAAACTGGCGGGCGCGCCCTTTGGCGCGCCGCGCTGATTACCCTGCGACAACCGAATGGCGGCCGAATGGCGGCCAGACGATATTTCCCAGGTGTCGCCGCCGCTTGATTTCAACGACCCGTCAGTCCAGTACCGAGAATTTCAGGCAACAAAAAAGCCCCTTGCGGGGCTTTTCTGCCGAATACCGGAAAACCGATCAGTTGGCGCGGGTGCCGACCACTTCGATTTCCACGCGGCGGTTCTTCGCACGGCCTTCGCGGGTGGCGTTGGACGCGATGGGCTGGGCTTCGCCCTTGCCTTCGGTGTACACGCGGTTTTTTTCGATGCCCTTGGTCACCAGGTAGGCCTTGACGGCTTCTGCGCGGCGCACCGACAGCTTCTGGTTGTAGGCATCAGGGCCAGTGGAGTCGGTGTGACCCACGGCGATGATGACTTCCAGGTTGATGTCTTTGACCTTGGAGACCAGGTCGTCCAGCTTGGCCTTGCCTTCGGGCTTGAGTACAGCCTTGTCGAAGTCGAAGAAAGCGTCGGCCGAGTAGGAAACCTTGCTGGCAGCAGCCGGAGCGGGCTTGGGAGCCGGAGCCGGAGCAGCGGCCACAGGAGCCGGCGCGGGGGCCGGAGCAGCAGCGGCAGCCTTGACCAGCGCGCCGTCGCAGCCTTCGGCGGCCGTGGCAGGCGTCCAGTTGGCGTCGCGCCAGCACAGTTCGTTCGTACCGTTCTTCCAGACCAGGTCGCCCGAGCCGTTCTTCCAGTTGTCCACGGTCTGGGCACCGGCAGCAGTAGCAAGCGCAGCCGAGGCAATCAGCATCGCCACTTTATTGAGTTTGTTCATGGTTCTCCTTTTAACGAGAAAAAAGCCGCAGCCGCGCTGCGTATCAAATACGTTGTCAGTGACCACCACCAAAAACGTTGTAAAGATTGTGCCATAGCGGGCTATTACCAACAGCGCTCGACCGGTCGCGAAAGGGCGACAAATGTGTCCTCGGGAGAAACTGTTGTTCACCGGCAACAACCCCTTGCCCCTAAAATGCCCGATTGACCCGACGCTTTGCCTGAGCCCTTCATGACCGAGTTTGCCAAAGAAACCCTGCCCATCAGCCTGGAAGAGGAGATGCGGCGCAGTTACCTTGATTACGCAATGAGCGTGATCGTGGGCCGTGCCCTGCCCGATGCACGCGATGGCTTGAAGCCGGTCCATCGCCGTGTGCTCTACGCGATGCACGAGCTTAACAACGACTGGAACCGCCCGTACAAGAAGTCGGCGCGTATCGTCGGCGACGTGATCGGTAAATACCACCCGCACGGCGACAGCGCGGTGTACAACACTATCGTGCGCATGGCGCAGGACTTCTCGCTGCGCCACATGCTGGTCGATGGCCAGGGCAACTTCGGCAGCGTGGACGGCGACAGCGCCGCCGCGATGCGCTACACCGAAATCCGCCTGTCGAAGATCGCCCACGAGATGCTGGCCGACATCGACAGGGAGACGGTGGATTTCGGCCCCAACTACGACGGCAGCGAAAGCGAGCCGCTGGTGCTGCCCAGCCGCCTGCCCAACCTGCTGGTCAACGGCAGCGCCGGCATTGCGGTGGGCATGGCGACCAACATTCCGCCGCATAACCTGAACGAGGTGGTCGACGCCTGCCTGCACTTGCTGCAGCACCCTGAGGCCGGCATCGACGAGCTGATGGAGATCATTCCCGCGCCCGACTTTCCGACGGCCGGCATCATCTACGGCATCACCGGAGTCAAGGAAGGCTACCGCACCGGGCGCGGCAAGGTGGTGATGCGCGCCAAAGTGCATTTCGAGGACATCGACCGCGGCCAGCGCCAGGCGATCATCGTCGACGAGCTGCCCTACCAGGTCAACAAAAAGACGCTGCAGGAGCGCATGGCCGAGCTGGTGCACGAGAAGAAGCTCGAAGGCATCAGCCACATCCAGGACGAGTCGGACAAGTCCGGCATGCGCCTGGTGATCGAGCTCAAGCGTGGCGAAGTGCCCGAGGTGGTGCTCAACAACCTGTACAAGCAGACGCAGTTGCAGGACACCTTCGGCATGAACATGGTCGCGCTAATCGACGGCCAACCGAAATTGTGCAACCTCAAGGATCTGATCGAGGTCTTCATCGGCCACCGCCGCGAGGTCGTCACGCGCCGCACTGTGTTCGAGCTGCGCAAGGCGCGCGACCGAGGCCATGTGCTCGAAGGCCTGGCCGTGGCGCTGGCGAACATCGACGAATTCATCCGCATCATCCGCGAATCGCCCACGCCCCCCGTGGCCAAGGCCGAGCTGATGGCGCGCAGCTGGGACAGCCAGTTGGTGCGCGAAATGCTGACCCGCACCCGCGAGGACGGCGCCGTGGTGAATGCCGACGACTACCGCCCCGAGGGGCTGGAGCGCGAATACGGCATGCAGGCCGGCGGCCTGTACCGCCTGTCGGACACGCAGGCGCAGGAGATTCTGCAGATGCGCCTGCAGCGTCTCACGGGCCTGGAGCAGGACAAGATCGTCGCCGAATACAAGGACATCATGGCGCACATCGAGGATCTGCTGGACATCCTCGCCAGGCCCGAGCGGGTGTCGGTCATCATCAGCGACGAACTGACCGCGGTGAAGACCGAATTCGGCCAGACCAAGCTCGGCGCACGCCGCAGCGAGATCGAGCACAGCGCGCAGGACCTGTCGACGGAAGACCTGATCACGCCCACCGACATGGTGGTGACGCTCTCGCACACCGGCTACATCAAGAGCCAGCCCTTGAGCGAATACCGCTCCCAGCGGCGCGGCGGGCGCGGCAAGCAGGCCACAGCCACCAAGGACGACGACTGGATCGACCAGCTGTTCATCGCCAACACGCACGACTGGATTCTGTGCTTCTCCAACCGCGGGCGGCTGTATTGGCTCAAGGTCTGGGAGGTGCCCGCCGGCTCGCGCGGCTCGCGCGGGCGGCCCATCGTCAACATGTTCCCGCTGCAGGACGGCGAGAAGATCAACGTCGTGCTGCCGCTCACCGGCGAGATGCGCCACTTCCCCGAGGATCACTACGTCTTCATGGCGACCAGCATGGGCACCGTGAAGAAGACCGCGCTGTCCGAGTTCTCCAACCCGCGCAAGGTCGGCATCATCGCCGTCGGCCTGGACGAGGGCGACTTCCTGATCGGCGCGGCGCTGACCGACGGTGCGCACGACGTGATGCTGTTCTCCGACGGTGGCAAGGCGGTGCGCTTCGACGAGAACGACGTGCGCCCGATGGGCCGCAACGCCCGCGGCGTGCGCGGCATGTCGCTCGACGAGGGCCAGAGCGTGATCGCCATGCTGGTGGCAGAGGACGAAGCACAGTCCGTGCTCACGGCCACCGAAAACGGCTACGGCAAGCGCACCAGCATCACCGAATACACGCGCCACGGCCGGGGCACCAAGGGCATGATCGCGATCCAGCAGAGCGAGCGCAACGGCCGCGTCGTCGCCGCCACGCTGGTGCGCGCCGACGACGAGATCATGCTGATCACCGACACCGGCGTGCTTGTGCGCACCCGCGTCGCCGAGATCCGCGAGCTTGGCCGCGCCACCCAGGGCGTCACGCTGATTTCGCTCGACGAGGGCGCCAAGCTCTCGGGCCTGCAGCGCATCGTCGAGAACGACGCCAACGAACAACCCCAGGACAGCGACGACGCAGGCGATACGCCCACGCCGCCCGCCGCCGACCAGGACTGACCCCCCGCGTGGCCCGCCGGCAGCGCGCCGGCGGACCACGCCCAACACCTCAGGCTTTTGTGCATCCCCGACACGCCGGCCGCCGCGCGGCGTCGTCTCTTGCAGGAACCCAGACCATGCAGCGTCCCTACAACTTCTCGGCCGGCCCGGCCGCCATCCCCGAAGAGGTGCTCCAGCGCGCCGCGGCCGAAATGCTCGACTGGCACGGCAGCGGCCTGGGCGTGATGGAGATGAGCCACCGCGGCAAGGAATTCGTCGCCATCTACGAGCAGGCGGAGGCCGACCTGCGCGACCTGCTGGCGGTGCCGCCCGAATTCAAGATCCTGTTCATGCAGGGCGGCGGCATTGCCGAGAACGCCATCGTCCCGCTGAATCTCTCGCGCGCAGGCACGGTGGACTTCGTCGTCACCGGCAGCTGGAGCCAGAAGTCGCGCAAGGAAGCGCACAAATACGCGGCCGAGGTGCACACCGCAGCCTCCAGCGAGGACGGCGGCTTCACGACCATTCCGACCCCGGCGAGCTGGCAGCTGTCGCGCGGCGCCAGCTATGTGCACATCTGCAGCAATGAGACCATCCACGGCACCGAGTTCCAGGAGCTGCCCGACCTCAAGGCCCTGGGCAGCGACGCGCCGCTGGTCATCGACTTTTCGTCGCACGTCGCATCGCGCCCGGTCGACTGGAGCCGCGTGGGCCTGGCCTTTGGCGGCGCGCAAAAGAACATCGGCCCGGCTGGGCTGACCATCGTCATCGTGCGGGGCGACCTGCTGGGCCATGCGCTGCCGATCTGCCCCAGCGCCTTCGATTACAAAATCGTCGCCGACAACCACTCGGCCTACAACACGCCGCCCACCTGGGGCATCTACATGGCGGGGCTGACCTTCCAGTGGTTGAAAGCCCAGCGCGAAGGCGACGCCACCGGCGTGGCCGCGATGGAGCTGCGCAACATCGCCAAGGCGCAACTGCTGTACGACTTCATCGACCAGTCGTCGTTCTACGTCAACAAGGTCGCCCACCACTGCCGCTCGCGCATGAACATTCCCTTCCTGCTGCAGGACGATGCGCGCAACGACGCGTTCCTGGCCGGCGCGCGCGAGCGCGGCCTGCTGCAGCTCAAGGGCCACAAGAGCGTGGGCGGCATGCGCGCCAGCATCTACAACGCCATGCCGCTGGCCGGCGTGCAGGCGCTGATCGACTACATGCACGACTTCGAGCGCCAGCACGCCTGAGAGACGCCCCGATCCGCCAGCGCCCTCCCTCCCCCGCCCGGAGCCATCTGCTCATGTCCGAACCCCAAGCCTCCCCCGACCTGGCGCAGCTGCGCGTGCAGATCGACTCCATCGACCAGCAACTGCTGCAGTTGCTGAACGCGCGCGCCCACGTGGCCGAGCAGGTCGGCGAGATCAAGAAACGCGAAGGATCGCCGTTTTTCCGCCCCGACCGCGTGGCCCAGGTGATCGAGAAGATCACCCGCGCCAACCCCGGACCGCTCAAGGACGTGCATGTCTCGGCCATTTGGCGCGAGATCATGTCTGCCTGCCTGGCGCTGGAGTCGCCCCAGCGCGTCGCGGTACTCGGCCCCGAGGGCACGTTCTGCGAACAAGCTGCGCTCGAATACTTCGGCGGCGCGGCCGACCTCATGTACTGCAACAGCTTTGACGAGGTCTTCCACGCCACGGCTGCGGGCAGCGCGCAATATGGCGTCGTCGGCGTGGAAAACTCCAACGAGGGCGTGGTCACACGCTCGCTGGACATGTTCTTGCACACGCCCTGCCATGTCGTGGGCGAGGTGAGCCTTCTGGTGCGCCACAACCTGCTACGCCTGACCAGCGACGCCGAGAACATCGAAGCCGTGCTGGCCCACCCACAGGCGCTGGCACAGTGCCACGCCTGGCTGTCCAAGCACCTGCCGCACGCCGAGCGCCGCCCGGTCAACAGCAATGCCGAAGGCGCGCGGATGGCCGCAACCAACCCGGCCTGGGCCGGCATTGCCAGCGAGCGCGCCGGCCAGCAGTTCGGCCTGCACGTAGTGGCGCACGCCATCCAGGACGAGGCCTACAACCGCACGCGCTTTGCCATCATCTGCCTGCCGCATACGCTGGCCACGCCCGCGCCCACCGGGCGCGACTGCACCAGCCTGATCATCTCGGTGCCCAACCGCCCCGGCGCGGTGCACGACCTGCTGGTGCCGCTCAAAAAGCACGGCGTATCCATGACGCGCTTCGAGTCGCGCCCGGCGCGCACCGGCCAGTGGGAGTACTACTTCTACATCGACATCGCCGGCCACCCCAGCCAGCCCCACGTGGCCCAGGCGCTCGACGAGCTGCAGCACATGTGCGCCTTCTACAAGCTGCTGGGCTCCTACCCCACCGCGGCGTGAAGGAGCCAGAGACGATGTTCGAACAATTGGGGTTGATCGGCTGCGGCCTGATGGGCGGCTCGTTCGCGCTGGCGCTGAAACAAGCGGGCCTGGTCAAGCGCGTCGTCGGCTACAGCAAGTCACCGTCGACCACCGAGCGCGCCCGCGAGCTGGGCGTGATCGACGTCGAGGCGCCGTCGGCACTGCTGGCCGCCGCAGGCGCCGACATCGTGCTGCTGGCCGTGCCCGTGGCCGCCACCGAGGTTACGCTCAAGGCGATTCGCCACCTGGTCACGCCGCAGACGCTGGTGATGGACGTGGGCTCGACCAAGCAGGACGTGGTGCAGGCCGCGCGCAGCGCGCTGGGCAACAGCGTGGGCTCGTTCGTTCCCGCCCACCCGATCACCGGACGCGAGGTCGCCGGCGTCGAGCACGCCCAGGCTGACCTGTACCGCGGCTGCCAGGTCATCCTGACGCCCACCGAGCGCACGCTCACGGCCCAGCTGCGCCGTGCCGAGCAGTTGTGGAGCGCGCTGGGCTGCCAGGTCAGCACCATGGCGCCGGAGCACCACGACACCGCATTCGCCGCGGTCAGCCACCTGCCCCACCTGCTGGCGTTCGCGCTGCTCAACAGCATCATTGGCCAGGAGCGCAGCAACACGCTGCTGCAACTGGCCGGCCCGGGTTTTCGCGATTTCACGCGCATTGCCGCGGGCGACCCAAAAATCTGGCGCGACATCCTGCGCGCCAACCGCACCGAAGTGCTGGCGCAGTCGCGCCTGTTCGAGCAGGCTCTGCAGCAGTTGCAGGCCGCGATGCAGGAGGACGACACCCAGCACCTGGAAGACCTGCTGACGCTGGCCAGCTCCACCCGTGCGCACTGGCGCATGGGCCAGTCGCACAGCCACGAGGATTGACGAGGCCGATGTACACCACCGACTTTCTTGACCTGCCCGCGCTGCGCTTGGCCGGCGGCAGCGTGCGCCTGCCCGGCTCCAAGAGCATTTCCAACCGCGTGCTGCTGCTGGCCGCGCTCAGCGAAGGCACGACCGAGGTGCACGACCTGCTGGCCAGCGACGACACCGCGGTGATGCTGGACGCGCTGGCCGCCATTGGTTGCACCGTTGAACATGTGGACGCGCGCACGGTGCGCATCACCGGCCTGGGCGCGCGCGCGCCGCGCTCGCCCGCAAAGCTGTTTCTGGGCAACGCCGGCACCGCCATGCGCCCGCTCACCGCGGCGCTGGCGCTGATGCTGGGCGACTTCACGCTCTCGGGCGTGCCGCGCATGCACGAGCGCCCGATCGGCGACCTGGTCGACGCACTGCGCCAGCTCGGCTGCGCCATCGACTATCTGGGCCAGCCCGGCTACCCGCCGCTGTCCATCGCCCAGGGCGGCGGCGTTCCTCCGCTGCAGCTGGCCGCACCCATTCAGGTGCGCGGCGACGTCTCCAGCCAGTTTCTCACCGCACTGCTGATGGCGCTGCCGCTGGCTGCCCGTGAGCAGGACGTGGTGATCGAGGCGGTCGGCGAGCTGATCTCCAAGCCCTACATCGAGATCACGCTGGCGCTGCTGGCGCGCTTTGGCATTGCGGTGCAGCGCCAGGGCTGGCAGCGCTTCACCATCGCCGCCGGCAGCCGCTACCGCTCGCCCGGCAGCATCCATGTCGAGGCGGACGCCTCCTCGGCCAGCTATTTCATTGCACTGGGGGCGCTTGCCGGCAGCGGCGACGGCGTGCGCATCGAGGGCGTGGGCCTGGACTCGATCCAGGGCGACATCCGCTTCGTCGACGCCGCGCGTGCCATGGGCGCGCAGGTGGACGGCGGCGACAACTGGCTGCAAGTGCGCCGCGGCAGCTGGCCGCTCAAGGCCATCGCCCTGGACTGCAACCACATTCCCGACGCCGCAATGACGCTGGCCGTCATGGCGCTGTACGCCGACGGCCCCAGCCTGCTCACCAACATCGCCAGCTGGCGCGTCAAGGAAACCGACCGCCTGGCCGCGATGGCCTGCGAGCTGCGCAAGCTCGGCGCCACCGTCGAGGAAGGCGCCGACTTTCTGCGCGTCGACCCGCTGCCCGCGGCGGCCGACTGGCGCGCCGCGCGCATCCACACCTACGACGACCACCGCATCGCGATGTGCTTCTCGCTGGCCGCGTTCAACCCGGCACGGCTGCCGGTGCGCATCGAAGACCCGCGCTGCGTCGCCAAGACCTTCCCCGACTACTTCGAGGCGTTGTTCAGCGTCGCGCAGGCCCAGTCCGGCGCCGTCCCGGTGATCTGCATCGACGGGCCCACCGCCTCGGGCAAGGGCACGGTGGCCTCGCTCGTGGCGCAACGGCTGGGCTACGCCTTTCTCGACTCGGGCGCGCTGTATCGCGCAACAGCCTTGGCCGCAGCCAGGGCCGGCCTGGTCATGGAACCCGGCAACGAGGCCGCGATTGCAGTCATCGCCCGCCAGCTGCCGATACGCTTTGACGGCGAACGCATCTGGCTGGCCGACGAGGACGTGAGCGAGGCGCTGCGCCTGGAGGCGACCGGCGCCGACGCCTCGCGCATCTCGGCCATGGCCACGGTGCGCACCGCGCTGCTCGATCTGCAGCACGGCTTTGCCCGCCTGCCCGGCCTGGTGGCCGACGGGCGCGACATGGGCACGGTGATCTTCCCAACGGCGCCGCTGAAGGTTTTCATGACCGCCAGCGCCGCCTGCCGCGCCGAGCGGCGCCACAAACAGTTGATTTCGAAGGGAATCGACGCTAAAATCGACAGTCTTCGCGCAGATCTGGAGGCGCGCGACGCACGCGATCAGAGTCGCGCCGTCGCACCGCTCAAGCCCGCGCAAGACGCCCTGCTGCTGGACAATTCCACGCTGACGATCGAAGAGACCGTCGCCCAGGTTCTCGCCTGGTGGCAGGAGCGCCAGCCCTTCGCCCCCGTTGGCTGAAGGGCTGAAACCGGCCCACGCCGTCCCTGTCGCGCTGCACCCAGGCGCATTGACGGCGTGGTTTGTTCACTGCAAACCCGTGGTTCACCCCACACACCAGCCTGCGCTCACAGTCATAAAAACGGTCGCAATCATGCCTCCGGAAACCTGTGGTGCGCGCAAGGAAACACATGTCCGAATCTTTTGCCGCCCTGTTTGAAGAGTCGCTGCAACGCACCGAAATGCGCCCCGGCGAGGTCATCACCGCCGAAGTCGTCGCCGTCGAGCACAACTTCGTCGTCGTGAACGCTGGCCTGAAGTCCGAAGCGTACGTGCCGATCGACGAATTCAAGAACGACCAGGGCGAGATCGAAGTCCAGGTGGGCGACTTCGTGTCCGTCGCCGTCGTGACGCCCGAGAACGGCTACGGCGACACCATTCTCTCGCGCGACACCGCCAAGCGCCTGGCCTCCTGGCTGGCGCTGGAGCAAGCGCTCGAATCCGGCGAGTTCGTCAACGGCACGACCAGCGGCAAGGTCAAGGGCGGCCTCACCGTCATGGTCAACGGCATCCGCGCCTTCCTGCCCGGCTCGCTGATCGACACGCGCCCGGTCAAGGACCTGACGCCCTACGAGAACAAGACCCTGGAATTCAAGGTCATCAAGCTCGACCGCAAGCGCAACAACGTGGTGCTGAGCCGCCGCGCCGTCGTCGAAGCCTCGATGGGCGAAGAGCGCGAGAAGCTGCTGGCAACGCTCAAGGAAGGCGCCATCGTCAACGGCGTGGTCAAGAACATCACCGAGTACGGCGCCTTCGTCGACCTGGGTGGCATCGACGGCCTGCTGCACATCACCGACATGGCCTGGCGCCGCGTGCGCCACCCGAGCGAAGTGGTGCAACCCGGCCAGGAAATCACGGCCAAGATCCTCAAGTTCGACCAAGAGAAGCAACGCGTCTCGCTCGGCCTCAAGCAGCTGGGCGACGACCCGTGGATGGGCGTCTCGCGCCGCTACCCCTCGGGCACCCGCCTGTTCGGCAAGGTCACCAACATTGCCGACTACGGCGCCTTCGTCGAGCTCGAGCCCGGCATCGAAGGCCTGGTGCACGTCTCCGAGATGGACTGGACCAACAAGAACGTGGCCCCCACCAAGCTGGTGTCGCTGGGCGACGAGGTCGAGGTCATGGTGCTGGACATCGACGAGGACAAGCGCCGCATCAGCCTGGGCATGAAGCAGTGCAAGGCCAACCCGTGGCAAGAGTTTGCGCAGAACACCAAGCGCGGCGACCGCGTCAAGGGCCCGATCAAGTCGATCACCGACTTCGGCGTGTTCGTCGGCCTGGCTGCCGGCATCGACGGCCTGGTGCACCTGTCCGACCTGTCGTGGAACGAGCCGGGCGAGTCTGCAGTGCGCAACTACAAGAAGGGCCAGGAAGTCGACGCCATCGTGCTGGCCGTCGACGTCGAGCGCGAGCGCATCTCGCTGGGCATCAAGCAGCTGGACGGAGACCCGTTCACCACCTTCGTCACCATCAATGACAAGGGCTCGATCGTCTCCGGCAAGGTCAAGACCGTCGACGCCCGCGGCGCCGAAATCGACCTGGGCGAGGACATTCTGGGCTACCTGCGCGCCTCCGAGATCTCGCGCGACCGCGTCGAAGACGCGCGCAACGTGCTCAAGGAAGGCGACGAGGTGTCCGCCGTCGTGACCAACATCGACCGCAAGAGCCGCAACATCCAGCTGTCGATCAAGGCCAAGGATCAGGTCGACCAGCAGGAAGCCATGGCCCACCTGTCGGCCCAGTCGTCCAAGGAGAACGCCGGTACGACCAGCCTGGGCGCCCTGCTGCGCGCCAAGCTGGACAACTCCGAGCGGTAATCTGGCCACGCCAACCCGGTCACACCCCGGGTTGGCGCACCAGGCTCCTCGCATGAACGGGCGCCCGCGAGCGCCCGTTTTCATTTTTCAGAACGTGCCTACGTTCCCACTACCCAGAACCCGCCATGATCCGATCCAATCTCGTCGAAGAACTCGCAGCCCGCTTCACCCAGCTCACGCAGCGCGACGCCGAATACGCGGTCAAGACCATTCTGGACGCGGTCACGGATTCGCTGGTGCGCGGCCACCGCATCGAAATCCGCGGCTTTGGCAGCTTCAGCGTCACCCACCGCCCTGCCCGCCTGGGCCGCAACCCGCGCAGCGGCGAAGCGGTGCACATCCCGGCCAAGCGCGTGCCGCACTTCAAGCCGGGCAAGGCGCTGCGCGAGGGCGTCGACCGCGGCACCACGGCCGATTGAGAGAGCTCCCGTCTTAGAATCGCCCGGAACACGGGACGCTCACATGAAATTCTTTCTGTGGCTGCTCAGGGCAGTCATTTTTTTCGCGCTGCTGGCGTTTGCGCTGAACAACCAGCAGGACGTGACGGTGCACTTCTTCTTCGGCACCCAGTGGTCGGCCGCGCTGGTACTCATCGTGCTGGCCGCCTTCACGCTGGGCGTCGCGGTCGGCGTGCTGGGCATGGTGCAGTACGGCTGGCGCAAGCGCCGCAAACAGCGCAGCAGCGTCCCCGCGCCGGCTTCCGAGCCAAGCGCCCCGCCACCCACTGTCGACCTGCCCGCCTCCATCCATGGAATTTGAACTCAGCTGGCTGCTGATGGGCCTGCCCCTGGCCTTTGGCCTGGGCTGGCTGGCATCGCGCCTGGACCTGCGCCAATGGCGCGCCGACAGCCGCCGCTCGCCCAAGGCCTATTTCAAGGGGCTGAACTATCTGCTCAACGAGCAGCAGGATCAGGCCATCGACGCCTTCATCGAGGCGGTGCAGAACGATCCCGACACCACCGAGCTGCACTTTGCGCTGGGCAACCTGTTTCGCCGCCGCGGCGAATACAACCGCGCGGTGCGCGTGCACGAGCACCTGCTCTCGCGCGCCGACCTCACGCGCGCCGACCGCGACCGCGCCCAGCACGCGCTGGCGCTGGACTTTCTCAAGGCCGGCCTGCTCGACCGCGCCGAGGACGCGCTGCGCCGCCTGGACGCCACGCCCTTCGAGGCCCAGGCGCGCCTGGCGCTGCTGTCCATCTACGAACGCGCCCACGACTGGCCGCAGGCCATGGCCGTCGCCAAGCGCATGCAGCAGGCGCAGCAGGGCGACTTCAGCACCCGCATTGCGCACTACCTGTGCGAGCAGGCACTCGCGCTCGTGCAGCGCGGCGACCACGGCGGCGCGCGCGCGCTGTTCGAGCAGGCGCATGCCAGCGCGCCCCAGGCGCCGCGTCCACTGCTGGAGCTGGCGCGCCAGCACCAGCGCCAGGGCCAGCCCCGGGCAGCGCTGCAGCAGCTGCAGCAGCTGGTCGCCAGCGCGCCGGCGGCCGCGCCGCTGGCGGCGGCGCTGCTGGCCGACTGCGCCAGCGCCACTGGCCAGCAGCCCCAGGTGCTGGCGCAGCTGCGCACGCTGTACGAGGCCGCGCCGTCGCTGGACTTGCTGGACGCCATCGTCGCGCTGGAAAAACAGGACGCGGAGCAGGCCGCGCAGGCGCCGCAATGGTATGTGCGCCACCTGCAGCACGAGCCCTCGCTGGTGGCCGCCACGCGCTGGCTGGCACAGGAGCGGCTGGCACACGAGGAATACCACCCGCAGATCCAGCGCGCACTGGACAACGCGGCCAAGCCGCTGACGCGCTACCGCTGCGCGGCATGCGGATTCGAGGCGCGCCAGCACTTCTGGCAATGTCCGGGCTGCCAGACCTGGGACAGCTACCCAGCGCGGCGCGTCGAAGAGCTGTAGCGCGTGCGCGCATCACATCCCCCGGATCGCCTGGGGCTGCAAATTCCATAGCGCGGGCGTCTGCGCTCTACCCGTAAAATCCCGCGGCAATGCCTCTGCTGACCCTCATCGTCCTGCCTTTTGCCGCCAGCCTGCTGGCGGCACTCATGCCAGCCAATGCGCGCAACCTCGAATCGACCCTGGCGGGGCTGGTGGCGGTATTTTGCGCCGTCGCGGTTGCGCTGCATTTCCCCGAGGTAGCCGCCGGCACCGTGCTGCGCCAGGAGATCGCCTGGCTGCCCTCACTGGGCATGCCCATGGTCATCCGCATGGACGGCTTTGCCTGGATGTTCTCCATGCTGGTCTACTGCATCGGCGCACTGGTCGTGCTGTACGCGCGCTACTACATGTCGCCGGCCGACCCGGTGCCGCGCTTCTTCTCGTTCTTCCTGGCCTTCATGGGCGCGATGGCCGGCGTGGTGCTGTCGGGCCACCTGATCCAGCTGGTGTTCTTCTGGGAGCTGACCAGCCTGTTCTCCTTCCTGCTGATCGGCTACTGGCACCACCGCGAGGACGCGCGCCGCGGCGCGCGCATGGCGCTCACCGTGACCGCCGGCGGCGGCCTGTGCCTGCTGGCGGGCATGCTGCTGCTGGGCCACATCGTCGGCAGCTACGATCTGGATCATGTGCTGGCGTCCGCCGAGCTGGTGCGCCACCACCCGCTGTACCTGGTCACGCTGGTGCTGGTGCTGCTGGGCGCGTTCACCAAGAGCGCGCAGTTTCCCTTCCACTTCTGGCTGCCCAACGCCATGGCCGCGCCCACGCCGGTCTCAAGCTACCTGCACTCGGCCACCATGGTCAAGGCCGGCGTCTTTTTGCTGGCGCGCCTGTGGCCGGTGATGAGCGGCACCGAGCCCTGGTTCTGGCTGGTTGGCGCCACCGGCCTGGTGACGCTGCTCGTCGGCGGCTACGCGGCAATATTCCAGAACGACCTCAAGAGCCTGCTGGCCTACTCCACCATCTCGCATCTGGGCCTGATCGTGTTGCTGCTGGGCCTGAACAGCCCGCTGGCCGCCGTCGCCGCGGTCTTTCACATCATGAACCACGCGACCTTCAAGGCCTCACTGTTCATGGCGGCGGGCATCGTCGACCATGAAAGCGGCACGCGCGACATTCGCCGCCTGTCGGGCCTGCGCCGCATGATGCCGATTACCGCGACGCTGGCCACCGTTGCCGGCGCAGCGATGGCCGGCGTGCCGCTGCTCAACGGCTTTCTGTCCAAGGAGATGTTCTTCGCCGAGACCGTCTTCCTCGACGCCTCGCCGCTGGTGGCCACGGCGCTGCCGATTGCCGCCACCATCGCCGGCATGTTCAGCGTGGCCTACTCGCTGCGCTTCATCGCCGACGTGTTCTGGGGCCCGCCGGCCACCGACCTGCCGCGCACCCCGCACGAGCCGCCGCACTGGATGCGCGTGCCGGTCGAGCTGCTGGTGCTGGCCTGCCTGGTTGTCGGCATCTTCCCGGCCTGGGCCGTGGGCCAGTTCCTGGCCACCGCGGCGCTGCCGGTGGTTGGCGGCCAGCTTCCCGCCTACAGCCTGGTGCTGTGGCACGGCGTCAACGCCCCGCTGGTGATGAGCCTGATCGCGCTGGCCGGCGGCATTGCGCTGCACCTGACTCTGCACTGGCTGCGCGCACGCGGCAGCGCCCAGGCGCCGCTCGTGATGCACCACCTGAGCGGGCGCCGGATGTTCGAGGCGGGCCTGACCCAATTCACCCGCTGGGGACGCAGCGGCCGGCGCCTGCTGTCCACCCAGCGCCTGCAGTGGCAGATGCTGTGGCTGGTGCTGGCAACACTGGTGGCCGGCGTGCTGCCGCTGTGGCTGCAGGGCGTGCACCTGGGCGCGCGCCCGGCGCTGCCGCTGTCCATCGCCTTCGTGCTGCTGTGGATCGTCGGCGGCCTGTGCGCCATTGCCACCGCCTGGCAGGCCAAATACCACCGGCTGGCCGCGCTGGTGCTGATGGGCGGCGCGGGCCTGGCTACCTGCGTCACCTTTCTGTGGTTCTCCGCGCCCGACCTGGCGCTGACCCAGCTGGCGGTGGAGCTGGTCACCACCATCCTGATTCTGCTGGGCCTGCGCTGGCTGCCCCGGCGCGACGCCGCGCTGCGCGAGGCCGATCCGCTGCGCGCACGCGCCCGGCGACTGCGCGACCTGGTGCTGGCGCTGTTGACCGGCGGCGGCATGGCCTGGCTGGCCTTTGCGATGATGAGCCGCGACTTCCCCGAGAGCACCTCGACCTTCTTCCTGGAGCATGCACTCAGCGGCGGCGGCGGCACCAACGTGGTCAACGTCATGCTGGTCGACTTCCGCGGCTTCGACACCTTCGGCGAGATCGTCGTGCTGGGCATCGTTGCAGTCACCGTCTACGCACTGCTGCGGCGCTTTCGCCCCGCCGGCGAGAGCATGGACCTGCCCGAGCAGCAGCGCGCCGTGCCCGCCGACCTGCAGACCGACCTGCTCAACCCGCGTCACGCCAGCGACACCGCCATTGGCTACCTGATGGTGCCGGCCGTGCTGGCGCGCCTGCTGCTGCCCTTCATCGCGCTGGTGGCCATCTACCTGTTCCTGCGCGGGCACAACCAGCCGGGCGGCGGCTTCGTCGCCGGGCTGGTGTTCTCGGTGGCGCTGGTGCTGCAGTACATGGTCTCGGGCACCACCTGGGTCGAAGCCCATCTGCCGCTGGTGCCCCGGCGCTGGATCGCCACCGGCCTGCTGCTGGCGCTGGCCACCGGTCTGGGCGCAGTCGCGCTGGGCTACCCCTTCCTGACCAGCCACACCGCGGTGCTGCAGCTGCCGCTGGTCGGCGAGCTGCACTTTGCCAGCGCCACCTTCTTCGACCTGGGCGTGTTCGCCCTCGTCGTCGGCGCCACGCTGCTCATCCTCACGGCAATCGCCCACCAGTCGGTGCGCAGCCACCGCTACCACGCTCGCCTGGTCGAAGAGGAGATGCAGGCGATCTCGCTGCTGGTGGGCGACCCGCCCGATCCCCCTGCGCCGGCAGGCATGAAGGGGGCGCCCTGATGGAAATCGTGCTGGCCATCGCCATCGGCGTGCTCACCGGCTCGGGCGTTTGGCTCATCCTGCGCCCGCGCACCTTCCAGGTCATCATGGGGCTGTCGCTGCTGTCGTATGCGGTCAACCTGTTCATCTTCAGCATGGGCCGGCTGGGCCTGGTCATCAACCAGGCGCCGGTGCTGGTCGACGGCGTGGCGCAGGATCTGCATCACTACACCGACCCGCTGCCGCAGGCGCTGGTGCTCACCGCCATCGTCATCGGCTTTGCCATGACGGCGCTGTTCCTGGTCGTGCTGCTGGCCTCGCGCGGCACCTCGGGCACCGACCACGTGGACGGCCGCCACGCCCACGACGCGCAGGAGATGCCATGAGCACGCTGGCACAACTGGCAGCGCCCCTGATGCCCCACCTGATGCTGGCGCCGATTGCGCTACCTATGTTCACCGCCGCGGCGTTGCTGCTGCTGCGCGAGGAGCAGCAGCACCTGAAGCTGTTCTTCAGCGTGCTGTCCACGCTGCTGGGGCTGGTCGCGTCCGTGGCGCTGCTGGCCTGGAGCCACCAGGCCGGCGCCACCAGCACGCTGGGCGTGTACCTGCCGGGCAACTGGCCTGCGCCATTCGGCATCGTACTGGCGCTCGATCGCCTCACCGCGCTGATGCTGGTGCTCACCAGCGTCGTCGCGCTGTGCGCGGTGGTCTTCTCCGGCGCGCGCTGGTACCGTGCGGGCGTGCATTTCCAGAGCCTGTTCCAGTTCCAGCTCATGGGGCTGGCCGGCGCCTTCCTGACGGCCGACCTGTTCAACCTGTTCGTGTTCTTCGAGATCATGCTCGCGGCCTCCTACGGCCTGCTGCTGCACGGCTCGGGGCCGGCGCGCGTCGGCTCGGGGCTGCACTACATCGCGATCAACCTGGCGGCCTCGTCGCTGTTTCTGATCGGCGCGGCCGTGCTCTACGGCATCACCGGCACGCTGAACATGGCCGACCTGGCGCTGGCCGTGGCCCAGGTCTCGGACGGCGACCGCGG
This sequence comes from Comamonadaceae bacterium CD01, assembly GCA_002894305.1. Taxonomy (GTDB): domain Bacteria; phylum Pseudomonadota; class Gammaproteobacteria; order Burkholderiales; family Burkholderiaceae_C; genus Comamonas_C; species Comamonas_C faecalis. The sequence goes on from PGEI01000020.1 coordinate 32,666, forward strand.
CCTGCTGCACGCCGGCGCGGCCATCCTGGCCACCGCCTTCCTGATCAAGGCCGCGGTCTGGCCGCTGAACTTCTGGCTGGTGCCGGCCTACAGCAGCGCCACCGCACCGGTGGGCGCGCTGTTCGCCATCATGACCAAGGTGGGCGTGTACGCCATCCTGCGCCTGTGGACGCTGATGTTCGGAGCAGAAGCGGGTGCCTCTGCGCTGTTCGGCAACCTGTGGCTGACCGGCGCGGGCATGGTCACCATGGTATTTGGCGCCGTCGGCATGATGGGCTCGCAGCGTCTGTCGCACCTGGCAGGGCACGCGGCGGTGCTGTCCTCGGGCACGCTGCTGGCGGCGGCCGGCTTTGCCGAGAACGACCTGACGGCCGGCCTGCTGTACTACCTGCCCAGCTCCACGCTAGCCGTGGCCGCGCTGTTCCTGATCGACGACCTGATCGACCGCTGGCGCAACGGCGGAGCCTCGCTCGCGCCCTACGAGAGGGACGACACGCCGTTTCTCACCGCCGACCTGCTGCCGACGGCCGGTGGCGTCAACCTGGACGACGACGAGGAGGTGCTGGTCGGGCGCGTCATCCAGGCGGCGGCGGCCTTCATCGGCCTGTCCTTTCTGGTCAGCACGCTGGTCATTGCCGGCCTGCCGCCGCTGTCGGGCTTCGTCGGCAAGCTGACCATGCTGACCGCGATGCTCAACCCGCTGGGCCTGGGCTCGTCGGCCGGCATGCGCCCGGGCGTTGCCGGCTGGCTGCTGCTGGCGCTGATGCTGATCACCGGCTTTGCCGCGCTGATGGCGCTGACGCGCGCCGGCATCCGCCACTTCTGGGGCAGCTTCGACCGCATGGCGCCTGAGTTGCGCGTGCTCGAGGGTCTGCCCATTGCCACGCTGCTGCTCGCCTGCATGGCGCTCACGGTGCTGGCCGAGCCGGCCATTGGCTTCACCCGCGCCGCGGCCAACGCGCTGCACGCACCCACCACTTATGTGCACGCCGTCATGTCGGCCACGCCACGCCCGGGCGTGGCCCACGGCACCGACGCGACGCAGGAGGCCGCGCGATGAAGCGGTTTTTTCCTGCCCCGCTGGTCTCGATTGGCCTGTTCCTGGTGTGGCTGGTGCTCAACCACAGCGCCAGCGCCGGCCACATGCTGCTGGGCGCGCTGCTGGCGCTGGGCCTGCCGGTGCTGCTGCGCGGCCTGCGCCCGCAGCGGGTGCGCGTACGCCACTGGATCACGGTACTGCGCCTGTGCTGGACCGTGATGGTGGACACCACCAACTCCAACATCGGCGTGCTGCGCCTGCTGCTCGCCCCGGCCAGCCGCCGCGGCCCGCCCGACTTCGTCAAGATACCGCTGCAGCTGCGCGACCCGAACGCGCTGGCGGTGCTGGCCATGATCGTCTGCATCACCCCCGGAACGGTCTGGGCCGAGCTGTCGCTGGATCGCTCGGTGCTGATGCTGCACGTGCTGGAAGTGGCCGACGCGCAGGCCATCATCGACCACGTCAAGGCGTGCTACGAACGTCCGTTGATGGAGATTTTTGAATGAACAGTCCCATTCTGTCCTGGGTTCTGCCGATCGCCCTGGTGCTGCTGGCACTGGCCATGGTGCTGTGCCTGGTGCGCATGCTGCGCGGCCCGGCGGCGCAAGACCGCGTGCTGGCGCTCGACTGCATGTACCTCAACGGCATGCTGCTGATGCTGGTGCTGGCCATCCAGGAAGGCAGCGCGCACTACTTCGAGGCTGCCATGCTGATCGCGCTGCTGGGCTTCGTCAGCTCCACGGCGCTGGCCAAGTTTCTGCTGCGCGGCGAGGTGATCGAATGAACGCCCAGGCCCTGCCGCTGTGGCTGGACATCATGGTGTCGGTCTTCGTGCTGGCCGGCGCGGTCATCGCGCTGCTGGGCTCCTGGGGGCTGCTGCGCCTGAAGACCTATTTCGAGCGCGTACACGCGCCGGCCATCATCGCGACGATGGGCTGCTGGTGCGTAATGCATGCCTCGCTGGTGTACTTCTCGGTACAGGAAGGCGTGCTGGCGCTGCACGTGCTGCTGATCGCGCTGTTCATCGCGATCACCGTGCCGGTCACCGGCATCTTTCTGATGCGCGCCGCGCTGTTTCGCGCGCGGCGCATGGGCAAGAACGTTCCGGCCAGCATCAGCCGCTCGATCACGGGGCGCACCGGCATGTGAGTAGCGCAGGGCTTGCGCCCGCGCGCCGCCAGCCGCCCTACCCTTCGGCCACGCCAAACCCGCCACCGCCCGGCGTCTGGATCTCGAACACGTCGCCCGGCTGCATCTGCACCTGGCCGATGTGGCCAAGCTCCTCGACGCGGCCGTCCGCGCGCAGCACGCGGTTGATGCCAAGCGCGCCGGCACTGCCGCCTGCCATGCCAAACGACCCTTGCACGCGGCCGTTGGACAAAATGCTGGCGGTCATCGGTTCGAGGAAGCGCACGCGGCGCACGCCGCCGTCGCCGCCATGCCAGCGCCCGGCGCCGCCCGATCCGGCCCGGATGGCATAGCTGTCCAGGCGCACCGGAAAGCGCCACTCCAGCACCTCGGGGTCGGTCAGGCGCGAGTTGGTCATGTGCGTCTGCACCACGGCCGTGCCGTCGAAGCCGCCGACGAGTTGGCCCGCGTCGTCGAACAGGCCGCCGGCGCCGCTGCCGCCCGAGATCGTCTCGTAGTACTGGTGGCGGGCGTTGCCGAAGGTGAAGTTGTTCATCGTGCACTGGCTGGCCGCCGACACGCCGAGCGCGCCGATCAGCGCGTTGGTGATGCAGCTCGACGTCTCGACGTTGCCGGCGACGACCGACGCCGGCGGGCGCGGGTTGAGCATGCAGCCCTCGGGGATGCGCACCTCGATGGGTTTGAGGCAGCCGGCATTGAGCGGAATGTCGTCGTCCACCAGCAGGCGAAAGCTGTAGAGCACGGCGGCCATGGTGACAGCCGTCGGCGCGTTGAAGTTGTTCGTCAGCTGCTCTGATGTACCGGCGAAGTCGACGACGGTGCTGCGCGTGGCCGCGTCGATGCGCACGGCGACGCAGATGCGCGCGCCGTTGTCCAGCTCCAACGTATAGCTGCCGCCCTCGCCCAGGCGCGCGGCCAGGCGCGTAATCGCACTGCGCACCGACTCCTCGGCGTTGTCCTGCACGTGCTGCATATAGGCCTGCACGACGGGCAGGCTGAACTGCTGCACCATGTGCACCAGCTCCTGCACGCCCTTCTCATTCGCGGCGATCTGCGCCTTCAGGTCGGCCAGGTTCTGCTGCGGGTTGCGGCTGGGGTATTTGCCGCTGGCCAGCAGCGCAAGGATTTTCGCCTCCTGCAGCACGCCGGCGTCGACCAGCTTGACGTTGTCGATTTGCACGCCCTCTTCCTCGATGCGCGTGGAGAACGGCGGCATCGACCCCGGCGTGGTGCCGCCGATGTCGGCATGGTGGCCGCGGCTGCCGACGTAGAAGGTGGGCTCGGCAGCGTCGCCGATGTAGACCGGCGTGATGACCGTGATGTCGGGCAGGTGGGTTCCGCCGTGATAGGGGTCGTTGAGCACGAACACGTCCCCGCGGCGCATGCTGGCGCGGTTGCGCGCGATCACGGTCTGGATGCTCTCGCCCATGCTGCCCAGGTGCACCGGCATGTGCGGCGCGTTGGCAATCAGCTGGCCGGCCGCATCGAACAGCGCGCAGCTGAAATCGACGCGCTCCTTGATGTTGACCGAGTAGGCGGTGTTCTGCAGCTGCAGCCCCATCTGCTCGGCAATGTTCATGAACAGGTGGTTGAACACCTCCAGCAGCACCGGGTCGGCCGTGGTGCCCGCCGCGTGCACCACGGCGCGCGGCGCGTGGCGCGTGAGCAGCAGGTGATCCAGCTGCGTGAGCCGCGCGCTCCAGCCGGGCTCGACCACCGTGGTGGCGTTCTGCTCGGCGATGATGGCCGGCCCCTCGATCCGGTCGCCCGGGCGCAGATCCTCGCGCACCACCAGCGCCGCGTCGTGCCAGGCGGGCATGCCGTCGATGGCAGTGGTGAAGACGCCCACCGTGTCGCGCCGCGGCACGTCACGCGGCGGGTGCAGCGGCTGCACGGCTTCATTGGCAGGCGCGCCGGCAATGACGGCCTCGGCCGAGACTGCCTCGACGACCAGCGCCTTGCCTTGCATCACGAAGGCGAAGCGCTGGCGGTAGGCCTGCTCGAACGCCGCGGTGATCTGCGCCACACTGCCAAACGGCACGACCAGCACCGAGTCCGTGCCCTCGTAGCGCAGATGCACGCGCCGGTGCACCGTGGCGGGCGCGGGGGCGGACTGCAGCGCATCGTGCAGCTCGGCCAGCGCGTCGTCGGCCAGCGACTGCAGCACCTCGGCAATCCGCGCCATCGACGTCTGCTGCAGCGGCAGCTCCAGCGCCTGCTCGCGCATCGCGTTCTGGTCGGCCAGCCCCATGCCGTAGGCCGACAGCACGCCCGCCAGCGGATGCACCAGCACCTGGCCCATGCCCAGCGCGTCGGCCACCAGGCAGGCGTGCTGGCCGCCGGCGCCGCCAAAGCACTGCAGCGTGTAGCGCGTCACGTCATAGCCGCGCGCGACCGAGATCTTCTTGATCGCCCCGGCCATCTGCTGCACCGCAATCTGGATGCAGCCATGCGCGACGGCCTCGGGCGCGCGGCCGGTCTGCGCGGCCCAGTCGGCAAAGCGCTGGCGCACCACGTCCGCGTCCAGCGGCGCGTCGGCGCCGTGGCCGAACACGCTGGGGAACCAGCGCGGCTGCAACTTGCCGACCATCACGTTGGCGTCGGTCACCGCCAGCGGGCCGCCGCGGCGGTAGCTTGCCGGGCCGGGGTTGGCGCCGGCGCTCTCGGGGCCGACGCGAAAGCGCGCGCCGTCGAAGTTCAGGATGGAGCCGCCGCCGGCCGCGACGGTGTGGATGCTCATCATCGGCGCGCGCATGCGCACGCCGGCCACCTGGGTCTCGAACTCGCGCTCGAACTGGCCGGCAAAGTGGCTCACGTCGGTGCTGGTGCCGCCCATGTCGAAGCCGATCACCCGCGCGCGCCCCGCCAGCTGCGCGGTGCGCGCCATGCCGACGATGCCGCCGGCCGGCCCCGACAGAATGGCGTCCTTGCCCTGGAACAGGTGGGCGTCGGTCAGCCCGCCCGAGGACTGCATGAAGTACAGCGGCACGCCCGGCATCTCCTGCTGCACCTGATCGACGTAGCGGCGCAGGATGGGCGAGAGATAGGCGTCCACCACCGTGGTGTCGCCGCGGCTGACGAACCGCATCAACGCACTGGTGGCGTGCGATGTGCTGACCTGGGCAAAGCCCACCTCGCGCGCCAGGCGCGCCGCCGCCTGTTCGTGCGCGGTGTAGCGCCAGCCATGCATGAAGCAGATCGCCACGCTGCGCAGCCCGGCGTCGTACGCGCCCTGCAGCGCCGCGCGCAGTTGCACCTCGTCGAGCGGCTGCACCACCTCGCCGTGCGCGCCAACGCGCTCGCGCGCCTCGACCACGCGGCTGTACAGCATCTCGGGCAACACGATGTGGCGGTCGAAAATGCGCGGCCGGTTCTGGTAGGCAATGCGCAGCGCGTCGCGAAAGCCCTGCGTGGTCACCAGCAGCGTGGGCTCGCCCTTTCGTTCGAGCAGCGCGTTGGTGGCCACCGTCGTCCCCATCTTCACGCATTGCACCTGCGCCGGCGTGATCGGCGCGCCCGCAGCCAGCCCCAGCAGGTGGCGGATGCCGGCCACCGCCGCGTCGCGGTATTGCTCGGGGTTGTCCGACAGCAGCTTGTACGCCAGCAGCCGACCGTCGGGCCGGCGCCCGACGATGTCGGTGAACGTGCCCCCGCGATCCACCCAGAACTGCCAGCGCTGATCGGCCATCGTCGTCTCCATTTGCGTTTTGCTAGGAGGCTGTCGGACTTGGAGCGTCGAAAGCGAGAATCGGCCCCAGC
>PGEI01000210.1 GCA_002894305.1 Comamonadaceae bacterium CD01
GACCGCATCATCGTGGGCTTGCCGCTCACCCTCGACGGCGGCGAACAGCCCGCCTCGCAGCACAGCCGCCGGTTTGCGCGCCAGCTCGAAGGCCGCTTTCATCTGCCGGTCGAACTGGTGGACGAGCGCGGCTCCAGCCTCGAGGCCCAGCGCATCCTCGGCACGCACGCCGCCGACGATGCGGTCGCGGCGGCCGTCATCCTGCAGCGCTATCTCGACCAGCGGCCCGGGGCACAGCCCCAGCGGCAGAACCTCTCGCAGGTGCCCGTTCGCGGCTGAGCCGACCGCTACGCCGGTGGCTTTTCATCCGCCCGTCGCGGTGGCGTCTCTTGCGGCGCGCGCCGTCGGCGCCTGGCCTGCGCCCCAGGCCCACACGGTATGATGTGCAGCATTTCCCGGCTGTCCGGGGCAAGGGTCTTGCGTGGCGCCGCTGTTGTTCCTCATTCGTTTTCTGCTGGTCTCCGCCTGGATCGTGCTGGGCCTGTTGACCGAGCTGCTGGTGTTCCCGCTGCTTCGCCGCCGCGGGCGCCAGCGCGTGGTGGGGGGCTGGTCGCGCGGCCTGTTGCGGCTGTGCGGCGTGCGCGTGCGCCCGCTAGGCCAACCGCTGATGCGCGAGGCGGCCCTGTGGGTGGCCAACCACGTGTCCTGGGTGGACATCTTCGTGCTCAACAGCGTGCGCCCCACCTCGTTCGTTGCCAAGAGCGACATCCGGCGCTGGCCCGTCATCGGCCTGCTGGTGGCCTGGGCCGGCACGCTGTTCATCGATCGCGGCCACCGGCAGGCCCTGCGCGAGGCCGGACGCCAGATGGGTGCCTGTTTTGAACAGGGCGATGTGGTGGGGCTGTTTCCCGAGGGCACGACCAGCATTGGCCTGGACGTTCTGCCCTTTCACGCGGGCCTGTTCGAGGCGGCGGTGCAGGCTCGCGTGCCGGTGCAGCCGGTGGCGTTACGCTTCCTGCGACGTGGGCGGCGTGCCCCGGAACTGGCTTTTGTGGGCGAGCAGACGCTGGTGGCCAACCTCTGGTTTCTGCTGGGGGCCTGGGGGGTGTCGGTGGAGTGTGAGTTCCTGCCGCCCATCGGCCCGGCAGAGACCCTGGATCGGGGGCAGATCGCGCATCGCGCGCATGCTGTGGTGCGCGAGGCCGTGCGCCGTGTCGAGCCGGACGCGGACGCCGCAGCACGCACTCCGGGCGCGCCCGCCGGATCGCCGTAGCGTGCGACGGGCCGCCTTTGCCGGGTGGGCGGTCGCGGTATCCGGGCTGCGCGGGCTTACGCGCAGTGTGCGCAGCTGTGCTGGATGATGCGGTGATCGCGCAGCCGCAGGGCCGTCAGGGCGCGGCCCCAGACGCAGCCAGTGTCCAGGCAGATGGTGTCGGCGCGGATGTTCAGGCCCAGGGCCGACCAGTGGCCGAAGACCACCGGCTCGGCGTGCGAGCGGCGCCCGGGCAGCTCGAACCAGGGCAGCAGGCCCGGTGCGTCGCGTGGCCCGCCCTTGTGATGAAAATCCATGCGGCCATCTTCGGCGTGGCAGACCCGCATGCGGGTGAGTGCGTTGACGATGACCCGCATGCGCGCGGGCCCTTGCAGATCGTCGTGCCACTGCAGGGGTTCTTCGCCGTAAAAGTCGTGCACGGCCTGCTGCCAGGCGGGGCCTTGCAGGGCGGTTTCGATTTCGTGGGCCAGGGCCTGCGCCTGGTCGAGCGTCCAGGCGGGCAGGATGCCCGCGTGCACCATCACGTGTCCGCGGTCGCGCACCAGCAGGGGCTGGCGGCGCAGCCAGTCGATGAGCGCATCGCGGTCGGGGGCGTCGAGAATGTCCTGGAGCGTATCGGATTTGCCCTGCTTGCGCACCCCGGCCACCACCGCCAGCAGGTGCAGGTCATGGTTGCCCAGGATGACCCGCGCCCGGTGACCCAGGCCGCGGATCAGGCGCAGGGCGCCCAGCGAGTCGGGGCCACGGTTGACGAGGTCGCCGGCAAACCAGATTTCGGTGGCCGGGTCGGCCAGGTCGGGATGGGCCAGCAGGCCGCGCAAGGCGCCTGCGCAGCCCTGTACGTCGCCGATGACCCAGACGTCGGAAGCGGGGGCGGACACCGTATTCATGCGGCGCGCCGTTCGAGGCGCCGCTGCCGCCACCACAGGGACAGCGGGTGGCGGTGCTCCATCGCCAACAGGGCCACCAGCGCCAGCAACAGGCCCAGCAGGTTGGGCACGAGCGCCGTGGCCCAGGGGGCCCAGTCGCCCAGCATGCCGGCGTTGAGCGCCAGCTGGTTGAGCATGAAGAAGCCCACGCCCAGGATGATGCCGAGGAACACTTTGGGGCCGATGCCGCCCCGGCGGGTCTGCATGAAACCGATGGGCGCCGCGATCGTCATCATCACCAGCAGCGTGAAGGGGTAGGCGATCTTGCGCCACAGGGCGACCTCTTGCCGATCGGTCTGCAGGTGGTTCTTTTGCAGGTACTGGATGTAGTCGAGCAGGTCGGTGATCGCCATGCGCTCGGGCGTGAGGATGCGCGCGATCAGCCGCTCGGGCGTGAGCGATGTGGGGATGCTGCGCGTCTCCAGACGGATGACTTCGCCAACCGGGGCGCTGGGCACGCGACCATCGGCCAGGGCGCTGGTGGCCTGCGAGCGGATGCGCGTTTCGGTGATGCCGCGCAGCGTGAGGTGCCCCTGCTCGAACTGGCCGCTGTCGGCCTGCACATAGGCCCTCAGCGTGTCATCCGGACGGAACTCGTACAGCACGACGCCCTCGACCTGGCCGTGACCGCCCAGCTTGTGGATGTTGATGATGCGGGTGCCGTCTTGCGTATCGCCTTCTTTGAACCAATAGCCGCTGGACAGTCGCCCGCCGTCGGTGCGCCCCATGAGGGCCAGCCGGGATTCGCTGCCGCGCAGTTCGGCGGCCGGGGTGATGTATTCAGACAGGATGTAGGCGCCCAGCACCAGCGGGATGGTGATGAGCCAGAGCGTGCCCAGCAGCTTCAGGCCGCTGACCCCGGAGGCGCGCAGGATGGTGAGTTCGTTGCGCTGGGCGAGGCTGGCCAGGGCCAGCACGGCGCCGATCAGCAGGCCGATGGGCAAAAGCTCGTACAGGTGGTTGGGCAGGTCGAGCGCCTGCAGATAGAAGAGGTTGAGCAGGGTGAGGTGATCGCCCACCTTGTCCAGGCCCTCGATGAGGGCGAAGAACATGAACAGGCCCACGAGTGCCACCAGCACGACCGTGGTCGAGCGGTAGATTTCCCGGGCAATGTAGCGTCGAGCCGTGCGCATGGATCAAACTGCGGTGAAAACTTCAATAGTACTCTGATCTGCCCGACGGCCCTGGTCGGACGGGCTTGATCGGCGCGTTTCCCGGGGCGGGCGGCCTCATGGCACCTCGACCAGGCGCATGCGTGCCCGCACGGTGGCGGCGTGCGCGCGCAGGTACGCGGTCATGCCGTGCTGGTCGTAGTACGCCGGGTTGGGCAGCATCGAGGCGAGTTCCGCCGCCTGGGTGGCACTCAGGCGCGCGGCGCTGCTGCGGTAATAGTGGGCTGCCGCCGCTTGCGCGCCGAAGGTGGCCTTGCCCCATTGCGCCACGTTCAGGTAGAGCTCCAGGATGCGGCGCTTGTCCATCACCAGCTCGATCATGTAGGTGAGAATCAACTCCTGCCCCTTGCGCAGATAATTGCGCGAGTTGGACAGGAACAGATTCTTGGCCAGCTGCTGGGTGATGGTCGAGCCGCCTCGGCGCTTGCCGCGCCCGCGTGCCTCCTGGCGCTGGTTGTAGCGCCAGGCTTTGCGGATGGCGTCCCATTCCACCCCGTCGTGCTCGACGAAACCCGAGTCTTCGGACGCAATGACGGCGCGCTTGAGCTGGGGGCTGATCTGGGCGTAGGGCACCCATTGATGGCTCAGCCGCGCCTTGGGGTCGTCCATGCGCAGCGCCTGCAGGGTGTCCTGCATGACGGGCGTGAAACCCGGATTGCGGTACTTGAACCAGACCACCATGCCGAACAGGCCCACCTGGTACAGGAATACGGCGCAAAGCGCGACGAGCAGCGCGGCGGTCAGCACGCGGCGCCCGCGCATCAGGGGGTCTCCGTGCTCAGGCCGCCACGGGTGAAGTGCCAGGTTCGGGTGATGGCCAGGACGTCGGTCTGCCGGGCCAGCTGTGTCGGCAGCGGCGGAAACGGCGCCGCCAGCTCGACGATGCGCCGCGCCGCGCTGTTGAGCACCGCGTGGCTGGATGGGCGGTCGAATTCCAGGTGGTCGAGCTGGCCGTCGCGGCGGATATAGACCGTGAGCTGCAGCTCGCCATAGATTTTGCCGCGCGCCTCGGGTGGATAGTGTTCGGTGCCGATGAGTTCGATGCGTCGGCGCCAGGCCTCGACGTAGGCGGCATAGTCCACCGCGCGGGTGGCGGGGGCAACAAAGGTTTGCCGCGGTTGGGC
>PGEI01000211.1 GCA_002894305.1 Comamonadaceae bacterium CD01
CGACAAGCGAAGCCGACAAAGTAATCGGTTGATATGGAAATGGAATAAGAGCGTGCTTACGATCTCCTCGCCCTCCGCAGGCCACTGGCGCATCCAGCGCGGCGAGGGCGCCGCTCCCACGGTGTGCCCGGGACGCCGGAGGCCAGCCCCCCTGGCCGATATGCCGCACCCAACGTCACTGCGCACCGCCCCGCTGCGGTGGCTGCCGTTTTGCCGCCGCGCCGCGCACCTGCACGCCCACCTCGTCCAGCACCCGCCCACCCGCGTCCACCAGCTGCACGCGGTGCTGGCCCGGCCATGGCAGCCAGGCCAGGCGCGCGCCCTGGCCCACGCTGCGCCCGTCGATGCGCCAGTGCAGCGCGCCCTGGCCTGATGCTTCGAAGAACAAGCGCTGGCTTTCTGGCGGAATATCCGGGTCGAGCGCGACGATGGTGCCGTCGGCCGGCGCGGTGATGCGCGCCGACAGCGCCTGCCCGCCCCCGGCCTGCACCACCTTTGTCGCCGGGCGCTGCAGCGCAAACACCGCCTGCTGCGTTCCCTGCACAAACCATTCGCTGCGGGCAGCCTCCAGCGCGCCGCCATCGCTATCTGCAAAGCGCACCGGCTGTTGCACCACGCCCGCGGGCGGCGTGGGCGCACTGCTGCTGCCCTGGCGCGCGTGCAGCCAGCGCATCACGTCGGCCCAGATGGGCGCGGCGCCACTGGTGCCGCTGACGTCGTGCATCGGCGCGCCGCTGGCGTTGCCCACCCACACGCCGACGGTGTAGCGCCCGGACCAGCCCAGCGCCCAGTTGTCGCGCATGTCCTTGCTGGTACCGGTCTTGACCGCGCTCCAGAAGCGCGTGTCCAGCACGCTGGCCGGCCCGAAGGTGACCACGCGGGCATTGGCGTCGGCCAGGATGTCGCCGACGATGAAGGCCGCCGCCGCGTCCAGCACCCGCTGCCCGCGGGGCAGCGGCGCCTGCGCATCCAGCGCCTGCAGGCTCACCGGAGCGAGGACGCCGCCGCTGGCCAGCGCCCGGTAGGCGTTGGCCAGATCCAGCAGCCGCACCTCGGGGCTGCCCAGCGCCAGGCTGTAGCCGTAGTAGCCGCCCGACTCGGGCAAGCCCATGCCCAGCATGCGCAGCTGCTCGAAGAACGCGTCGGGCGTGACCATGACCAGCGTGCGCACCGCCGGCACGTTGAGCGATGCGGCCAGCGCGGTGCGCACCGACACCCAGCCCTTGAAGCGCAAGTCGTAGTTCTGCGGGATATAGAGGCCGCCGCCGGCGGCGATCTGCGCGGGCGAGTCCTCGATGAGCGATGCGGCCGTCAGCCGCTTTTGCGCAATTGCCTGCGCATACAGAAAAGGCTTGAGCGTGGAGCCGGGCTGGCGCAGCGCCAGCACGCCATCCACCTCGGCCGCGTCGCTCAGGCTGCCCGACGAGCCCACCCAGGCCAGCACCTCGCCACTGGCGTTGTCCAGCACCACGAGGGCGCCGTCGTGCACGTTGCGCCCGGCCAGCTCGCGCAGGCGGCGCACCAGCGTGGCCTGCGCAAAGCGCTGCAGCGGCGCGCTCAACGCGCTGCGCGCGCCCTCGGCCGGCTGGCCGCGCAGCCACTGGCGGGCAAAGTGCGGCGCAATCCCGTCGCTGGCCGGCCAGGCGCGCCGGCGCAGCGCGCCCTCGGCCAGCAGCTCAAGCGCAGCGCAGTCCACCGGTTGACCGGTGCGCATCAGGCGCAGCACGCCGCAGGCGCGCTGGGCGACCAGCCGCGGCCGGGCGTTGGGCGCGCGCACCAGCGCCGCGGCCAGCGCGCTCTCCTGCGCGTCCAGCCCGTGCGCCGCCTTGGCAAACAGCGTGCGGCTGAGCGCGTCGATGCCGACGAGCTCGCCGCGAAACGGCACCAGGTTCAGGTAGGCCTCCAGGATCTCGTCCTTGCGCCAGCGCCGGTCGAGCACCTGCGCGGCCACCGCCTGCTCCAGCTTCTGCGCCATGCTCCGGCCCCCGCCGCGCAGCGCCAGGTCATCGTCGATCAGGCCGGCCAGCTGCATGGTGATGGTTGACGCACCGCGCGTGCGCTCGTGCCACAGCCGCCCCCAGGCCGCCGCCGACACCGCGGCCCAGTCGACGCCGCTGTGCGCGTAAAAGCGCTTGTCCTCGCTGAGCACCAGGGCGCGCCGCAGTGCGGGCGACACCTCGGCCAGCTGCAGCCACCGGCCGCGGCGCACGCTGGCGTCGGTGCGCACGCGCTCGATCACCTCGCCCTCGCGCGACAGCACCTGCGTCTCGGACGAGCGCCACTGCGCGCGCACTTCGTCGAATGCCGGCAACGCCAGCGCGGACGTTGCCGCCAGGGCCATGCAAAGCACGACGGCCGCGCGGCGCATCATCACCTTGCGACGCGCGCACCCCGCAGCAGCGCCGCGTCGCACCAGCGCTGCGCCACCCGGGGCGCGGTGGCGCACACCGCATCGTGCGTGGCCGTGGCGACGGCGCGCTCCAGCAGCTGGATGTCGGCCTCGTGCTGGCGGGCCACATGCGGGTCTTCGAAAAAGATGACGCGCTGGCAGCGGCGCTCCAGCACCAGGTCGGCGATCTGCGCGTCGCCGCCCAGCGGACCGCTGTTGTAGCGATCGACCCAGGGCGTGCCCGCAGGCCAGCCCTGGCTCCAGGCCAGCTCGTTCAGCCGCTGGCCCGTGGTGCCCGTGGCCACGCGCCTGCCAAAACGCGACAGCAGCGCGAAGTTGCCCGCGGCGAAGTCCAGCATGGCGCCCTTCATCGCGTCGTGCGCAATCAGCGCCAGGGTCTGCGCGCCGTAGTCGTGAAAGCGATCGGCATTGGGGTCGGGCGCCAGCCCCGCGTGCATGCGCTCCATCTCCACCCAGTCGCGCGCGCCGGCCACGGTGCCCAGAAAAGGCTTGCCTTGGATCACGCACTGGCGCTTGAGCGCCAGCGCCTCGGGAAAGACGGACGACGGATCCACCGGGTCGATGAGATAGATGGCGCCGTCCAGCGTGCGCCCCGGCTCCGCCATGCCCACCACCTCGGCGACGAGCTTCATCAGCCCCCCGTCGCGCCCATAGGGGTAGCGCACCAGCGGCGCATAGCCGCGCAGCATGCCGGCGGCGGCAATCGCGTCATAGGTGCGGCCCACGGCATGCAGGCCGAGCCCGAGCTCGCGCATGCCCGCCTCGCAGGCGCGCAGCAAGGCGAACAATGCGGCGTCTTCGGTCTGGTGGTGCAGACGGTTGGCGGCAAGACCCAGGTGCATGGCGTGTGTGCCTCCTACCGTGCCGCGGCAGGCACGCCAAAGCCTTGCGACGCCAGGCGCCCGCCGTCGTCGAACACCAGCTCGCGCTCGGGCCAGCGCATGGCGGCCAGCTTGAAGCGGCGGTCCGGATCCTCGCCCCGCTGGCGCGCCACCCAGCGCCCGCCGACGGAATAGTCCACGCAGAACACATTGCCGCGCAGGCCATGCCAGGCCAGCGGCGGCGTGTGGCCAAACAGGTTTTCGGCCTGCGGCCCGTGGGCTGCCGCATCGCCGGGCACGATCCGGCGCCAGTAGTGGCCGACGATGACGGCCTGGGCGCCGTCGTATTCGTTCCACCAGGCCACGCGCTGGACGAAGCGCCATTTGCCGCCCGCGTAGAACGGGTTGCGGCATTCGCGCTCCACGCCGGCGGTCAGCACCTTGAGCGGGTTGACCATGGACTTGCCCAGCTCGCGCTCGCTGTGCGCGGGCAGGAAGGGCGGCTGCTGGCCGTGATCTTCCAGGCTGTGGGGCCATTGGCGGCGCTCGTCCTGCATGCGGCTGGCCACGTCGCTGGCCTGGGCCTGGCGGGCTGCCACGTCCTCGAACCGGTCGTAGGCGCTGCGCGCGCTGCCCATGGCCAGGCCGCGTGCCGTGGCGATCTGCGGCCCAAGCCAGGCGGCATGCACCACGCGCAGGTCGTCCCGCTCCAGGGCGATCGGCAGCTGGCCCAGCTGCGCCAGCATGGCCGGCGCATCGTCCATGGACATGCGCGCAAACGGCGCGTACTTGGCCTGGTCGGACGCGGCGCGGCTGTCGAAGTACCAGCCCGAACCGTCCTTGGGGTCGCCCCGCAGCAGGTTGATCTCGTGGTTGCCCAGCACGGCCAGGGCCTTGCCGCTGGCGAGCATCGGCAGGATGAGGCGCAGCACCGTGGGGCTGTCGGGGCCGCGGTCGCAGAAGTCGCCGACGAAGACCAGGCGGCGCCCCTCGGCATGCCTGCCCGCGCGGTCGTAGCCCAGGTGGACAAGCAGTTGCTCCAGCGCAGCGATCTCGCCGTGGATGTCGCCGACGATGTCGAGAGGGCCTTCAGGCAGGCGCTGAACGAGGCTCATGGCTTGGTTTCTAGTACAGCGACCTAGAAGTAGAGGAACACAATGAAAGCGATGGATTCGCGCCCAGGGCAAGGC
>PGEI01000212.1 GCA_002894305.1 Comamonadaceae bacterium CD01
TGTCTGCGCTGCGCCTTCGCGTACCCGATTGATTGAAAAATGGAATGAGACGCCTTTGACCGCGTGACGCCGTGGAGGCGCCTTGCCGTGCTGTTGCCCGGCCATCGACACCTCGCTTAGCCACCAGGTTGATGGTCAGGCCTCCCGGAGCCGCTGCATCGCGCCAGCGCTCCTCGAAATTCCTTATCCGATAGCCACCAGCGCTTGCCAGGCAAGGGCTGGAGTGCTTGCCTGCATTCACACGCCCTGCGCGCAGCGCGCCCGTGCGCGCGCCGCAGGCGTGCACCCAATGGATCCGCATTCTCATGACGACGACTCTTTTCCCCGTTTCTTCCCGCGTCCCCACCGTCCGCCATCCGCTGGCGTGTGCAGCGCTGCTGGCGCTGGCATCGGCCGCGTCGGCCGACGAGCCGCGCCCCAGCATCGCCACGCTGCCGCAGGTCACCGTGTCCTCCAGCGGCCTGCAATTGGGCGCGGGCGACATGACCGTTCCGGTGACCGTGCTCGAAGGCGATGACCTGGTGCGTCGCCGCGAGGCCACCCTGGGCGAAACGCTGGACAGCGAGCCCGGCATCGCCAGCAGCCACTTCGGCGCCGGTGCCAGCCGCCCCATCATCCGCGGCATGGACGGCCCGCGCGTCAAGGTGCTCTCCGACGGCGCCGAACTGCACGACGCCTCCGCCGTCAGCCCCGACCACGCAGTGGTCTCCGAGCCGCTGCTTGCCACGCAGATCGAAGTGCTGCGCGGACCGTCCGCCCTGGTGTACGGCGACGGCGCAGTGGGCGGCGTGGTCAACGTGCTCGACGGTAAGGTGCCGACGGCCGTTCCGGAAAAAGGCTACGAGGGCAGCGCCGAACTGCGCGCCGGCAGCGGCGCGCGCGCAGGGGCGGGCGCCTTCGCGCTGACCGGCGGCGCGGGCCACCTCGCCGTGCACGTGGAGGTCGCGGCGCGCGACGCCGGCGACTACCGCGCCGGCAAAGGCTGGGCGCCCGAGGGCGATGCCCGCCGCAAAGTAGCGGGCAGCTTCAACCGCACCGACACCGGCAGCCTGGGTCTGTCGTGGGTGGGCGACAACGGCTACCTGGGCGCTGCCTACACGCGCCAGACCGCCAACTACGGCCTGCCGGGCCACGACCACGGCTTCGAGGGCTGCCACACCCATGGCGACCACCTGCACTGCGGCGCGCACGGCCACGATCACGACGATGACGACGAGCATGACCACGCGCACGGCGACGTGCCCGCGGTCGATCTGCGCAGCGAGCGCCTGGACGTCCGGAGCGAGCTGCGCAACCCGTTCGCGGGCTTCTCGACCCTGCGCCTGCGCGCGGGCGTGACGGACTATGTGCATGACGAGGTGGAGGACGGCGCCATCGCCACCACCTTCAGGAACAAGGCCTACGACGCGCGCATGGAGCTGCAGCACGAGCCGCTGGCAGGCTTGAAGGGCATGGTCGGGCTGCAGGCGGCCCGGCGCAAGTTCAGCGCGCAGGGCGAGGAAGCCTACGTGGAGCCCACGGTCACGCGGCGCACCGGGCTGTTCCTGCTGGAGGAGTACCGCATGGGCGACTGGCGCTTCGAGGCCGCGCTGCGCCACGACCGCCAGACCGCCCGGGCGCAGGTCAGCGGCATCGAGCGCAGCCACCACGGCACGTCCGCCTCGCTGGGCGCCGTGTGGCGCTTCACGCCCGGCTACCAGTTTGGTGCGTCGCTCACCCGCGCCAGCCGCGCTCCGTCGGCCGAGGAGCTGTACGCGCGCGGACTGCACATGGCCACCAGCACGTATGAGCGCGGCGATGCCGACCTGCGCTCAGAGACCGCGCGCAACATCGACCTGGGCCTGAAGAAGACCAGCGGCAGCACCACCTTCAGCGTCAGCGTCTTCCACAACCGCGTGCGCAATTACATCTACGGCCGCACGCTCGACGAGCACGACGGCCTGCAACTGCTGCAGTACGGCCAGGCCGGCGCCAGCTTCACCGGCGCCGAAGGCCAGGTGCGCCAGCGTCTGAACCGGCACCTGGGCGCCACGCTGTTTGGCGATGTGGTACGCGCGCGGCTGGACGGCGGCGGCCGGCTGCCGCGCATCGCGCCCGCCCGCGCCGGCCTGCGCCTTGACGCAGCGTGGAATGCCTGGGACGGCCAGATCGAATGGGTGCAGGTGGCGCGCCAGCGGCGCGTGGCCGCGTTCGAGACGGCCACGCCAGGCTACGGCATGCTCAACCTGGGCCTGGCCTACAACAGCCGGTTTGCGGGCGGCATGCCCTGGCAGCTGTACCTGAAGGCCAACAATCTCACCGACCGGCTGGCATATGCACACACCAGCTTCATCAAGAACGCGGCGCCGCTGATGGGGCGAAACGTCACGGTCGGGGTCAGGGCGACGTTCTGACGCGGGCAGTCCCAGCCGCGGCCGCAGCCGGGGTGCGGTCAGGGCGCCAGCCGTTCGCGCACCCAGGCGTCGCCGTCCAGGCGGTAGCGCAGGCGGTCGTGCAGGCGGCTCTTGCGCCCCTGCCAGAACTCCCAGCGGTCGGGCTGCAGGCAGAAGCCACCCCAGTGCGGCGGGCGCGGCGGCTTGAGCAGGAACTGCGCACCGTATTTGGCGGCGTTGGCCACCAGCACGCTGCGCCCGGCAATCACCTGGCTTTGCGGGCTGGCCCAGGCGCCGATGCGCGAATCGAGCGGGCGGCTGTTGAAGTACTGGTCGCTTTGCTCGGCGCCGATCTTCTCCACACGCCCCTCGATGCGCACCACGCGCTCCAGCTCTATCCAGTGAAACTGCAGAGCGGCAAACGGGTTGCCCGCCAGCTCGCGGCCCTTGCGGCTGTCGTAGTTGGTGAAGAAGACGATGCCGTCGGCGTCATAGCCCTTGATCAGCACGATGCGCGTGCTCGGGCGCAAGTCGCTGCCCACGGTGGCCAGAGTCATCGCGTTGGGCTCGGGCACCTGGGCCGACAGCGCCTCCTTGAACCATTGGTCGAACTGCAGCAGCGGGTCGCCGTGGGAGGCCTGCTCGCTCAGCTCGGCGCGCTCGTAGCTGGTGCGCAAGTCGGCAATCGCGGTGGGCACGGGGGTGGTGGTCATGGTTGGCTGTTTTCCTTGTTGGTGGGGCGTGTTGCGGCAATCACGCGCTGCAGCGCACGGTCGTGGATACCGATGCGCTCAAGTTCGGCGTGCGTCGCCTCGGCGTAGTCGCGCGTGCTGCCGTAAATGCCGTTGGCCTGGCCGAAAATGCGGCGCAGGTCGTCGTCGCGCAGCACGCCGGTATGGCTGGGGCTGCTGCGCGACAGCGTGAACGCCAGCGCCTGCACGCTGCCCTGGGCGGTCTGGCAGGCCAGCCAGCGCGGGTCATAGACGGGCAGCGGCATCTCGCGCTGCCACAGCTGCTGCAGCACATCGTCGGCCTGGGCGCGCTCGATGCGGTAGGCCATGCCGCGGCAGCTGCCGCCGGGCAGCATCGCAAATACCAGGCCCGGACAGTCGGGCGTGCCGCGGTTGACGCGGCTCCACATCTTCAGCGCCCGGTGCCAGCCGTGCACCGTCGCCGGGCGGCGCTCCGCGTAGGCAAAGCCGGGACGCCAGATCAGCGACGCATAGCCAAACACCCACAGGTCGCCGCGCTGGCGCCGCCAGTGCGCCAGCTGGTGTTCCAGCGTACGGTGGGGCGGAAGGGGCGTGGTTGGAGGGTGCAAGAGGGAGGCTGAGGCCATCGGTTGCATGGCAAGTATTTACAATGCTCAGGTTTTATCCAACAGCCATTATTCACGGAGTTTTTCGCCATGTCCCTGAACCGTTCCGACGACGACAGCCAGGAGCGCTTTGCCCTCGGGTTTCTTTTTGCCCTGATTGCCCTGGTGGTCTCGACCGTCGTCGGCGTCGTCGTCTACCAGCGCGGCATCGCCCATGCTCCGGCCGAACAGGCAGGTTTTGCCGCAGCCGGTGCGGCGGACGCGGTTCAGCTGCTGGAGCTGGCCGCCGACGAGTCGCGCGTGGTTGTTGAAGACGGCGTGGTCAAGTTCTACTTCGCCACCGGCAAGGCCGACCTTGCGCAGGGCGGAAACGAAGCGCTGGCCGCCATCGTCGAAGGTGTGCAGGCCGGTGGATCGGCCCAGGTGTCGGGCTTTCACGACGCAACCGGCGACGCCGCGCGCAACGAAGAATTGGCCAAGCAGCGTGCCATCGCCGTGCGCGACGCGCTGGTCGCACTTGGCGTAGCCGAAGACCGCGTCGTGCTGCAAAAGCCCGAACAGACGCTGGCCGACGGAAGCAACGCCGAAGCGCGCCGCGTCGAGGTGCTGCTGCTGCCTTGATGGTTGCGGCTGGTTCATTGAAAAACCCGCCTTGGCGCAATGCCGATCAGTTAAGCCAGGGCGAGGCTGAATTGGTCTAAAAAGGG
>PGEI01000021.1 GCA_002894305.1 Comamonadaceae bacterium CD01
CACTGTCTGCGCTTCACCTTCGCGTACTCGATTGATATAAAAACGGAATTACTTGGCGTCGGCCGCCTTGTCGCCGTCTTCCGCGGCAGGTGCCTGGGGCTCGTCGAACTGGGCGCCGCCGGCATTGGCCATGTAGACCACCGCGCGGGCGATTTCAGTCTCGTTGAACTGGCCGCCGCTTTGCGGAGGCATGGCACCCATGCCGTGCAGCGCGGCGTTCAGCAGGGTGTCGTAGCCGGTCTTGATGCGCGGGCCCCATTCGCCGGCGTCGCCGTACTTGGGCGCTCCGGCCGCACCAGTGGCGTGGCAGGCGGCGCACTGGGCCTTGAAGACCTCTTCGCCCGAATGCAGCGGGCGGTCGGCCTCGTCGACGGCGATCGTGACGTCGCCGACCTTCTGGATGCGCTTGGCGATGGCCATTTCCATGTTGCCGGCTCCGGCTCCGGGCTTGGGCGCGGAGGTGACGTACACGGCCAGGCCGATGATGATGAAGATGGGCAGCACAAAACCCAGCACAACGCCGGCCAGCAATTGCTGAGGAGTCTTGATGGGGCCGGTGTGGGCTTGGTCGTGTGGGGTGCTCATGGTGTCCTCGGTTTGTTTTGCGTTACATCAACAGGGCACCGATTATAGAAGTGCCCCGGCGCGCAGCAGCTTCATGACTGGGGTGCGTCCTCCTCGCCTTGGGGTTGTTGCGTCCAGCCGCCGCCCAGCACCTTGTACATCGCCACCTGGTTGAGCTGCTGCTGCAGGCGCGCGGCCACCAGCGCCTGCTCGGAGCCGAACAGCGAGCGCTGCGCGTCCAGCAGATCCAGGTGGCTGGCCACGCCGTTGCGGTAGCGCAGGTCGGCCAGCTCCAGGCTGCGGCGGTTGGCGTCGACCAGGGCCGTCTGCGCGTCGATCTCCTGGCGCAGCGTGTCCAGGCCGGCGAGGGCGTCGGAGACTTCGCGAAAAGCGCTCTGGATGGACTTCTCGTATTGCGCGAGCGCAATGTCGCGGCCCACCATGGCGGCGTCCAGATTGGCCTGGTTGCGCCCGGCGTCAAAAATCGGCAAGGCCGCCTGCGGCGCAAGCGAGAACGCCCAGCTGCCGCTCTTGAACAGGCCCGACAACTCGGAGCTGACCGAGCCGAACTGCGCGGTCAGCGCAATGCGCGGGAAAAAGGCCGCGCGCGCCGCGCCGATGTTGGCATTGGCGCCGATCAGCTGCTGCTCGGCCATGCGGATGTCCGGGCGCCGCGTCAGCAGATCCGACGGCAGGCCCACGGGCAGGGGCTGCATCGGCGAGTTGTCCTCCAGGCGCGCGCTGGTCAGGCTGGCGCGGATGTCCTCGGGCAGCGCCTGGCCGAGCAGCAGCACCAGCGCATTCTCGTCGAGCAGGCGCTGGCGCTGCTGCTGCGCCAGCGTGGCGCGCGCCGACTGCGCAAGGCTCAACGCCTGCGCGTAGTCGAGTTCGGAGCTGATGCCGTTGTCCAGTCGCAGGCGGGTGAGCTGCAGCGACTGCTCGCGCGTTTGCAGCGTGCGCCGCGACAGGTCGAGCAGCTCCTCGTCGGCGCACAGCGTCAGCCAGCCCGAGGCGACGGCCGAAACCAGGCTGATCTGGGCCGACTTGCGTGCCTCGTCGGTGGCCAGGTACTGCGCCAGCGCCTGCTCCTTGAGCGCGGCGATGCGGCCGAAGAAGTCGATCTCCCAGGCGGTGATGCCCACGCCGACCTGGAATTGGTTGGCGTACTGGCCGGAGGTGTTGGGCTGGCGCGTGGCATTGGCCAGTGCGCTCACGGTGGGGAATTGATCGGCGCGTCGGATCTGGAACTGCGCACGCGCCTGATCGACGTTGAGCATGGCGACGCGCAGGTCGCGGTTGTTGGCCAGCGCCATGCCGACCAGGCGCTGCAGGCGCGCGTCGGTGAAGTAATCCTTCCAGTCGATGGCCGTGGCCGCCGGGGCGTCGGCAGCCAGCGCAGGGCCGGCCAGGGTGTAGCCGGCGGGCAGCGGGGCGGCCGGGCGCTCATAGGTCGGAATGAAGCTGCAGCCGGCCAGCAGGGCGGCCGCGGCCAGGGCGGTCAGCCGAGGCGCGGTGTGCATGAAAGAAGAGGGCATGAGGGCTTTCATTCGGTGCTTTCGTGGTGCTGTGCCATTTTCATGTCGTGCTCATGCTGGCGTGTGCTGCCCTTGAACATGCTGCGCACGACGACGAAGAACAGCGGAACGAAGATCACCGCCAGGAGGGTGCCGCTCACCATGCCGCCGACGACGCCGGTGCCGATGGCGCGCTGGCTGGCCGAGCTTGCGCCCGTGGACAGGAACAGCGGCATCACGCCCAGCGTGAAGGCCAGCGACGTCATGATGATGGGGCGAAAGCGCAGGTGCGCCGCCGCCAGCGCCGCGGCCACCACGCTCTTGCCCTGGGCCTGCAAGTCCTTGGCGAACTCGATGATCAGAATGGCGTTCTTGGCCGACAGGCCGATGATGGTGATCAGGCCGATCTGGAAATACACGTCGTTGTCCATGCCGCGAAGCAGCGTGCCCAGCAGTACGCCGAGCACGCCCAGCGGCACGACCAGCATCACCGAGAACGGAATCGACCAGCTCTCATACAGCGCCGCCAGTGCCAGGAACACCGCCAGCAGCGAGAACGCATACAGCACCATGGCCTGGCCGCCGGCGAGCTTTTCCTCGCGCGACTGGCCCGTCCACTCGTAGCCAAAGCCCTCGGGCAGCTGGGCGGCCAGGCGCTCCATCTCGGCCATGGCGTCTCCCGTGCTGAAGCCCGGCGCGGCGGCGCCGGCGATCTTCATCGACGGATAGCCGTTGTAGCGCACCGTCTGCATGGCGCCCGTGATCCAGTGCGTGGAGGCAAAGGTCGACAGCGGAACCACCTGCCCCTTGTTGTTGAGCACGGGAATATCGAGCACCTCCTCGGGGCGCATGCGCGCCGACACGTCGGCCTGCACCACGACGCGCTGCAGCCGTCCCTGGTTGGGGAAGTCGTTGATGTAGCTCGAGCCCAGCGCCGTCGACAGCGCGCTGCTGATGCTGTCAAAGCCCACGCCCAGCGCGGCGGCCTTTTCGCGGTCGATCTGGATCTGCATTTGCGGCGCATCCTCCATGCCGTCCGGGCGCACGCCGTCCAGCACCTTGCTCTGCGCGGCCATGCTCAGCAGCTGGTTGCGCGCGGCAATCAGCGCGTCGTGGCCCTTGCTCGAGCGGTCTTGCAGGCGGAAGGTGAAGCCCGCGGCGTTGCCCAGCTCGGGGATGGCCGGCGGGCTGACGACGAAGATGAAGGCGTCGCGCACACCCCACAGCGCGCCGGTGGCGCGGCCGGCCACGGCCTCGGCCGAGTGCGCCGGGCCAGGGCGCTCACTCCAGTCCTTGAGCGTGATGAAGGAAATACCCATGTTCTGGCCCTGGCCCGAGAACGAGAAGCCGGCCACGGTGACGACGTTGGCCACCTCGGGCTGGGCCATCATGTAAGTGCTGACCTCGGACATCACCGCCTCGGTGCGCGCCTGGCCGGCGCCCGGCGGCAGCTGCACGTTGCCCACCAGAAAGCCCTGGTCTTCATTGGGCAGAAAGGACGTGGGCAGGCGGTTGTAGACCAGCACCACCGCGCCGATCAGCGCCGCGTAGATGACCATCATGCGGGTGCTGCGGCGAATCAGCCGCGCCAGCCCCGACTCGTAGCCGCGCGTGGTCGAGGCAAAAGAGCGGTTGAACCAGCCAAAAAAACCCTTTTTATTGTGTTCCTCGGCCGTGACGGGCTTGAGCAGCGTGCCGCACAGCGCCGGCGTGAGCGACAGCGCCATGAAGGCCGAGAACGCGATCGACGTTGCCATGGTGGCGGCGAACTGGCGGTAGATGTTGCCGGTGGAGCCGGCAAAGAAGGCCAGCGGCACGAACACCGAGATCAGCACCACGGTCACGCCGATGATGGCGCCCGAGATCTGCCCCATGGCCTTGCGCGTGGCCGGCAGCGGCGCCAGGCCTTCCTCGCGCATGATGCGCTCGACGTTCTCGACGACGACGATGGCGTCGTCGACCACGATGCCGATCACCAGCACCATGCCGAACATGGTCAGCACGTTGATGGAAAAGCCCAGCGCCAGCAGCACCGCAAACGTGCCCAGCAGGGCAATGGGCACGACGATGGTCGGAATGACGGTGTAGCGAAAATTCTGCAGAAACAGAAACATCACCAGAAACACCAGCACCACGGCTTCGACCAGCGTCTCGACCACCTTCTCGATGGAGACGGCGACGAAGGTCGAGGTGTCGTAGGGAATGGCGTAGCTCACTCCGTCCGGGAAAAAGGGTTCGAGCTCCTTGAACTTGGCCTTGACCAGCTTGGCCGTCTGCAGCGCGTTGGCGTTGGAGGTCAGCTGCACGCCCATGGCGGCGGCAGGCTTGCCGTTGAGGTTGGCGCCGCCGCTATAGCTTTGCGTGCCCAGCTCCACGCGCGCCACGTCGCGCATGCGCACCGAAGATCCGTCGGTGTTGGCGCGCAGCACGATGTCCTCGAACTGCTCGACCGTCGACAGCTGGCCCCGCACGACGATGGTGGCCGTCGTCATCTGGCCGTCGGCAATGGGCAGGTCGCCCAGGCTGCCGGCCGACACCTGCACGTTCTGCGCGCGGATGGCGGCGTTGACCTGGTCGAGCGAGATGTTCAGTCCCTTGAGCCTGGCCGGATCGACCCAGATGCGCATGGCGCGCTCGGCGCCAAAGTGCGTCACCGACCCCACGCCGGGCAGGCGCTGCAGCTCGGGCACGACGTTGCGCTCGGCGTAGTCGTCAAGCGCCGCCACGCTCACGTCCGGACTGTCGCTGGTGAGCATGGTGAACATCAGAAAGTTCGAGCGCGACTTCTCTACGCGCACGCCCTGCTGCACCACTACCGATGGCAGGCGCGGCGTGGCGCGCGAGAGGCGGTTTTGCACGTCCACCTGCGCCAGGTCGTCGTTGGTGCCCGGCTCGAAGCTGAGCACCACCGTGCCCGTGCCGTTGGCCTGCGCCGTCGCCTCCATATAGGCCAGGCCGGTGGCGCCGTTCATCTCGCGCTCGATGACCGACAGCACGCTGTCTTCCAGCGTCTGCGCGGTGGCGCCCGGGTAGGCGACCGACAGTTGAATGGTGGGCGGCGCCACCGACGGGTACTGGGCAATGGGCAGCTGGGTGATGGACACCGCGCCGATCACCATGATGAAGATGGCGATGACCCAGGCAAAAATGGGTCGATCAATGAAAAACTTGGCCATGGGGCGTGCTCCGGTGGGTCAGGACTTGCTGGCGCCAGCGCCTGCGCTGCCGTCCGCGTTACCGTCCGCGCCGTCACCCGCGTTGCCATTGGCCGGCTTGGCCGGCAGCGTGTCGCCGCTGCCTGCGCCCGCCTCCACGGGCTGGACGACCATCGGCTGGCCGGGCGCCACGCGCGGCAGCTTCTGAAAGCCGTCGACCATCACCTTCTCGCCTGCCTTGAGGCCACCCAGCACCACCCAGTCGCTGCCCTGGCTGGGGCCCAGCTTGACCGGGCGCGGCGCCACCTGCCCGCCGTCTCCCACCACCATCACCGTGTCGGCCGTGGCCGATCGCGTCACCGCCTGCTGGGGCAGCAAAATGGCGTTGTCCACCTGCGCCTGCTCCAGGCGCACGCGCACATACAGGCCGGGCAGCAGGTCGTACTGCGGGTTGGGCACTTCGGCGCGCAGCGTCACCTGGCCGCTGGTCGCGTCCACCGTCAGGTCGGTAAACAGCAGGCGGCCCTTGTGGGCATAAATGCTGCCGTCCTCCAGCACCACGCTGACCTGCGCCGCGCCCTTGCCCGCCTGCTGGTACTTGCCGCTGGCCATGGCCGCGCGCAGCTTGAGCGCGTCGGCCGCCGACTGGGTGAAGTTGATGTACAGCGGGTTGATCTGCTGAATGACGGCCAGCTCGGTCGGCGTGCCCTGGCCGACGAGCGCGCCCTCGGTCACCAGTGCGCGGCCGATGCGCCCGGCAATCGGCGCCGTCACCGTGGCGTAACCCAGGTTGATGCGCGCCGTCGTCACCGCCGCCTTGGCTGCGGCCAGGTTGGCCTCGGAGGTTTTCTCTGCGGCCACCGCGTTGTCGTATTCCTGGCGGCTCACGGCATTGACCGCCACCAGCGGCTGGTAGCGCTGCGCCAGCGCACGGTTTTGCGCCAGGCTGGCCTGCGCCTGCGCGACGCTCGCCTGTGCCTGCTCAAGCGCCGCCTGGTAGGGCGCGCTGTCGATCAAAAACAGCGTCTGCCCGGCCTTCACGTCGCTGCCTTCGGTGAAGGTGCGCTTTTGCAAAATGCCCGCGGCGCGCGCGCGCACCTCGGCCACGCGCGACGCCTCCAGACGGCCGGGCAGCTCGTTGACCAGGCCGACCGCCGCGGGCGCCACGGTCACCACGCCCACCTGGGGCGCGGGTGGCGGCCCGCCCGCACCCTGAGGGGCAGCGTCGCGTTGGCCGCAGGCGGCAAGAAGCAGGGCGGCGGCGGCCGACAGGGCCAGGGCGCCGGTGCGCAGAGGGTTGGCGTTGTTGGTGCGGAACATGCAAGTCCTTTGGTGGCATCAGAGGCTGAGAGGCCAGACTCCGGAAGCCTGCCATAAGGTCAAACCCGGAGATCATTGTTCGAAAGCGCGCAATTATACATACATGCGTGAATGTATACTCAACTGCTTTCACTGTTTTCGGAGACATCAAAACCATGGCTCGCCGCACCAAGGAAGATGCCGATGCCACCCGCAATCGCTTGCTGGATGCGGCCGAATGCGTCTTTCATGAAAAAGGCGTCTCCAAAGCCTCGCTCAATGATATTGCGCAAGCCGCTGGCGCGACGCGCGGGGCCATTTACTGGCACTTCAAGGACAAGTTCGACCTGCTCGATGCCGTGATGGAGCGCCTGCGCCAGCCGCTGACGCTGGACTATCTGGACGTCGAGCCCGCCCCCGGCGTGCCTGCGCTCGAGTGCCTGCGCGCGATGATCGACGGCATCTTCGCCACCGTCGAAGGCGACGCCCACCTGCGCCGCGTGCTTGAAATTGCCATGTTTCGCGTGGAATACGTCGGCGAGCTCAGCGCCATGCGCGAGCGCCACCTCGACTCCCTGCTGCTCCTGCGCGAGCGTTTCGCACGCAACCTGCAGCAAGCCAGCCTGGACGCGGGCGTGCAGCTGCCCATAGACATCGCCGCCGCCGCCATCGGCCTGCAGGGGCTGTTCGACGGATTGCTGCAGGCGTGGATTCTGTCGGATGCCGGCTTCACCCTGCGTGCCCACGGCCGCGGCGCCGTCGACGCCTATCTGCGCGGCCTGGGCTTTGCGCTGTGACCCTAAATTCGGCAGTTGACCGCTTGCCACCTCCGATAAGGTCTTGTGGATAGAGCGTTTTTTGATTACGGCGTGGCTCGCCTTGCGGGTAACCGCGCTATGCACCCGCCAGCACCGCGCTCGCCACACCATGCGGCGTTGCTCCTCCTTGCGGGCAGTAGCCCGCTGCGTCGTCGCGCCTTGCCTGGCGCGCCGATCACGGCACTGGCAAGCGCATCCAACTACCGAATTTAGGGTGACCGGCGTGCAATAATGCGCGGCTGCCTGCATTCATGTGAATATCCATGCGGATATTCACATGAATGCCAGCGCAGCAAACGGGCGCACCGCGTGCGCTCCCAGCGGCTGTAGCTCAGTGGATAGAGTATCGGCCTCCGAAGCCGAGGGTCGTGGGTTCGATCCCCGCCAGCCGCGCCAAATACCAAGCTCACGCTCAACCCCTGCCGGGGAGCGCCGGCAGCACTTCTAAAACCCGCGTGCGCTTTCTTGATTAGCAAGCTGTCTCAGACTCCTTCCCCCTCTGGGGGAAGGTGGGGATGGGGGCTGCCTGCAGGCAGCCAAGCACATGCCCGAGCCAGCGTCGCTGGCCCCCGCTCCAGCCCTCCCCCAAAGGGGGAGGGAGCAAAAAAGCGCTTTGCTTCCCATCCCGATCTACGCTGGCACCGACTCACGAGGGTTATGTAGGGCATCCCTTGCCCTTGCTCTGGCGCGCGGCGCGCCATTGCACGGTTGCCGGCCGCAATAATGGGCGCCGCAATGCCTCTCGCCCCTCCCGTCCCTCTCGCCCATGAACCCCGTAGAAATTGAACAGGCCGTCTCCCTGCTGGCCGAGCAGCCCTTTGACCCGGCCGAGTTCGCCTACGCCTTTCTGGCCGCCTTCGGCAACAAGGAAACCACGCTCAAGCGTCTGCGCAAGGGCGGCACCAACGCCTCGGATCTGCCCGCAGGCGTCTTGCAGCGCAACAACATCCACATCGCCACCGCCGCCCCAGACCAGGTCACGGCCACCCTTGCCGCCCTGCGCGCCAGCCCCGCCACCACCCGGGCCAAAGCCAAATTCATCCTGGCCACCGACGGCGACACGCTGGAAGCCGAGGAACTGGCCGGCGGCGAGACCATCGCCTGCGCCTTCACCGACCTGCCCAACCACTTCGGCTTCTTCCTGCCGCTGGCCGGCATCAGCACCGCGCCGCAAATCCGCGAAAGCAGCTTCGACATCCGCGCCACCAGCCGGCTCAACCGGCTGTACGTCGAGCTGCTCAAGGACAACCCCGACTGGGGCCACGCCGCGCAACGCCACGCCATGAACCATTTCATGGCGCGGCTCATCTTCTGCTTTTTTGCCGAAGACACCGGCATTTTTCACGGCCAGCGGCGCTTTACCGGCACCATCGAGCAAATGAGCGCGCGCGACGCCAGCGACACGCACCAGGTGCTGGGCGACATCTTTTGCGCCATGAACACGCCGCTGCAAGAGCGCACCCGCAGCGGCCTGCGCCCCTGGGCCGACGCCTTTCCCTACGTCAACGGTGGGCTGTTCTCCGGTTCCCTGGCCGTGCCGCGCTTTTCGCGCATCGCCCGCTCCTACCTGCTGCACATCGGCAGCCTGGACTGGACGCGCATCAACCCCGACATCTTTGGCTCCATGGTGCAGGCCATTGCCGACGACGGCGAGCGCGGGCAGCTGGGCATGCACTACACCAGCGTGCCCAACATCCTGAAGGTGCTGAACCCGCTGTTTTTGGACGAGCTGCGCGCCAAGCTGGACGAGGCGGGCGACAACCCGCGCACCCTGCTCAATCTGAAGAAGCGCATCGCCCGCATCCGCGTGTTCGACCCGGCCTGCGGTTCGGGCAACTTCCTGGTCATTGCCTACAAGCAGCTGCGCGAGATCGAGCACGCCATCCATGAACGGCGCGGCGAGGCCGGGCGCAAGAGCAGCATTCCGCTGACCAATTTCCGCGGCATCGAGCTGGCCGACTTTTCCGCCGAGATCGCCCGCCTGGCGCTGGTGATTGCGCAATACCAGTGCGACGAGCGCTACCTGGGCCAGCAAGAGGCGCTGATGGTCTTTCTGCCCCTGTCCAGCCAGAACTGGATCACCTGCGGCAACGCGCTGCGCCTGGACTGGCTGGGCATTTGCCCGCCGACGGGCAGCGGCGTCAGGCTGACGGCCGACGACTTGTTTGCAACGCCGCTTGACCAGGCGCAGATCGACTTCGAGAACGAGGGCGGCGAGACGTTTATTTGCGGTAATCCGCCGTACAAGGGAAGTCAAGGGCAAACAGGTGAACAGAAGGCTGACCTGCAAGCTATTTTTGAGAGCTACACCAAGGGGTGGAAGTCACTCGACTATGTGGCAGGCTGGTTCATGAAGGCCGCCGACTACTGCAACAGAACGCCCGCCGTTGCGGCTTTTGTCTCGACCAACTCCGTCTGCCAAGGCCGCCAGGTCGCACCACTGTGGTCGGCCGTCTTCTCCACCGGCTGCCAGATCGACTTTGCCCACACCAGCTTCAAATGGGCCAACCTGGCGGCGCACAACGCCGGGGTGACGGTGGCCATCATTGGCATCAGCACTCAACTGCGCAGCCCGTGCCGCTTGTTTACGCTGGATGAAGATGGCCAAACAACCGAACGCCAGTGTGAACACATCAACGCCTATCTGGTCGCAGGCGCAGACGTCGTAGTCGAGGCGCAATCAGAACCCATGAGCGGACTTAATTCCATGAACTTCGGAAGCATGCCGAATGATGGTGGCGGTCTCTTGCTTACCGCACAAGAAGCGAACGATGCCATCCAAAAGCATGGCGTGGACGGTCAATACATCCGGCGGTTCGTGGGATCGGAAGAATTTATCCAGGGCAAAGAACGCCGCTGTATTTGGGTGTCACAGAGCAGTAGCGCCGCCGCACGGAAAAGCGACTGGTTGGCCAAACGTTTTGATGCGGTTTACCTGCAGCGCATGGCGTCATCTCGACCGACAACCAAGGAACTCGCGCATGTGCCCTACCGTTTCGGTGAGGTACGGCAAACCGGAGCGGAGGCTGTACTCATTGTGCCGATTCATTCAAGCGAGTTGCGCGCGTACTTGCCCGTCGGATTGCTTCCGCCGGGCGATATCGTTTCGAATGCGGTGTATGGCTTGTTCGACGCCCCCCTCTGGAACCTCGCCCTCATCGCCTCGCGCCTGCACTTGGTCTGGATCGCCACCGTTTGCGGCAAGCTGAAAACCGACTTTCGCTACTCCAACACCCTGGGCTGGAACACCTTCCCCCTGCCCCCGCTCACCGAAAAAAACAAGGCCGACCTGACGGCCTGCGCCGAGGGCATTCTGCTGGCGCGCGAGGAGCACTTTCCGGCCACCATTGCCGAGCTGTACGCACCAGGCGCCATGCCCGCCAACCTGCGCGCCGCGCACGAGCGCAATGACGAGGTGCTGGAGCGCATTTACATCGGCCGGCGCTTCAAGAACGACACCGAGCGGCTGGAAAAACTGTTTGCGCTGTATACCGAGATGGCGGCGGGTGTGGGCCGGATGCCCGGCAAACCGACGCAAAAAAAGGGAGCGTGGCATGAGTGACAAGCCCGTCAAACTGACCCCCGCGCCCGACGGCTACGCGGGCTGGCTGGCTGAACTGAAAACGCAAATCCATGACGCCCAGCAGCGCGCGGCCCAAGCGCTCAATCTTGAGCTGGTCATGCTGTATTGGAGAATCGGCTACGCCATTTTGGAGCGGCAAGACCGGCAGGGCTGGGGTGCAAGAGTGGTCGACCTGTTTGTCACAGGACTTGCGCTCGGCATTTCCCGAGATGCAGGGGTTTTCGGTCCGCAACCTGAAGTACATGCGTGCTTTCGCCCTGGGCTGGCCCGATCTGCAATTTGTGCAGCAGGTGTTGCACAAATTGCCCTGGGGCCACAACCTGGTTTTGCTGGACAAGCTGCCCGGCCCAGAAATCCGGAAATGGTATGCGGCCAAGGCGATCGAGCACAACTGGTCGCGCAATGTGTTGGTGATGCAGATTGAAACCCGTTTGCTGGAGCGCAGCGGCAAGGCTGATACCAACTTCGCGCTGACTTTGCCCAGGCCACAGTCCGACCTGGCACGTGAATCGCTGAAAGACCCGTATCGCCTGGACTTTCTCGGTCTGAGCGATGCAGCGCAGGAGCGCGCGGTGGAAGGCGCGCTGGTCAAGCACGTCACCGACTTCCTGCTGGAGTTGGGCGCGGGCTTTGCCTTTGTGGGCCGGCAGGTGTTGCTGGATGTGGGCGGGGATGAATTTTTCATCGACCTGCTGTTCTATCACTTGAAACTGCGCTGCTATGTGGTGATTGAACTCAAGGGTGGCAAGTTCAAGCCTGAGCATCTGGGCCAATTGAGCTTTTACCTGACGGCTGTGGATGAGCAGGTGCGCCACCCGCAGGACAATCCGACCATTGGCCTGCTGCTGTGCAAAACCAAGAACAAGGTGGTGGCCGAGTACGCCCTGCGCCAGAACCGGCAGCCGTTGGGTGTGGCCGAATACCAGCTGGTTGAATCCCTGCCGGCAGAGCTGCAAACCAGCCTGCCCAGCATCGAGCAGATCGAGCGTGAACTGATGCACGACGATGGTGATGAGCGTGGGAGCCCATGAACCTTGTGTCAAGAAAGTCGCGTTTCTTCACCATGACCCTGTCCCTCATGTTTGATTCGGCCCCGAAATCGAACATGAGGTTCACAAAACTGTCCCATGACTGAGCCATCCTCTCTCCATCCAGGCCGCGCCGATGCCGTCCCTTCTGTTTCCGTCACCTACGCCCGCACCGGCCGCTCTGCCCAGGCCAACGAGCTGGGCATGCGCCCCATGCAGGAGCGCGCTTTTGAAAAGCGGGGCGAGCAGTACCTGCTGATCAAGTCGCCGCCGGCCTCGGGCAAAAGCCGGGCGCTGATGTTCATCGCGCTCGACAAGCTGCACCGCCAGGGCTTGAAGCAGGCGCTGATCGTCGTGCCCGAGAAAGCCATTGGCGCCAGTTTTCACTACGCGCCGTTGAGCCAATTTGGCTTCTGGGCCGATTGGCGCGTTGAGCCGCGCTGGAACCTGTGCGATGCGCCAGGCACCGACGACGGCGGCAAGGTGGGCGCCGTGGGCGCGTTTTTGGCCGGCGACGACCGGGTGCTGGTGTGCACCCACGCCACGTTTCGCTTTGCCGTGGAGCGCTTTGGCGCGGCGGCGTTCGATGAGCGGCTGATTGCGGTCGATGAGTTTCACCACGTCTCCAGCAACCCCGACAACCGCCTGGGCGCGCAGTTGGGCGAGATCATCGAGCGCGACCGGGCGCACATCGTCGCCATGACGGGTTCGTACTTTCGCGGCGACGCCGAGGCCGTGCTCTCGCCCGCCGACGAGGCGCGTTTTGACACCGTGACCTACACCTATTACGAGCAGCTCAGCGGCTACGCGCATCTGAAGCGGCTGGACATCGGCTACTACTTTTACTCGGGCTCGTATGCCGACGACATCCTGAAGGTGCTCGACCCTGGCGAGAAGACCATCGTCCACATTCCCAGCGTCAACTCGCGCGAGAGCAGCAAGGACAAGATCCGCGAGGTCGAGCATCTCATCGAGGCACTGGGCCAGTGGCAGGGCAGCGACCCGGCGACGGGTTTTCAGCTGGTCAAGACGCTTGATGGCCGCGTGCTGCGCATTGCCGACCTGGTGGACGACGACCCGGCCAGGCGCGAGAAGGTGGCCGCCGCACTGAAAGACCCGGCGCGCAAGAACGACCGCGACCACGTGGACATCATCATCGCCCTGGGCATGGCCAAGGAGGGCTTCGACTGGATTTGGTGCGAGCACGCGCTGACGGTGGGCTACCGCTCCAGCCTGACCGAGATCGTGCAGATCATCGGCCGCGCCACGCGCGATGCGCCGGGCAAGGCGCGGGCGCGCTTCACCAACCTGATTGCCGAGCCCGACGCCAGCGCGCAGCTGGTGACCGAGGCGGTGAACGACACGCTCAAGGCCATTGCCGCCAGCCTGCTGATGGAGCAGGTGCTGGCGCCGCGCTTCGAGTTTCGGCCCAAGTGTGCGGACAGCGGGCCGCAGCCGAGCCTGGACTATGGCGAGGGCGGGTATCAACCGGGCCAGTGCAACGTGGGCTTCAACGTTGAGACGGGGCAGATGCAGATCGAGATCAAGGGTCTGGTCACGCCCGCCAGCCCCGAGGCCAGCCGCATTTGCCGCGAAGACTTGAACGAGGTGATTGCCAGCTTCGTGCAGGACAAGACCAGTGTGGAGCGCGGGCTGTTTGACACCGAGCTGGTGCCCGAGGAGCTGACGCAGCTGCGCATGGGCAAGATCGTGCGCGATAAATACCCCGAACTGAGCGCCGAAGATCAGGAGGCGGTGCGCCAGCACGCCGTGGCGGCGCTGAATCTGACGCAGCAGGCCAAGCAGTTGTTGCTGGCGGGCGGCACGGCGGACGCGGTGGGGGCGGCGGGCAGCACGGCGCTGATCGACGGCGTGCGCCGCTTTGCCATGGACGTGCGCGAGCTGGACGTGGACTTGATCGACCGCATCAACCCCTTCAGCGAGGCCTACGCCATTTTGGCCAAGAGCATGAGCGAGGACAGCCTGCGCCAGGTGGCGGCCGTCATTGGCGCACGGCGCACCCAGCTCACGCCCGACGAGGCGCGGGCGCTGGCCGTGCGGGCCGCGCAGTTCAAGCGCGAGCGCGGGCGCCTGCCCGCCAGCGCATCGAGCGACGCCTGGGAGCAGCGCATGGCCGAGGGCGCGGCCGCCTTCATGCGCTTCAAGAAAGAGGGGCGCTATGAGCAGTGACATGGATCTGGACGCGCTGGCCGACGAGCTGGCCGACTTTGCCGCGCCCGACAAGAAGACCGGGCGCACCGCGCGCGAGGAACGCATCGTGGCGGGCTTCGAGGACATTCAGCGCTTTGTGGCCCAGCACGGCCGCGCGCCGCGGCATGGGGCCGATGGCGACATTTTCGAGCGCCTGTACGCCGTGCGCCTGGAGCGCCTGCGCGCGCAGGACGACTGCCGCGCGCTGCTGGCGCCGCTGGACCACCAGGGCTTGTTACAGGGCGATCCATACGTGCAGGCGGCGGACGGCGCTGCTCCCGACGACCCCGATGACGACGCCTTGCTGGCCGATCTGGCCGGCATGGCCGATGCCACGCAGGAGATCACCACCTTGCGCCACGTGCGCAGCCACGCCAGCGTGCAGGCGGCCGAGGAGGTGGCCGAGCGCGAACCCTGCGCCGACTTCGAGCGCTTTGCGCCTTTGTTCGAGCAGGTGCAGCAGGAATTGAAAAGCGGCGTGCGCCAGACCCGGCCGTTTGTCCGCGACGCGAGCATCGAAGCCGGCCAGTTCTTCATTCTGGGCGGGCAGACGGTGTACGTCGCCGAGGTGGGCGAGACCCTCAAGGCGCCCAACGGCGAAAACGATGCGCGCCTGCGCGTGGTGTATTCCAACGCCACCGAAAGCAATCTGCTGCGCCGCTCGTTGCAGCGCGCGCTGTACAAGGACGACGCCGGACGGCGCATCACCGACCCCGACGCCGGCCCGCTGTTTGCCGATGCGATCGATGAGGGCGACAGCGAGAGCGGCACCATTTACGTGCTGCGCAGCCTGTCGTCCAACCCCTACGTGGCCGAGCACCGCGCGCTGATCCACAAGATTGGCGTGACTGGCGGCAAGGTGGCGGCGCGCATTGCCGGCGCCGCGCACGACGCCACCTATCTGCTGGCCGACGTGGAGGTTGTGGCCACCTACAAGCTGGCCGGCATACGCCGCACCGGGCTGGAAGCCTTGCTGCACCGCATTTTTGCCCCGGCGCAGCTCGACCTGGCGATTGCCGACCGCTTTGGCCACCCGGTCAAGCCGTGCGAGTGGTTTTTGGTGCCGCTGCAGGCCATAGACCAGGCGGTGGCGTGCATTCGCGACGGCTCGATTACGCGTATGCGCTATGACCCGCAGCGGGCGATGCTGGTGGATCGGTAACTTTGGGCGTTTTCAGCGCGCCGGCGCGAAGTGGTCGAACGAAGCGAAGCGGCCGGCCACCGGCGCCCCCTGGCCGTCGACCAGCCGCAGGCCGCGCTCGGCGGTGATGGCGCCGATGCGCGTGACGGCGGTGGCGCTGCGCTGGGCGGCCGCCTGCACCTGGGCGCGGCGTGCCGGCGGCGCGGTAAAGAGCAGCTCGTAGTCGTCGCCGCCGGCCAGCGCGCAGTGCAGCCAATCGTCTTGGGTCAGCGCGGACATTTGTGTACTCCAGGGCGCGGTGCTGACGCGCAGCGGTGCGCTGGCGGCGTCGACATCGACGCATGCGCCCACGCCCGAAGCGCGCAGGATGTGGCCCAGGTCACCGAGCAGGCCGTCGCTCACGTCCAGCGCGCTGCTGGCCAGGCCGCGCAGTTGCAGGCCTAGCGCGACGCGCGGCGTCGGGCGCTCCAGGCGCGGGCGCAGTTGCGCCAGCACGCCAGCGGGCAGCTGCCATTCGCCGCGCAGCGCACCCAGCGCCAGCCGTGCCTGGCCGGGCGCGCCGCTGACCCACAGGTCGTCGCCCGGCTGCGCGCCGCTTCTGCGCAGCGTGTCGCCCGCGGGAACCTCGCCAAAAATGGTGATGCAGATGGTGAGCGGCCCGGCCGTGGTGTCGCCGCCGATCAGCTCACATTGGTGCGCGTCGGCCAGCGCCAGCAGGCCGCCGGCAAAGCCCTGCAGCCAGCGCTCGTCGGCGGCAGGCAGCGCCAGCGCCAGCGTGAAGGCCAGCGGCCGCGCGCCGCAGGCGGCCAGATCCGACAGGTTGACGGCCAGCGCCTTGTGGCCCAGCGCCTCGGGGTCGACGTCGGCAAAGAAGTGCCGGCCCTCGATCAGCATGTCGCTGGAGACGGCCAGCTGCATGCCGGGCGCCGGCGCCAGCAGCGCGCAGTCGTCGCCCACGCCCAGCGCCACGCGGCGCGCAGGGCGCGTGAAGTAGCGCGCGATGAGGTCGAACTCGCCCATTAATCTGGATTTAAGCCTGGGCCTGGGGCGCGCGAAAGCGCTGCGCCGCCTGGCGCGTGACTTCGGCCAGCAGCTGCTCGCGGCCCATCACGTCGCGCAGCCAGCGCGCGTCGTTGCGCCCGGCCTGCACGTCGCCCTTGAGCTGCTGCAGCATGGGCAGCGCGCCCAGCGGCTCGGCGTGGGGCGCAATGCGCTCGAAGGTCTGCAGCAGGTGGTCGCGCAGCGGCAGGTGCTCGCCGCTGGCCGGGTCGACGTAGACCGCATCCAGCCCGAAGCGGCAGGCCTGGAAGCGGTTGTAGGTGTAGACGAGGTAGTCGTCCTCCTGCGGCGCAAACGGCTGCTCGGCCAGGAACCAGGCGGCCAGCGACTGCACGAAGGCGGCCAGCTGCGCGGCGCGCTCGATCGACAGCGGCGTGTCGAAGACGCGGATCTCTATGGTGCCGAACTCGGGCTTGGGGCGGATGTCCCAGTAGAAGTCCTTCATGCTTTTGACCACGCCGGTGCGCGTCATCTTCTCGAAGTACTGCCTGAATTCGTCCCAGGTCAGCACGCAGGGCGCGCGCCCGGACAGCGGGAAGGCGAACACCGAATTGAGCCGTGCCGAGTCGAACTGCGTGTCGTGCGCCTGCACGAAGGGGCTCGATGCCGACAGCGCGATGCAGTGCGGGATGAAGCGGCTCATGCGGTGCAGCATCAAGAGCGCGGCGTCGGCGCTGGGGCAGCCGATGTGCACGTGCTGGCCGAAGATGGTGAACTGCTTGGACAGGTAGCCGTACAGCGTGGACAGCTCCTGGAAGCGCGGCTTGTCGTAGATGCGCCGCTCGTGCCACTGCTGGAAGGGGTGGGTGCCGCCGCCGGCTACCGCTATGTTGAGCTTGTCGCCGCATTGCACCAGCGCGTCGCGGATGCGCGCGAGCTCGGTGAGCACCTGGCTCGCCGACTGGCATACGCCGGTGGAGACCTCGATCATGCTGTTGGTCATCTCGGGCACGACGGTGCCCGGCAGGTCGATTTTCTGCATCAGCCGCAGCATGTCGGCGGCGTACGGCGCCAGGTCGTAGTCGTGCGTGTTGACCAGCTGCAGCTCCAGCTCCACGCCCAGGCTCAGCGCCTCGGAGTGTTGAAAGGCCTCCAGGCTCATGGCTGTTCTCCCGGCGCGTTGGCGCCGTCGGTGGGCGCCGGCGCGGCCCAGGGCTTGGCGCTTTCGCCCACCTTGTAGATGGCGACGGCGGCGGCGATGGCGCCCAGCACCTCCATCAGCAAGATGGCCGGCAGCGCGACGGCGGCGATCTGCGCGCCGTGCGCCGGTGTGGCGCCGGCGTAGCGCTGCGCGGTCACCAGCAGCGCGACGGCCGACATCGGCGCCAGCGCTCCGGCGGTCCACAGCGCCTGGCGCCAGCTGGCGCCGCTGCCGACATTGGCCAGGCCCACGCCCAGCGCCTTGCCGGCCAGGCGCGCCACCAGCAGCGCCAGCACGGCGCCCGCCACCAGCGCGCTCCAGTCGACCTGCGCGGCGACGGTGGCCACCAGCACGAACATCAGCAGCGTGACCAGCGACGCGGCCGTGCCCATCTGGCGCGGCCAGGCCCAGGGCCGCGGGTGGATCTGCTTGAGCAGCATGCCGCCCAGCAGTGCCGCCAGCGGCGCAGAGCCGCCCAGCGCCGGCGCCAGCGCGGTGGCCGCCGTGAGCAGCAGAAGCAGCAGCAGCGCGGTGCTCTCGCTGGTCGGACTCATGAAGCGCAGCGCCGCGCGCAGCAGCAGTGCCAGCGCCGCACCCACGACAACCGACGCGCCCAGCACCATGAGCACCGCGCCCAGGCCGGCCAGCCAGCCGGCGCTGCTGTGCAGTGCCATGCCCGCCTGCGCGCTGCCCAGGGCCAGCGCGTACAGCGCCGACAGCGTCGACAACACGATGGTGCGCTCGGTCACCGGGCCGGAGGCGCGCGTGTCGGCCACCACGCGGGTGAGTACTGTGGGCGAGGCCGCCACGGCCACCAGCGCCAGCGCGCTGGCGACCTGGGCGGGCAGCGCCAGCCAGCGCATCGTCAGGTAGACGGCGGCAAAAGAGAGCAGCGATTCGGCCAGGCTTTGCGCGAGCACCATGGGGTTGTGGCGAAACCAGCGCAGCGGAATGCGTCCGGCGCATTCGAACAGTACCAGCGCCACGCCCAGCTCGATCACGAAGGCGGCCATGCCGTGCAGCGGCCACAGCGGCGCGCCAAAACCGGCCAGGCCGGCCAGCGTGCCCACCAGCGTGTAGCCCACCACCTTGGGCAGGCCGCTGGCGCGCTGCAGCAGGTAGCCGCCCGCGCAGGCGGCGGCCAGCAGCAGCGCCCATTGCAGCGCCACCAGCTGCGGCACGGCGGCCGACTGCTGCCAGAAATGAGTCCAAGCGTTCATGCGGTTTCCTTCGCGGCGGGGGTGCGCTGGCGCAGGGGCAGGAAGAACGACGGCGCATGTCGCCACAGCCGCCGCAGCAGCGCCCGGTAGATGCGCGAGCGGTCGACGCTGCCCACATTGTGCGCGCGCAGCGCCACGCGGAATGCCATATAGAAGCTGACGATGACGTTGATCGCGCCATTGAAGGGAATCATGGCAGCGGCCCACCAGAACAGCGGCTCGTGCAGCACCTGCAGGCCCAGCGATGCGGCGGCCACGCCCATCTGGCCGCTGGACAGCGTGACGTGGCGCACCTCCAGCCCCAGGCCGAAAAAGCCGGCAAAGGCCGGCGCCAGCCCGAGCATGAAGCCCAGCGAGGTGTTGGAGGCGAAGCCCGAGATGTTCTCGCGCAGATAGTGGCCCCAGCGCTGCGCGCGACTTGCGCCCAGCGCCCGGGTGACGCGCGGGTTGTAGGCAATCGCCGTGTCCAGGCGATGCAGCACGAACCAATTCTCCACCCAGCCGGCGACGATGCTGGACGCAAACAACAGCACGCCGGTGAACGCGGCAAACAAGAGCGATGGCCCGAGCAGGTGCAGCGACGCCAGCGTGTCGAGCGCGTGGCCGGCGTCGATGGCTGGCCTGCCCGCCGCCTGGCCGTACAGCCAGGCCAGCGCCAGCCCGGCCGGAAACACCAGCAGCACGTTGCCCAGCACCGCGGCCACCTGCGAGCGCACCAGGTAGGTGACCTTGTCGACGAACTCCTCCACCGCCTCGTCGCTGCTCAAGTCCTTGAGCTCGGCGGCCATGGCCGGCGCGGTCATCGCCGGCTGCTTGGTGGCGATGGTGAAGTGCAGCAGCTGGATGAGCACGAAGCTGATCGCGTAGTTGATGCCCGCGGCCAGGCCGCCGAAGAAGATGGACAGCGGCAGCGCCATCAGCCCGAACTTGATCAGCGTGGTGAAGCCCATGACCGCGCCGCCGCCGGCGGCCATGCGCACCATCTCCAGGTATTCGCGCGGCGTGCGCGTGATGTAGTGCTCGCCGGTTTCGGCGCTGCGCTCGGCCACCTTGGCCGCCAGCAGCGACGAGTTGGTCGCCAGCAGCGCGCGCAGGCTGCGTCGGTCCAGCCCGATGACGACCAGGTGCGACAGCAGCCGCGCGCCGGTGGCCAGCGGGCGCTCGGACAGCAGGCATTCGAGCAGCTCGCGCACGCGCAGGATGCGCGAGCGCAGCTGGCGCAGGCGAAACACCAGGCCGACCGAGATGCCGTTGTCCTCGAAGTGCGCATACACCGTGTTGACCGCGGCGCGGCAGGCGTCCAGGTGCTCGCGCAGCTGCGCCACCGCCTGCTCCAGTCGGTCGCTGGTGCGCAGCGGGTGCAGTACCTCCACGCGCAGGCTCTCGGCGTCGCGCACCAGCGCGTGAAACGGCTGCTCGGCGCGCGCCTCGTCGCTCATGCGCAGGCGCAGCTCGGGCGCAAAGCCGGTCGCCAGGATTTGCCCGGCGCAGTAGGTGATGGCGTCCAGCAGCGCGCGCTGCCACAGGCTGGCGCTGGCCTGCGCCTGCTCGGGCGTGGGCGCCAGCGTATGGCGCAGGCGGGTGAGCAGATCGGCGTCCAGCGCCGCCAGCCAGCGCGCGTCGAACGCGTGGCCCAGCGCCAGCATGAACAGCTCGCTGGCGTCCTGCGTGTCGGGGCTGGTGGGCAGCAGCTTGGTGCGCAGGCGCTCCATCATCTCGCTGGCCATCGATGTGCGCTGGGCAAAGCCGAAGTCGGCCAGCAGCGTCGTGATGTCCAGTCCCTGCACCACCGCGGCCCACCAGGCCTGCATGCGAATGCGCAGCGGCGCCGACTGCTCCAGCGCGGTGACCAGCTGGCCGGCGCGCTGCACCGCGGCTTCGACGCTGCGCGCGTCGCCGCGCACCCAGGCCAGCAGCGCAATCAGTTGCAGGTGGCGCTGGGCGGGCGCGGCCGCCGGATCGATGGCCTGCAGCAGCGGGCCCAGCTCGGGGGCGGCGCGGCTCAATGGAGCACCCTGTCGTGAGGGGGCGCGTCGGCGTCGTCCTGGGCCATCGCGTCCAGCACGAAGGCGGCGACCGGGCAGTCGAAGGTCTCGCCTTCGCTGCTGACGCACAAATAGCTGCCCTGCATGCTGCCGCTGGCCGTCTGCAGCTGGCAGCCGCTGGTGTACTCAAAGGTCTCGCCCGGCTGCAGCAGCGGCTGCTGGCCGACCACGCCCAGGCCGCGCACCTCTTGCACGCGCCCGCGCGCGTCGCGCACGACCCAGTGGCGCGCAATCAGCTGCGCCGCCTGGTTGCCGGTGTTGGTGATGCGAATCGTGTAGGCGAAGGCGTAGACGCCGTCGGCGGGAGACGACTGGTCTGCCAGAAAGCGGGGGCGCACATGCGCTTCGAAACGGGAAACTGCCATGGCGGCAATGGTAATGGCACCACGGGCATGCGGGGTAAGAGCGTGCTCTCAGGCTGCGACAATTGCGGCCATGAGTCCCACTACCTACCGCATCGCTCCCTCCATTCTGTCGGCCGACTTTGCCCGCCTGGGCGAGGAGGTGCGCGACGTCATCGCCGCCGGCGCCGACTGGATCCACTTCGACGTGATGGACAACCACTACGTGCCCAACCTGACCTTCGGCCCCATGGTCTGCCAGGCGCTCAAGCCCCACGCGCTCACGCGCGAGGGCCAGCCGGTGCCGATCGACGTGCACCTGATGGTGCAGCCGGTCGATGCGCTGGCGCAGGCGTTTGCCCAGGCCGGGGCGGACTACATCAGCTTCCATCCAGACGCATCCGGCCATGTGCACCGCAGCGTCCAGGCGATACGCGCCGCCGGCTGCAAGCCGGGGCTGGTCTTCAACCCGGCCATGCCGCTGGACGTGCTGGACTGGGTGATCGACGAGATCGACCTGGTTCTGCTGATGAGCGTCAACCCCGGCTTTGGTGGCCAGAGCTTCATCGACAGCACGCTGCGCAAGGTGGAGGCCGCCAGAAAGCGCATCGAGGCCTCGGGCAGGGACATACGCCTGGAGGTCGACGGCGGCATCAAGACGGACAACATCCGCCGCGTGGCCGACGCCGGTGCCGATACCTTTGTCGCCGGCAGCGCGATCTTTGGCAAGAGCGATTACAAGATGGTGATCGACACGATGCGCACGGCGCTGGCCTGAGAGGGTGTATCAGGGCTGGGTCGTGATGGTGCGCACCGACTCGCGCAGCAGGCCCCCGCCCTGCACCGAGCCCTCGACCTGGGCGCCTGCGCCCATGCGGTCGAGGCAGTCGGCGCGGTCGTCGCGGCTTTTGAATACGTCGCAGCGGCGCAGCGCATTGGCCTGGCAGGTGGCGGCGTCGGCGCTGGTGAGCTGGCCGGCGCGCGCGGCCTGGTCGGCGGCGCCGGCCTCGCGCAGGCAGGTGGCACGGGCGTCACCCGCCAGTGCCTCGCAAGCGGCCTTGTCGCGCGCGTAGGTCTGCTGTATTTGCGCCGGCGTGGCGTTTTGTGCTGCGGCGCAGCATGAGAACGCCGTAGCGGCCACAATCAGGGACAGACGTGACACAAGCATGATCGAACCTCAGGGTTTTCGAGCGTCGGTATGTTGAACCTGCTACCAATGTAGCGCCATGAGTGAGGACATGGAGATGGATGTGCAAAGCAGCACCCGCGCGCCCGTTCGGGCCGCGATGATCGACCTGGACGGAACGCTGGTGGACACCCTGGGCGACTTCGTCCAGGCGCTGGGCCTGATGCTGGACGACCTGCAATTGCCCGCCATCGAGGCGCAGCAGGTCGCGCGCATGGTGGGCAAGGGCTCGCAGCACCTGCTGCGCAGCGTGCTGGCGCAGGTGTTGCAGGTGCGCGACGCCGACGACGCGCCCGCCGCGCTGGTCGACGCGCTCTACCCCCAGGCCTGGCGCCAGTATCAGCACCACTATGAAGAGATCAACGGCCGCTACGCCAGCGTCTACCCCGGCGTGGTGCAGGGGCTCACCGCGCTGCGCGCCGCCGGCCTGCCGCTGGCCTGCCTGACCAACAAGCCGACGGTGTTTGCCCACCAGCTGCTGCGCGCCAAGGATCTGGCGGGGTTTTTCGACCATGTGTTCGGCGGCGACGCATTCGAGCAGAAAAAGCCCGACCCGATACCGCTCATCAAGACCTGCGAGGCGCTTGGTTTTGCGCCGGCGCAGGTGCTGATGGTGGGCGACTCCAGCAACGACGCGCAGGCTGCGCGCGCCGCCGGCTGCCCGGTGGTGCTGGTCACCTACGGCTACAACCACGGCGAGCCGGTGCGCGCGGTGGACGCCGACGGCTACGTGAACGCGCTCCAGGAGCTGGTGCCGATGTGGGCCTGCGCGCTCGTCGAGTAGCGCTTGCGCGGGCTTCCTGCGCGGATCGCGCAGGAAGCCCGCGGGTCAGAAGCTTTCCCAGTCATCCTCCCCGGCAGTCGTCGCCGGCGTGGCAGCGACCGGGGCCGCCTTGGCAGGCGCGGACAGCACGGATGCGGACTTGCCCGCCGCGCGCACCGTCGGTTTGGCGGGCGCTGCGGCTTGCGGTGCGCGCTTTGGGATGGTGCGCGGCGCGACGGCCGGCGCCGGTGTGGCGGTGGCTGATGGCGACGGGTGCGGAGCCGCAGCATGGGCATGTCCCGCGAGCTTGAATACGGACACGGCCTGCACCAGATCGCCCGCCTGCTGGCTCAGGCTGCTGGAGGCTGCAGAGCTTTCTTCCACCAGCGCGGCATTTTGCTGCGTGGCCTGGTCCATCTGGGTGATGGCCTCGCCCACCTGCGCTACGCCACTGCTTTGCTCGCGGCTGGCGGAGCTGATCTCGCCCATGATGTCGGTGACGCGGCGGATCGAGTGCACCACCTCGCTCATGGTGCTGCCGGCCTTGTCGACCAGCTGCGAACCCTGCTCCACGCGCTGCACGCTGTCGGTGATGAGCTGCTTGATCTCTTTGGCAGCGGAGGCAGAGCGCTGGGCCAGGCTGCGCACCTCGCTGGCCACCACGGCAAAGCCGCGGCCCTGCTCGCCGGCGCGCGCTGCCTCCACGGCGGCGTTGAGCGCCAGGATGTTGGTCTGGAAGGCAATGCCGTCGATCACGCCGATGATGTCGGCGATCTTGTGGCTCGATTCGTTGATGCCGCGCATGGTGTCCACCACTTCGGCGACCACCTCGCCGCCCTGCACCGCAACGGTGCTGGCGGTCATGGCCAACTGGTTGGCCTGGGCTGCGCTGTCGGCGTTCTGGCGCACGGTGGCGCCCAGCTCTTCCATCG
Source organism: Comamonadaceae bacterium CD01 (assembly GCA_002894305.1). Taxonomy (GTDB): domain Bacteria; phylum Pseudomonadota; class Gammaproteobacteria; order Burkholderiales; family Burkholderiaceae_C; genus Comamonas_C; species Comamonas_C faecalis. The sequence continues at coordinate 24,001 of PGEI01000021.1, forward strand.
ACGCGGCGGTTTCTTCGAGCGCGCTGGCCTGGGACTCGGTGCGCGCAGACAGGTCGTGGTTGCCCTGTGCGATCTGGGCGCTGGCCGTGGCCACGCTCTCGGCATTGCCGCGCACGCCCGCCACCACGCGGATCAGGCTGGCCTGCATGTGGTGCAACGCGCCCAGCAGGGCGGCGGCCTCGTCGCGGCCCTGGGCCTCGATGGGCTGGGTCAGGTCGCCCTCGGCAATCTGGCCGGCGTGGTGCACGGCCAACTGCAGCGGGGCGGTGATGGAGCGGCTCAGCACGAAGGCCGCGCCCGCGCCCAGCAGCAGGGCCAGCACCGCGGCGGCGATGAGGATCATGCGCCCGCGCGAGGCCTCGGCCACGGCCAGGTCGCGGGTCTGCTCGTACAGCATCAGCTGGCGCGCCTCGAAGGTCGTCAGAGCCTGAATATAGGCATCGGACAGGGACTTGAGTTGGCTGTCCACCAGGGACGCGACGTTTTCGCCCGCGGCCTTGCGCTTGAATATTTCGGCGCGCGGCGCGCGATAGGCCTCCCGGGCCTTGTCGATGTCGGCGAGCATGCGGCGCCCTTCGTCGGACTCTACCAATCGCTCCACTACCTTGCGCGCCACATCCACGCCCTTGGAGGTTTCGGTCATTTCCGCATTCCAGGCGGCCAGGCGGTCGGTGTCCTGGTCCAGCAGGGCGGCGCGCGTGCGTATCCAGTTCTGGTCAATGCCCTGGCGCCATTGCACCGCGGCCCTGAGGCGTTCGTTGTCGGTGCTGGTCAGCTGCTGGGTTTCGGCGGCCAGGGTTTGCAGGCGCCAGATGCCGATACCGGCGATGACTGCCGTGATCAGCAGTACCAAACCAAAGGACAGGGCCAGGCGGGTACTGACCTTGATGTCGTTGAATCGCATGGAAATCCCTTTGTTTGTATTGGTTGCAAATAAATGTATCAACAAGTGTGCCATGTCGTTGAAATCCCTGGAGGCGGGTAAGCCGGTGATTCAACGTTCTTTTGCCTGGGTCGGCGTTTGTTCGGGGGGTGCTTTGCTACACTTTGCGCCCATGTTCATTCACCGCACGTTCATCACAGGTCGCAGCGACCGGGGGGCCTGGCCCTGGCGGTGGCCTGCTGTCGTGACTGCCTGAGCGCACGCGCCACCAGCGTGCACCCGCGGCCCTGGCGCACGCCGTTCGTGCTTTAGCCCCGGCCACTTTGCCCGAATGAACCCGGCGGCCCCTGGCGGGCCGTCCGATCTGGGAGACTCCCCCCTGTGATCACCGAACTCGAATTCAAGAGCCTGACGGCCCAAGGCTACAACCGCATTCCGCTCATCGCCGAGGCCTTTGCCGACCTCGAAACCCCGCTGTCGCTCTACCTCAAGCTCGCCCGCGGCGCGGGCGACGGGCGCAACAGCTTTCTGCTCGAATCCGTCGTCGGCGGCGAGCGCTTCGGGCGCTACAGCTTCATCGGCCTGCCGGCGAGCACGCTGCTGCGCGCCAGCGGCTTTGGCTCAGCCGCACGCACCGAGGTCGTCACCGACGGCCAGGTGGTCGAAACCCACGCAGGCAACCCGCTGGACTTCATTGCCGACTACCAGAAGCGCTTCAAGGTGGCGCTGCGCCCGGGTCTGCCGCGCTTTTGCGGCGGGCTGGCGGGCTACTTCGGCTACGACGCGGTGCGCTACATCGAGAAGAAGCTCGAAGGCAGCTGCCCGCCCGACCAGCTCGGCTGCCCCGACATCCTGCTGCTGCAGTGCGAGGAGCTGGCGGTCATCGACAACCTCTCGGGCAAGCTCTACCTGATCGTCTACGCCGACCCGGGCCAGCCGGAAGCCTACGCGCGCGGCAAAAAACGCCTGCGCGCGCTGAAGGAGCAGTTGCGCTACTCGGTCAGCGCGCCGCAGGTCAAGGCCAGCGAAAACCACCCGGCCGAGCGCAGCTTTGCCAAGGCCGACTACCTGGCCGCGGTGGAGCGTGCCAAGGAGCTGATCGCCGCCGGCGACTTCATGCAGGTGCAGGTGGGCCAGCGCATCCACAAGCGCTACACGCAGGCGCCGCTGTCGCTGTACCGCGCGCTGCGCTCGCTCAACCCGTCGCCCTATATGTATTTCTACGACTTCGGAGACTTCCAGGTCGTCGGCTCCAGCCCCGAGATCCTGGTGCGCCAGGAGGCGGTGGAGGAGGGCACCAAGGTGACGATCCGCCCGCTGGCCGGCACGCGGGCCCGCGGCAGCACGCCCGAGAAGGACAAGGCGGCCGAGCAGGAACTGGTGGGCGACCCCAAGGAGCGTGCCGAACACGTGATGCTGATCGACCTGGCGCGCAACGACATCGGACGCATTGCAAAGACAGGCAGCGTGAAGGTGACCGAGGCCTTCGCCGTCGAGCGCTACAGCCATGTGATGCACATCGTCAGCAACGTCGAGGGCATTCTGAACGAGGGAATGACCAGCATGGACGTGCTCAAGGCGACCTTCCCGGCCGGCACGCTGACCGGCGCGCCCAAGGTGCACGCGATGGAGCTGATTGACCAGCTGGAGCCGACCAAGCGCGGCCTGTACGGCGGCGCCTGCGGGTATCTGAGCTACGCCGGCGACATGGACGTGGCGATCGCGATCCGCACCGCCATCGTCAAGGACGGCATGCTCTACGTGCAGGCGGCGGCTGGCGTCGTCGCCGACTCTGTGCCCGAGCTGGAGTGGAAGGAGACCGAACACAAGGCGCGCGCACTTTTGCGCGCCGCCGAACTGGTAGAGGAAGGACTGGAATGACCCGCGCCATCGACAAAGTGCCGCACTGCAACACCATGGCCGAGGTGCGCGCCGGCGTGAATGCGCTGGACGATCTGCTGGTGCCGCTGCTGGTCGAGCGCAGCGGCTACATGACCCAGGCCGCGCGCGTGAAGAACGACGAGAGCCTGGTGCGCGACGAGGCACGCATCGAGACCATCGTGCAGCGCGTGCGCGCCAAGGCGCTGGCGCAAGGGGGCGACCCGGCGTTGATCGAGCGCATCTACCGCGCGCTGATGGAGTGCAGCATCGCCTACGAGCACGACGAACTGGCGCGCCTGCGCGCCGCGGGACTGGCGCCCAAAAAGGAGCACGCATGAAAGTCCTGATGGTCGACAACTACGACAGCTTTACCTACAACATCGTGCAGTATCTGGGCGAACTGGGCTGCGAGGTGCTGGTGGTACGCAACGACGAGCAGCCGCTCGAAGACGTGGTGGCGCTGGTCGAGCGCGAGGGCGTGCAGCGCATCGTCATCTCGCCCGGGCCGTGTTCGCCGGCCGAGGCGGGCATCTCGGTCGCCGCCATCGGGCATTTCGCCGGCAAGCTGCCGGTGCTGGGCGTGTGCCTGGGCCACCAGGCCGTCGGTGCGGCGTTTGGTGGGCGCATCGTGCGCGCGGGCCAGCAGATGCACGGCAAGACCAGCGTCATCACCACCGACGAGAAAGGCGTGTTCGCCGGCCTGCCGCGCCAGTTCACGGTCAACCGCTACCACTCGCTGGTCATCGAGCGCGCCACGCTGCCCGACTGCCTGGTGGTGACCGCCACCAGCGAGGACGGCGAGATCCAGGGCGTGCGCCACAAGACGCTGGCCGTCGAGGGCGTGCAGTTCCACCCCGAGAGCATCCTGACCGAGCATGGCCACGCGATGCTCAAAAATTTTCTGGAACAGGCGTGAAGTGTGGGCGCAGGCATTGCACCGCGCCGTACGGCCACAGCAAGAGACAACCATGAACCCCATCACCGCGCAAGAAGCGCTGCAGCGCACCATCGAGCACCGCGAGATCTTTCATGACGAGATGCTGCACCTGATGCGCATGATCATGAGCGGCGAGCTGTCGCCGGTGATGACCGCGGCGCTGATCACCGGGCTGCGGGTCAAGAAGGAGACGATCGGCGAGATCACTGCCGCGGCGCAGGTGATGCGCGAGTTCTCCACCAAGGTGCAGGTGGCCGACACGCGCCATCTGGTGGACATCGTCGGCACCGGCGGCGACGGTGCCAATACCTTCAACATCTCGACCTGCGCCACCTTCGTCATCGCGGCGGCCGGCGGCAAGGTCAGCAAGCATGGCGGGCGCGGCGTGTCGAGCAAGTCCGGCAGCGCCGACGCGATGGAGGCGCTGGGCGCGCACATCAACCTCGCGCCGGCGCAGATCGCCGCTTGCATTGCCGAGGTCGGCATCGGCTTCATGTTTGCGCCCAACCACCACCCGGCGATGAAGAACGTGGCGCCGGTGCGCCGCGAGCTGGGCGTGCGCACCATCTTCAACATCCTGGGGCCGCTGACCAACCCGGCCGGCGCACCCAACATCCTGATGGGCGTGTTCCACGAGGACCTGGTCGGCATCCAGGTGCGCGCGCTGCAGCGCCTGGGCGCCGAGCATGCGCTGGTCGTCTACGGCCGCGACGGCCTCGACGAGATCAGCCTGGGCGCGGGCACGCGCGTGGGCGAGCTGAAGGACGGCGTGGTGCGCGAGTACGAGATCCACCCCGAGGACTTCGGCCTGCGCATGGCCGGCACGCGTGCGCTGCGCGTGGAGACGCCCGAAGAGTCCAAGGCCATGGTGCTGGACGTGCTGCAAGGCAGCCAGGGCCCGGCGCGCGACATCGTCTGCCTGAACGCCGGCGCCGCGCTGTACGCCGCCGGCGTGGCCGACAGCATTGCCAACGGCCTGGCGCGAGCGCAGCAGGCGCTGGACAGCGGCGCCGCGCTGGCGCGCCTGGAAGCGTTTGCCGCCTGCACCCAGCGACTGGCGCAACAAGCCGCATGAGCCTGCTCGACGCCCCCATCTGGCGCGACGCAGGTACCTGGATCGTGCTTGGCGTGTCGCTGCTGTTCATCGTCGTCGGCGTGGCCATGTCCTTCGTCATCCGCAAGGTGCTGCGCGCGCCGCCACCGAACCAAGAACCCAGGGAATGAATGCCATGACCGACATCCTGCAGAAAATTTGCGCCACCAAGGCCGAGGAAGTGGCCGCCGCGCAAAAACGCATGCCGCTGGCGGCAATGCGCGCCGACGCCGAGAGCCGCGTGCTGACGCGCGACTTCGAAGGCGCGCTGCGCGCCAGGATCGCCGCCGGCCAGGCCGCGGTGATTGCCGAGGTGAAAAAGGCCAGCCCGAGCAAGGGCGTGATCCGCGAGGACTTCATCCCCGCCGACATCGCGCAAAGCTACGCCGAGGGCGATGGCAAGGTGAGCGCCGCCTGCCTGTCGGTGCTGACCGACCGCCAGTACTTCCAGGGCCGGCCCGACTACCTGAAGCAGGCGCGCGCCAGCTGCACGCTGCCGGTGCTGCGCAAGGATTTCATGGTCGATCCGTACCAGATCTACGAGTCGCGCGCTTTTGGAGCGGACTGCGTGCTGCTGATCGCCGCCTGCCTGGATGACGCGCAGATGCGCGACTTCGAGCAGATTGCCCATGGCCTGGACATGGCGGTGCTGGTCGAGGTGCACGACGCGCGCGAGATGGAGCGCGCGCTGCGGCTGAAGACGCCGCTGGTGGGCGTGAACAACCGCGACTTGCGCAGCTTCGAGGTGCGGCTGGAGACGACGCTGGCGCTGCACAAGGAGGTGCCGCCCGACCGCCTGCTGGTGACCGAATCGGGCATTGCCACGCAGGCGGACGTGGCGCGGCTGCGCGCGGCCGGCGTGCATGCATTTCTGGTCGGCGAGGCCTTCATGCGCGCGCCCGATCCGGGGCTTGCGCTGGCGCAACTGTTCGGCTGACGCCGCCGGCTGCCAGGGCTCGATAGAGTGGCGCCTGCATGGCGCAGCCCGATAATGCTCGTTCCACGGTGCGCTGCCGTGCCCGGAGTGCGGTAGTGTGACCCGTGGTTCGAAGGAGTCCGCGCGTGCCACCCCTGTCCGTCCCCGCTGCCCAGCGCACCCGCCGCGAATGGTGGTGGTGGCTGGCTGCCTGGCTGGTCTGTGCGGCCTTGCTGGCGCTGGGCCTGTGGCATGAATATCAGCAAACCGAGGAGCGCGAGCGCGAGCGCCTGGTGCACCAGGTGCGCACCGTCGACGCCAACCTGGCGCGCCAGCTGGTGGCCATCGACCATGTATTGCAAACCATTGTGGGCGACCTGCCGCGCTGGCAACTACGTGAAGACCTGCCGCAGTGGCTGGACGGGCGCCTGCTGTCCTTCGTCCAGGCCATGCCCAGCGTGCGCTCCATCCACCGCGAGGATGCCCACGGACGGGTGATCGCCTCCAGCGAGGCGGCGCTGCTGGGCACCGACGTCAGCGACCGGCCGCAGTTCAAGGCCGCGCGCAGCGCCGCGGCGGGCACCCTGGTCGTGGGCGCGCCGGTCGAGTCGGTGCTCGGCGGCTGGATCGTGGTGCTGGCGCGCGGCGTCTTCGATGCGCAAGGGCAGTGGGACGGCACGGTGTCGGCGGCGTTGGAGCCCGAGCAGTTCCAGACGCTGCTGCAGTCGGTGCGCTACGCCCCCGACATGGTCACCGCCGTTGCGCACGGCGACGGCGTGCGCTTTGCGCTGGCCAGCGGCGACGGCCCGGCCGCGGCCGGCGTCAGCCTGGCGCAGCCGGGAACGCTGTGGAGCCGTCACCGTGCAAGCGGCCAGCGCGAGACCGTGCTGCAGGGCACCATCCTCGACCCCGGTGGCAAGACCTACCTGATGGCGCAGCGCACGGTGCAGCCCGAGGCGCTGGCCATGGACAAGCCCTTCTACGTTGCCGCCGCGCGCGAGCTGCGCGCCGTGTTTGCCCCCTGGCGCCGGCAGCTGTGGCTGGCGGCGTTGGCCTGGCTGGGGCTGGGGCTGGCCAGCGCGGCCGCGCTGGCCGCCTTGCAGCGGCGCCGCCGCGGCCTGCTGCAGACCGAGCAGATGCTGCGCGTGCGCTGGGAGGGCGCGCTGCAGGCGACCAACCAGGGCGTGTGGGACTACGACTGCCGCAGCGGCCATGTCTACTACTCGCCCATCTGGGCGCAGATGATGGGCAGCACCGCGCAGGCCATTGGCGACCGGCTGGACGAATGGCTGCAGCGCGTGCACCCCGACGACCTGCCGCGCGTGCGCCAGCAGTGGGAGCGCCACCTGCAAGGCAGCACCGACCAGTACGAATGCATGCACCGCCTGCGGCGCAACGATGGCAGCTGGCTGTGGGTGCTCGACCGTGGGCGCATCACCGAGCGCGACGCCCAGGGCCGGCCGCTGCGCATGGTGGGCGTCAAGGTCGACGTCAGCGAGCGCCAGCAGCTGCAGGAAAAACTCGACCGCCTGGCCGACAACGTCCCCGGCCTGCTGTTCCAGTACCAGCTCGACCCCGACGGCTCCAGCCGCTATCCCTACGTCAGCCGGGGCGTGCGCGACATCTACGAATGCACGCCCGGCCAGCTGCGCCACGACGCGGGCATGGTCTTTGCCCGCCTGCACCCCGACGACCTGGCGCAGGGCTGGCCGGCGGTGGAGGCGTCGGCGCGCGACCTGACCGTCTGGCGGGCAGAATTTCGCGTGCTGCTGCCTATGCGCGGTGAGCGCTGGCTGCGCGGCGACGCGGTGCCCGAGCGCCTGGCCAACGGCGGCACGCTGTGGTCGGGCTACGTCCAGGACATCACCGAGTCCAAGCACCGCGACATCGCGCTGCAGCAGACGCAGGCCATGCTCCAGCATGTGATGCAGCTGATGCCGCTGGCGCTGTGCATGGCCGACCACACCGGCTTGTTGTATTTCCGCAACCGCCGCTTTGCCGAGATCTTTGGCTACGGTGAGGGTGAGCTGCTGACGCTTGAGCGCTGGTGGCTGGAGGTCTACCCCGACCCGGACTACCGCGCCCAGGTCATGGCCGAGTGGAGCGAGATCCAGCAGCGCGCCCGCGCGGGCAGCGGCGTGATGGACGAGCAGCTGTACCGCGTCTGGACCCGCCACGGCACGCAGCGCACCATGCGCATTGGCGGCATCGTCTTTGGCGACCACTTCCTGGCCACCTTCGTCGACCAGACCGAGCAGCAGGCCCAGGCGCAGCTGCTGCACCGCCTGGCCTACATCGACGGACTGACCGGCATTGCCAACCGGCGCCAGTTCGACGAGCAGTTGCAGGCCGAGTGGAGCCGCTGCCAGCGCAACGGCACCGCGCTGGCGGTGGTCATGATGGACATCGACCATTTCAAGGCCTACAACGACCTGTACGGCCACCCGCAGGGCGACGAATGCCTGAAGGCCGTGGCCGAGGTGCTGCAGCAGGGGCTGTCGCGCCCCTACGACCTGGTGGCGCGCTACGGCGGCGAAGAGTTCGTCTGCCTGCTGCCCGAGTGCGACCTGGCCGGCGCCAATGCCAAGGCCCAGGCGCTACTGGAGGCGGTGCGCGCGCGGGCGCTGGCGCACGCGGGATCGCCGGTGGCGCCCGTGGTCACGCTCAGCGCCGGCGTGGCCAGCCAGGTGCCCGACGTCGACACCCACCCCGCTGCCTTGCTGGCGCTGGCCGACGAGCGGCTGTACCGCGCCAAGCGCGGCGGGCGCAACCGCATCGACGACGGCGGCGCGCCCGCCACAATGGCGCCATGACCGTCTTCGACCCACCTACACAACTGCAAAGCGCGAACCCTTTGGACTGGCCGGTCGCGCCCGGCTGGCAATCGCTGGTGCACGACTTTTTTACTGCTGCGCCCGGCCGGCAGTTGCTGGACTTCCTGCAGGCGCGGCTCGCCGCCGGTGCGCGCATCTTTCCCCCCCGACCGCTGCGCGCGCTGGAGCTGACCGCGCCCGAGGCGGTGCGTGTCGTCATCCTGGGGCAGGATCCCTACCACGGCCTGGGCCAGGCCGAGGGGCTGGCCTTCTCCGTCGCGCCCGGCGTCGCGCTGCCGCCATCGCTGCGCAACATCTTCAAGGAGCTGCAGCGCGACCTGGGCGTGGCGCCGCCCGTCTTTCCTCAGCCAGGCGGCTCGCTGGTGCGCTGGGCGCAGCACGGCGTGCTGCTGCTCAACACCTGCCTGACCGTGGAGGAGGGTCGCCCCGCCAGCCACGCGGGCAAGGGCTGGGAGCGGCTGACCGACGCCGTCATTCGCCACGTGGCCGAGGGCGAGCGGCCCGTGGTCTTCATGCTCTGGGGCAGCCATGCGCAGGCCAAGCGCGCGCTCATCCCTGTCGACCGCGGCCACCTGGTGCTGTGCGCCAACCATCCCTCGCCGCTGTCGGCGCTGCGCCCGCCGCGGCCCTTCATCGGCTGCGGGCACTTTGGCCAGGCGCGGGCGTTCCGGCAGGCGCAGGAAGGCCGTGGCTGATGGCTCCTCGTGTCGCGTCAACGCCCACCAAATACCGGTTTGCACTTGTCCTCGCCACGCATTGCGGTGCTGCGGCCCGCGTCTTGCGCTGCATGCCGACGATTTCGCACGGCCCTGGCACTAGCGCGACTCGCGCACCGTCAGCCACGCGCTGGCGGCGCCGCTGAGCGCGATCAGCAGCATGCCCACGCGCGACCAGCCGTCGGGCACCTGGCCGTAGAAAAGCCAGCCCGCGATCACGGCAAAGCCGATCTGGCTGTACAGAAATGGCGTGATGGTTGCCGGCTGCGCATGGCTGTAGGCGCGCAGCAGCAGAAAGTGGCCGCAGGCGCTGGACAGCCCCATCACGAAGGTGCCCAGCCACAGCCACACGCTGGGCACGGCGGTCCACACCAGCGGCGCGCCGAGAGACATCAGCAGCGTGCCGAGCCAGCCGGTGTAGAACTGCGTCGTCGCCGGGTCTTCGCGGCGCGCCATCAGGCTGCTGAGCACCTGGTAGCCGGTGCCCATGGCCAGCATGGCCAGCGGCAGCAGCAGCGCCCAGCCGAACATGCCGCTGCCCGGGCGCAGGATGATGAGCACGCTGGCCAGGCCCGTGAGCACCAGTGTCCAGCGCGCGCGGCTGACCGGGTGGCGCAGCCACAGCGCCGCGGCCAGCGTGACGCACAGCGGAATGGCGGCGACGATCGCGGTGAACTCGGCCAGCGGCATGAAGCGCAGGCTGAAGTAGCCGAACAGGCTGGTGGCGGCAAACAGCACGGCGCGCAGCCACTGGTAGCGCAGGTGGGCGGTGCGCGGCAGCCAGGTGCCCAGGCTGCGGCGCACGTAGGCCGTGGTCAGCAGTGACTGGAACAGGTAGCGCAGCCACAGCGCCATGAACAGCGGCAGCGCGGCGGCGACGTATTTGGTCGAAGCGTCAAGGATGGCAAAGCAGGCGCAGGCGGCAATGCTCAGGGCAATGCCGGTGAGCGCGCGCGGTGGCTCGGGGGCGGCCATGGTTCAGCCGGCGCGCTGCAGCAGCATCGAGTCGCCGTAGCTGAAGAAGCGGTAGTGCTGCGCCACCGCGTGGCGGTAGAGCCCCATCACGTGGTCGTAGCCGGCAAAGGCGCTGACCAGCATCATCAGCGTGCTTTTGGGCAGGTGGAAGTTGGTCACCAGCAGGTCGACCACACGCCAGTCGAAGCCCGGGGTGATGAAGATGTCGGTGTCGCCTTGCGTCTGGCCGCTCCTGGCCCACGATTCGAGCGTGCGCACCGTGGTCGTGCCGACGGCAACGACGCGCCCGCCGCGCTGGCGGCAGCGCTCAAGCGCGGCCAGCGTGGCCAGCGGAATGTCGTACCACTCGCTGTGCATGTGGTGCTCGGCCAGGTTCTCGGTCTTGACCGGCTGGAAGGTGCCGGCGCCCACGTGCAGCGTGACGCTGGCACGCTCGATGCCGCGCACGGCCAATTGCGCCAGCACCGCTTCGTCGAAGTGCAGCGCCGCCGTCGGCGCGGCGACGGCGCCGGGCGCGCGGGCGAACACCGTCTGGTAGCGCTCGGCGTCTTCCTCGGCGTCGGGGTCGTGGCCGGCGTTCTGCTGGCGCTCGATGTAGGGCGGCAGCGGCAGGTGGCCGTGCTGCGCCATCAGCTGCCACGGCGTCTCGCCCGCCGGGCCGTGCAGCGCCAGGCGAAACAGCGGGCCATCGGCGTCGGGCCAGCGCGAGAGCAGCGTTGCGTCAAAGCCGCCATGCGCGGCGCCACCGGCCAGGTGCAGGCGTGCGCCGGGCGGCGGCTTCTTGCTCACCTTCATGTGGGCGACCACCTCGTTGCCCGCGCCCTGCGCCAGCACGCGCTCGATCAACAGCTCGAGCTTGCCGCCGCTGGCTTTCTCGCCAAAGAGGCGCGCCTTGACGACGCGGGTGTCGTTGAAGACCAGCAGATCGCCCGGGTTCAAGAGGTCGGGCAGTTCGCGAAAAATGCGGTCGACCGGGGAGGCCGCGCGCCCGTCGAGCAGGCGCGAGCTGCTGCGCTGGGCCGTGGGGTGCTGGGCGATCAGCGGCGCGGGCAGGTCGAAGTCGAAGTCGCTGAGCGTGAATGTGCGGTGCGGGGGGGCGTTGGTAGCGTGTGCGGACATGGGTGCCTGAGGGCCGGACGGGCCCGTTCCAAAGCAAACCGGTGATTGTCGCACCGCGCCTGCCCGTCTGCCGTGGCCCGGGTCACCAGCGCAGGCTGGGCCGGCCGCTCCACAGCTGGGCCAGGTCGCCGAAGGGCCAGTGCCGCGGATCTTCGCGCGCGGCAATCCTGTCGCCGGCGCGCTGCTGCGCCAGGTCGACCAATTCCTCGGGAATGCGCCTGCCGGTGCGCGTCGAGAAAAACACCTTGACGTGCGGCGCCAGCAGCGCTCCCTCGGACTGCGCCACCACCACGCCCAGGCGCTCGGACTGCAGGCGCACCAGCGCGCCGACCGGGTAGATGCCGATGGCCTTGACGAAGGCCTGGAACAGCAGGTTGTCGAAGTGCGAGCGCGACCACTCGGCCATGCGGTGCAGCGCCAGCGCCGGGTCCCAGCCGCGCTTGTAGGGGCGGTCGGAGGTGATCGCGTCGTACACGTCGCAGACGGCGGCCATGCGCGCCAGCAGGCTGATGCCCGCGCCCGCCTGGCGGTGCGGGTAGCCGCTGCCGTCGATCTTCTCGTGGTGGTGCAGGCAGGCGTCGAGCACCTGCGGGTGCAGGCCGCTGCCCGCCAGCAGCTCGTGGCCGGCCACCGGGTGGCGGCGCACCACGTCGAACTCGGCGTCGGTCAGCTTGCCGGGCTTGTCCAGCAACTGCTGCGGCACGCGCGCCTTGCCCAGGTCGTGCAGCAGGCCGGCCTGGCCGGCCAGGCGCGTCGTCGCCTCGTCCAGCCCAATCTGGCGTGCCAGCGCCACCATCAACGCGCACACGGCCACCGAGTGCATATAGGTGTATTCGTTGGCCGTCTTCAGCCGCGCCAGGCTGATCAGCGCATGGGGGTTGCGCGCCATCGACGCGGAAATGCCGTCGACCAGCCGGGGCGTCGCCGCCACGTCCACCGCCTGACCCATGCGTGCGGCGTGAAACATGTCGGCGACCGCCGCGCGCGTGCCGCTGCAGATGGCGATGGCCTGCTGCAACTCCTGCGCCATCGTCGTCGGCGCAAGCGGGGGCGCCGCGGCCTGTGCGGCCAGCTGCTGCGACTGCTCCAGCAGCGCCTGCGCGTCGGCGCTGGCCTGGTCGCGGGTGACGGCGGCCGCGCCGGCGGCGGTGTCGCGCCCGCGCGTGGTGTCTATCCACACCTCCTGGATGGTCGTCGCGCGGATGCGCTGCAAGTCCTGGGCGCTGGTGAGCAGAAAGCGCGTGCGCCAGAACGGATGCTCCATCCACGAGCCGCAGAACTCATGGATGAACATACCAAGGGTCAGGTCATGCACGTGGATGCGCTTGAGCATGAAAGGCGCAGGCAGGCGTTGTGGGTGGTGCCAACCATGTTAGCCTTTTTGCCGTGCCCCAAAACGCCTCTTCCATCCCCGCCGCCACGCCGGCCGCACCTGCCGGCAAGGCCCGCGCCGGCGCGGCCGCGGCGGCCAGCCCGGCGCGCAAGGCGCTGGAAAAGCTGGGTCTGACGCGCGACATCGACCTGGCGCTGCACTTGCCGCTGCGCTACGAGGACGAGACGCGCATCACGGCGATTGCCAGCGCGCGCACCGGCGAGGTGGCGCAGATCGAGGCGGTGGTCACCGCCAGCGAGGTGCAGCTGCACCCGCGGCGCATGCTCAAGGTGATGGTCGACGATGGCAGTGCCACCTGCGAGCTGACCTTCTTCAGCTTCTACCCCTCGCACCGCAAGGCGCTGGCCGTGGGCGAGCGCCTGCGCATCCGCGGCGAGGTCAAGGGCGGCTTCTGGGGGCGGCAAATGCTGCACCCGGCGTTTCGCAAGGCCGGCGGCGATCTGCCCAGCGCGCTCACCCCCGTCTACCCGACGACGGCCCAGCTGCCGCAGGCCTATCTGCGCCGCGCCATTGCCACGGCGCTGGCCCGCGTGCAGCTGCCCGAGACCGTTCCCCACGCGCTGGCGCCGCCGCTGCCCGGCTGGGGCAGTGCGGGCGCCGGCGGCTGGACGCTGCGCGACGCGCTCATATTTTTGCACCACCCCACGCCCGACGTGGCGCTGGCCACGCTGCAGGACCACAGCCACCCGGCCTGGCAGCGCCTGAAGGCCGAGGAGCTGCTGGCCCAGCAGCTGGCGCAGCTGACCGCACGCCGTGCGCGCGAGCGCCTGCAGGCGCCGCAGCTGCGCGCCGCGGCGGGCGACGGCGCGCTGGGCGCCCAGCTGCGCGCGCTGCTGCCGTTTGCGCTGACCGGCGCGCAGGAGCGCGTGGTGCGCGAGATCGCCGCCGACCTGGCCGACCACCGCCCCATGCACCGCCTGCTGCAGGGCGACGTCGGCTCGGGCAAGACCATCGTCGCGGCGCTGGCCGCCTGCGTGTGCATCGACGCCGGCTGGCAGTGCGCGCTGATGGCGCCGACCGAAATCCTGGCCGAGCAGCACTTTGCCAAGCTGGTCGACTGGCTGGCGCCGCTGCTGGCCGCGCGCGGCCAGTGTGTTGCGTGGCTGGCCGGCGGGCAGAAGAAAAAGGAGCGCTCCGCCATGCTGGAGCTGGTCGCCAGTGGCGCGGCGGCGCTGGTCGTCGGCACGCACGCGGTCATCCAGGAGCAGGTGCAGTTCGCCCGCCTGGGCCTGGCGGTGATCGACGAGCAGCACCGCTTTGGCGTGGCCCAGCGGCTGCAGCTGCGCAAGAAGCTGGACCACCAGGGGCGCGAGCCCCACCTCTTGATGATGAGCGCCACGCCCATCCCGCGCACGCTGGCGATGAGCTACTACGCCGACCTGGACGTCTCCACCATCGACGAGCTGCCGCCCGGGCGCACGCCCGTGGTCACCAAGCTGATCGCCGACAGCCGCAGGGACGAGGTGGTGCAGCGCATTGCGCTGCAACTGGCCGCCGGGCGCCAGGTCTACTGGGTCTGCCCGCTGATCGAGGAGAGCGAGGCGCTTGACCTGACCAACGCCACCGCCACGCACGCCGAGCTGTCCGAGGCGCTGCCGGGCGTGGCCGTCGGCCTGCTGCACTCGCGCATGCCCGCGGCCGAGAAAAAGGCGGTGATGGACGCCTTCAAGGCCGGGCAGATGGGCGTGCTCGTCTCCACCACCGTGATCGAGGTCGGCGTGGACGTGCCCAACGCCAGCCTGATGGTGATCGAGCACGCCGAGCGCTT
>PGEI01000022.1 GCA_002894305.1 Comamonadaceae bacterium CD01
TGCTGTAGCACGGCAAGCGAAGCCGACAAAGTAATCGGTTGATATAGAAGTGGAATAAAGCCTGCGGCAGCGGCCGCAGCTGCTACGCCGCCCAATGCACCCGGTTGCGCCCGGCCTTCTTGGCCTGGTAGAGCGCGGCGTCGGCGCGGGCGAAAAAGCCGCCGTCCACCTCCGAGGTCTGCGCCAGCGTGCTGGCGCCGCCCAGGCTGAGCGTGACGCAGGGCGCCACGGGCGAGGCCGGGTGCGCCAGCGCCAGCTGCTGCACCCGGCCTCGCAGCTGCTCGGCCAGCTCCTGCGCCTGCGGCACGTCGGTGCCCGGCAGCAGCAGCACGAACTCCTCGCCGCCATAGCGCGCGGCCAGGTCGCCGGGGCGGCGCGCGCCCTGGCGCAGCACGGCGGCGACCTCCTGCAGCACGCGGTCGCCGGCGGCGTGGCCCAGCGCGTCGTTGTAGGGTTTGAACCAGTCGACGTCGGCGACGATCAGCGACAGCGGCTGGCCCGCGCGCTGGCAGCGGCGCCACTCCTGCTCCAGCGCCTGGTCGAAGCGGCGCCGGTTGGGAATGCCGGTCAGGCCGTCGAGCGCCGCCAGTTGCTCCAGCAGGCGGCGCTGGTGCACGATCTGCAGGTGGTTGCGCACGCGCACCCGCACGATCGATGGGTGAAACGGCTTGGTGATGTAGTCGACCGCGCCCAGCTCCAGGCCCAGCTCCTCGTCGGCGGCCGAGTCCAGTGCCGTGATGAACACCACCGGAATCTGGCGTGTGCGGTCTTCGCGCTTGAGCGTGCGGACCACCGCCATGCCGTCCATGTCGGGCATCAACACGTCCAGCAGGATCAGGTCGGGCTGGTGCTGCTGCGCCAGCTCGATCGCCTGCGCGCCGTTCTTGGCCTGGATGACGCGGTATTGCCCGGCAAACAGCTCGGTGAGCAGCAGGCGGTTGTGCTTCTCGTCGTCGACGATCAGCACGGTGTGCACCGCTCCCTGGTCGGTCATCGTCATGCGGGCTCCTTCTTGCTGGCGTCCGGACGGCCGCCGGGAGCATTGTCACCCACCGCCTGGTCCTGGCCCAACGCCTGGGCCAGACGGGGCAGATGCCCCAGCGCCTGCGCATACTCCACGTCCTCGACCAGCGCGCGCACCGCGTCCAGCGCCTGGCGCGCCGCGCCCTGGCAGGCCGGCTGCAGCGCGTCGAGCAGTTGCAGCGCACCGGCGTCGTCGGCCTCCAGCAGCGCGCGCAGGCGCTGCAACAGCGCCTGCACGGGCACAGGCACGGCCTGGGTCGGGGCCGCATCCACATGGGCAAACGGCTGCAGCAGGGTGCACACCCGCTGCAGCTCCAGCGCCAGGGCGGCGCACGCCGGCGCTGGCGCTGCGCCGCCCTGGGCGTAGGCGTCTTCAAGCGTGCGCGCCAGCTGCGCCAGCGCACCGGCGCCGATGGTCGCCGCGCCGCCCTTGAGCGAATGCGCCAGGCGCCGCGCCAGCGGCCAGTCGTGCGCGGCGTCGGCGTGCGCGATCTGCTGCGCGCGGCCTGCGTTCTCGCGGGCAAATTCGCCCAGGATGCGCCGGTAAAGCGCCACGCGGCCCAGGCAATGCGCCAGGCCGGCGGCGGTGTCTATGCCTTCCAGCGGCGCCAGCGCCGCACCGCCTTCGCCCGTGGACTGCGCCGCGGCCACGGCCATGGGCCGCGGCGGTTGCGCGCGCGGTGCGATCCAGCGCAGCAGCGCGGCAAACAAGGCCTCGGGGTCGATGGGCTTGGTCAGGTGGTCGTTCATGCCCGCCTGCAGGCTGCGCTCGCGGTCGGCGGGCTGGGCGTGGGCGGTCATCGCGATGACGGGCAGGTCGCGCAGCCGCGGCGCCTTGCGCATCGCGCGCGCCACGGTCCAGCCGTCCAGGTCGGGCATCTGGATGTCCATCAGCACCAGGTCGTAGTGCTGGCTGCGCAGCTTGCGCAGCGCCTCGCGCCCGTCGACGGCGGTGTCGGCCTGCACGCCCGCCTCCTGCAGAAACGCCAGCGCCACGGTGCGGTTGAGCTCCACGTCGTCGACCAGCAGCACGCGCGCGCCGGCAATCGCGCTGAAGTCGTGGTCGCAGGCCTGGGGCTGGCTGGCGGCCGCGGCGTCGCTGCCGGGCCATCCGTGGTTGAGCGCATGGGCCAGCGCATCGCGCAGCGGCGCGCGCAGCAGCGGCTTGACCAGCACCTGCGCGTGCACGCCCTCGGCGCTGGCGGTCTGGGTGAGCAGCTCCACCACGGCCAGGCCCTGTGCGCGCGCCGCGGCCAGCAGGTCGGCGCTGCCGTCCAGGCGCGCATCCAGCAACAGTGCGTCCAGCGGCTGGCCCGCACCGTCTTTGAGCTGATGCAGCGCACCAGCGCAGTCGCCGTGCGCCAGCGCCTGCGCGCCCAGCTGCGCCAGCAGCTCACCAGTGACGCGGCGCGCGCCGGCGTTGGCGTCGACCAGCAGCACGCGCCGCCCCTGCAGCACCGGCTGCGCCGGCGCGGTGCGCACGGGCTGGGTGGGCAGCGTGAAGCGAAAGCGGCTGCCCTGGCCGGGTGTGCTGCGCACGTCGATGCGCCCGCCCATCAGCTCGACCAGCTGGCGGCAAATCGCCAGGCCCAGGCCGCTGCCGCCAAAGCGACGCGTGATGGAGCCGTCGACCTGGGTGAACGGCGAGAACAGCTCGGCGAGCTTGTCCGCGTCAATGCCCATGCCGGTGTCGTGCACCGCAAAGGCCAGCACGGTCTGCTGCGGCGTGCGCTTGAGCGTGGTGACGCGCACCGTGATCTCGCCGCGCTCGGTGAACTTGATGGCGTTGTTGGCCAGGTTGACCAGCACCTGGGTCAGGCGCAGCGGATCGCCCATCAGGCGCTCGGGTACGCCCTCGGCCACGTCGAACAGCAACTCCAGGCCGCGCTCGTGCGCGCGCAGCGCCACCTGGTTGCTGACGTTGCGCAGCACCTGCTCCAGGTCGAAGGCGATGTGCTCGATCGCCAGCTTACCCGCCTCGATGCGCGAGTAGTCCAGGATGTCGTTGACCAGGCCCAGCAGCATGTCGGTGGCCGACAGCACGCGCTCCTGGCATTCGCGCTGCTGGGGGTTGAGCGGCGTCTTGAGCAGCAGCTTGCCCAGGCCGACGATGGCGTTCATCGGCGTGCGGATTTCATGGCTCATGCGCGCCAGGAAGTCGGACTTGGCGCGGTTGGCCTGCTGCGCGCGCTCGGTGGCCTGCAGCAGCGCCGTGGTGCGCTGGGCGACCAGGCGCTCCAGCCCCTGGCGGTACTGCGCCAGCTCGCCGTCGCGCCGCTGCAGGCGGTCGATCATCGCGTTGAGGCTGCGCCCCAACTGCGCCAGCTCGTCGTCACCGGTCAGCACGATGCGGTCGCGCGTCTGCGGCCTCTTGGCCACGCGCTTCATCAGCCCGTTCAGGCCTTGCAGCGGCACGGCCATGCGCCGCGCCACCCGCGCCGACACCCACAGAAACACCAGCAGCACGGCCAGCAGGCCCACGCCGATCTGCGCCGCGGCGTGCCACAGCGCCTGCTGCATAGGCGCAAGCGATGCCAGCAGCTCGATGTGCGCCCTCTCCTGGCTGCCGGCCACGCCGGCCCAAACCTGCAGATGGTTGCCGACGAAGCGCGCGCCCTGCGCGCCGCCGGGCGGCGGCGCGGCGATCGCCGCGTCCTGCGGCTGGCGCGCGTACTGCGCCAGCACCTTGTGCCCGCCGTCGGTGAGCAGGCGCGCACGCACCACCGCGGGGTTTTTCTCCATGGCCTGCAGCAGACGCTGGGCCTCGTGGGCGTCGCCGAAGTCGAACGCCGCCTGGCTGTTGGTCGCCATCAGCAGCGCCTGCACCTGCAGCGACACCTGCATCTCGCTCCTGACGGTGCGCCACTGCTGCACCAGCATCACCGCGAACACCAGCACGAAGGCCAGCACCCAGGTCAGCGCGAACATGCGCGCCAGCCGCCCGCGGATGGTGCGTGCCTGCAGCCGGGGCAGTCCGCGCTTCATGGCTCCACCACCGTGGCCAGGCGCAGCAGCTGCGCGTTGAAGCCCACGCCCTGCGCGCGCGCCGCCTGCGGGTTGAGCACGATGCGCAGGCGCGCGTCGTCGCGTGCATCGCGCGCCAGCTCCACCATGCCGCCGGCGCGCGCAAAACCGCCCAGGTCCGAGACCGTGACCACCGCCGCGCCCGCCAGGGCTTGCAGGGTCTGCGCCAGCTCGGCCTGCTGGCTGCGCGCGATGAAGACGAAGTTGCAACCATCGGCCGGCGCACCCGCGCGCAGCGGCCGCACCAGGATCTGGCGCCCGTCGATGGGCTGGCGCGCCAGGTCTTGCAGCGTGGCGCCAAAGGGGTTGTCGCCCAGCACGCACAGCGTGGCCGGCGCACCGTCGGCCAGGCCCGGCACGTAGACGAAGCGCGGCAGCTTGAGCAGCAGCGCCGCCTTGAGCGCGTATTCCGGCGCCGCCGCCTGCGCGTGCGCCAGCGCCGGGCTGCACGCCAGCACCAGCACCCAGCCCCAGGTGCGGGCGCGCTGCAGCAGCCGCAGGTGGAGCATCACAGCCGCCAATCCAGCGTCAGCATCCAGCTGCGCGGCTGCTGCGGCATGTCCCAGAAGGTACGGCTGCCCGCGCCGCCAGCGGCAAGCCAGCGCCTGTCGGTGACGTTGTAGACGTCCAGCCACAGCGTGGCCTTGCCGCCCAGCAGGTGGTGCCAGCCCAGGTGCAGGTCGAGCACACCGCCGCCGGGCGTGCGGCAGCGCTGCGGCGCCTGGGACGTGCCCACGCACGCGGCCGGAATCTGCAGCGCGGCGTCGGGCGGCGCGACGCGGCCGTTGGTGGTTGCGCTGGCCAGGCGCAGGCGCGGCGTGATGCTGACGCTGTCGCGCCAGCGCAGCGTCGCGCCCAGCTTGAGCTTGTGGCGCGCGACGTAGGGAATCTCGCGCTGCACGCCGTCTTCGTCGACGCGCCCGTGGATCCAGCTGACGCTGCCCCACAGGTCGCCGCTCCAATCCGGGCTCAGGCGAAAGCGCCACTGCCCGGCCAGATCCAACCCGCTCTGGCGCTGCTGGCCGGCGTTGACGCGGGTCTCCGGCGCGATCAGGTGGGCGCCGTCCGCGACGATGTCGCCCAGCTGCGCCTTGACGATCAAGTCCTTGATGCGGCTGTGGTAGAGGTTGGCCGTCAGATTCAGCGCCTCGGTGGCGCGCCAGTCCCACACCAGGCTGAGCGTGCTCGCCTTCTCGGGGTTGAGACGCAGGCTGGGAACTCGGAAGTTGTGGCCCCAGTAGTTGCCGTCCTTGTCCTTGCTGCCGTCGAAGCGGCCGAATACGTTCAGGCTCTCGTCGGGCGAGGGCGCGCGAAACGCCTGGCCGTACAAGGCCTTGAGCACATGGCGCTCGCCGGGCTTGTACACCGCGCCCACGCGCGGGTTCAGCGCGCTGCCGTAGGCTGAATGGCGGTCCAGCCGCAGCCCGGCCATGCTCGACCACCGCGCGCTCCAGCGCGCCTGCCACTGCCCGTAGGCCGACAGGTTGTGAAAGTGCGCCTGCTGCGTCGGCAGAGGCAGGCCGGTGTTGGGAAACACCATGCCCTGGTCGCCGGGCGCGCGGCCGGTGTCGTAAGGGCTGGGCAGGCTGCTGGCCTCGATGTCCTGGATGGTCTGCCAGCCCAGGCCCAGTTGCAGTTGGTGCGCGTCGCTCAGGCGCCAGTGCAGGCTTTGCTCGATGCCGGTGCGCTCGCCCAGCACGTAGGAATAGCCGCGTGCAAAGCCGTTGAACACATTGTCGTAATACGCCCGCGGATCGACCTCCAGGCGCGAATGATCCAGGGTCAGCTCGCCGCGCAGCCCGCCACCCCAGTCCTGGTGCCAGTTGGCGTAGACGGTGTCGGACGTGGTGCGCCACTGCGCGCCGCTGTCGTAGCGCGCGGTGGCCGGCGGGTCGCCCGTGCTCGTCAGGCTGTGGAAACGGTAGCGGTACCAGCCCAGCGTCAGCCGGTCGGCCAGGTCGATGCGGCCAAACAGGCTGGCGCTGCCCATCGCGCCGGTGTAGTCCTCGCGCGTGGCGGCGGGCAGCACCATGGCGCCCTCGTACACGCCGTCGACCTTGGGGAAATACGTCGGGTAGTAGTCCTGCAGCGGCGCGCGGTCGGCCTGCTGCCAGTGGCCGCCAAAGCTCAGGCCCAGGCCGCCTTCGGTGGTCGTTCCAGTCATGAACGAGCCGCGCCGCGCGCCAAAGCGCCCCGCACCGGCGCTGGCCCAGCTGCCGGCCTGCTGGCCGCCGTGCTCGGTGATGATGTTGACCACGCCGGCCACCGCATCGGCGCCGTAGAGCGCGGCCGCGGGGCCGTAGAGCACCTCGACCTGGCGCGCCATGTGCAGGTCCAGGTTGTCGGCCACGGGGAAGTTGCCGCCGCCGGGATGGCCGATGCGCACGCCGTCGAGCAGCACCAGCAGCTTGCCCGGGCCGACGTAGCCCTGCACCGCGAACTGGTTGTACTGCGACGATTTGGTGCCGCGCTGAAAATCCACGCCGGGCAGGTCTTCGAGCAGGTCGGCCAGGTTCTGGTAGCGGCGCTCGCGGATTTGCGCGCGGGTGAAGACCATGACGTGCGCCGGCGTCTGGTCGCGCGTCTCGCTCTGGCGCGAGGCGGTGATCATCGGCGTGGCGATCAGGTCCTGCAGCGACAGCTGCAGCAGTTGGCGCGCCTCCTGCGCATCGTGGCCAGCGCGCGCGGGCTGCGCGGCAAGCGCCACCAGCGCCAGCAGACCTGCCATCCAGGGGATGCGGGGGCGGTTGCTCATTGCAGCTGCGCCGACTTTTGCAAATCAGGCAGCGCTGGCGCTGACCAGCGCATCCAGCTCGCGCTGCACCACGGCCGGTATTGGCGTGACCCTGCGCTCGCGCGGGTCGATGAAGACGATGCCGGTCTTGCCGCGTGCGATCTCCCGCCCCTGGCGCACCTCGGTCATGCAGTACACCAGGTCGAAGCCGTAGCGGTTGAAATCGGCCGGCTGCATCTGCACGCGCAGCGTCTCGCCGTAGAAGGCCTCGGACTTGTACTGCGCCACCATGTCGCCGACGACGATGGCCGCGCCGCCGACGTCGCCCTCGCGAAAGCCCAGCGAGCGGAAAAAGCGCACGCGCGCCTCGGACACCAGGCTCAGCAGTTGGGCGTTGTCCAGATGCCCGCCCTGGTTGACGTGGCTGATGTAGACCTGCACCTCGGTGCTGAAGGCAAATCGCTCGGGAAGGTCGAAAAGAATGCGCGCCATGGCGTGAGCGTCCGGAACAAAAGGGACAAGGATAGGCTGCCGCGCCGGCCGTCCTCGCTGGGACGGGGCGTGATAGTGACGTTTTGTAACATTGTAGATGTTTTCTCGGGCCACCCATCGGCCCTGCGCAGGACTAGAGCCTGTTAACGCTCTAAAGCTGCCGGCGCAGCTGGGTTGGCGCGATCTTCAGCGCCTCGCGGTATTTGGCGACGGTGCGCCGCGCGCACTCGATGCCCTGCTCCTTGAGCAGGTCGGCAATTTTTGCGTCCGACAGCGGCTTGGCCGGGTCTTCCTCGGCGATGAGCTGGCGGATCAGCGCGCGCACCGCGGTGCTCGACGCGCTGCCGCCGCTGTCGGTGCCCAGGCCCGAGCCGAAGAAATACTTGAGCTCGTAGGTGCCTTGGGGCGTCGCCATGTATTTGCCGCCGGTCACGCGCGAGATGGTCGACTCGTGCAGCCCCAGCTCGTCGGCGATCTCGCGCAGCACCAGCGGGCGCATGGCCAGCTCGCCGTGTTCGAAGAAATTCTGCTGGCGCTGCACGATGGCCTGCGACACGCGCAGGATGGTGTCGAAGCGCTGCTGGATGTTCTTGATGAACCAGCGCGCCTCCTGCAGGCGTGACTGCAGCGCCTGCAGGCCTTCGCTGCCGCGGTGCGAGCGCAGCGCCTGGGCATAGGCCTCGTGCACGTGCAGGCGTGGCATGACGGCGGCGTTGAGCTGCGCGGCAAAGCCGCTGCCACGCCGGCGCACGATCACGTCGGGCGTGATGGCGTGGCGGCTCACGTCGGCAAAGCGCCGCCCGGGACGCGGCTCCAGGCGGG
The DNA here is from genome assembly GCA_002894305.1 of Comamonadaceae bacterium CD01. Classification (GTDB taxonomy): domain Bacteria; phylum Pseudomonadota; class Gammaproteobacteria; order Burkholderiales; family Burkholderiaceae_C; genus Comamonas_C; species Comamonas_C faecalis. Next base: position 8,096 of record PGEI01000022.1, read on the forward strand.
CGATCAGCGCCATGGCCTCGCGCAGCGCGCCCTCGTCCGCCTCGCAGGCCTGGCCCAGGCGACGCAGGTCGCGCCGCGCCAGCCAGTCCAGCGGCTGGCGGCAGATGGCCTGGGCCAGCATCAGCGGCCGCGCCTCCTCATCGTCCTGCGCGCCGGCCAGCAGCGCCTGCAGCTGCAGCTGCAGGCATTCGGCCAGGTCGCGCGCGCCCACGCCGGCAGGCTCCATGGCCTGCAGCAGGCGCAGCGCGACGGTGAAGCAGTGCTCCAGCGCTTCGTGGTCCACGGCCGCGTCGTCGCCGGCCAGCGCGGCGGCCAGCGCCTGGGGATCGTCGTCCAGATAGCCGTCGTCGTTGAGCGAGCCGATCAGGAACTCCAGCGCCGCACGCGTCGCGGGCTCCAGGTGCAGCGACAGCGCCTGCTGCTGCAGATGCTCGGCCAGCGACTCGTGCGCGCCCACCTGCAGCAGCGCGTCCTCGTCGTCGCCACCGCCGGCGGTGCTGGTCTGGCCGCGCGCGGGCAGCTCGGTGCCGCCTTCGCTGTCGCCGTCGTCGCGCGGCGTCTCGCCCTCCCAGTCGGCGGGCAGCTCCAGGCTGGAGCTATCGGGCGTGCCGCCGTCGGGTGCGTCGCCCTCGGCCGCCGGGCTGCCGTCGTGCGCCGCGTCTTCGCGTGATGCGGCCGCAGGCTCCGGCGCTCCGCCGTCCTCGTGCTCGTCGTCCTGCTCCAGCAGCGGGTTGTCCAGCAGCATCTGCGCCACTTCGCTTTGCAGCTCCAGCGTCGACAGCTGCAGCAGGCGGATCGATTGCTGCAGCTGGGGCGTCAGCGCCAGGTGCTGCGAGACGCGCAGGGACAGCCCGGGCTTCATCACATGCGGAAGTGCTCGCCCAGGTAGACCCGGCGCACTTCGGGGTTGTCGACGATGTCCGACGGCGTGCCCTGCGCCAGCACCTGGCCATCGCTGATGATGCAGGCGTGGTCGCAGATGCCCAGCGTCTCGCGCACGTTGTGGTCGGTGATCAGGACGCCGATGCCGCGCTCCTTGAGGTAGCCGATGATGCGCTGGATCTCGATCACCGCGATCGGGTCGATGCCGGCGAACGGCTCGTCGAGCAGGATGAAGCGCGGCTGCGTGGCCAGCGCCCGCGCGATCTCCACACGCCGGCGCTCGCCGCCCGACAGCGCCAGTGCCGGCGTGTCGCGCAGGTGCTCCACGCGCAGCTCCTGCAAGAGCCGGGTCAGGCGCTCTTCGATCTCGGTGCGCGCAAGCGCGCGGCCATCGCCGTCTTTTTGCAGCTCCAGCACCGCACGCACGTTGTCCTCGACGTTGAGTTTGCGAAAGATCGACGCCTCCTGTGGCAGGTAGGACAGGCCCAGGCGCGAGCGCCGGTGGATCGGCATGTCGGTCACGTCCTGGCCATCGATGGCGATGCGTCCGCCGTCGGCGCGCACCAGGCCGACGATCATGTAGAACGACGTGGTCTTGCCTGCGCCATTGGGCCCGAGCAGGCCGACGACCTCGCCCTTTTGCACAGTCAGCGACACGTCCTTGACGACCTTGCGGCTGCCATAGCTTTTCTGCAGGTGCTGCGCCTGCAGCTGGCTGGGCGCGCCCACCACCGCATCCACGACCGGCGCCGTCACTGCGCGCCCGCCTTGTTGGCGGCCGGCGCCTGGGGCGCGGCGGCAGGCGGCGCGTCGCTGTCCTTGGGCGTGAGCACCGCGCGCACGCGCGTGTCGGCGCCTGCGCCGGCCTTGGCGCCGTCGACGGTGAAGACGTCGGTCAGGTTGTGATAGACGATGACAGCGCCGTGGATCTCGTCGGCCAGCGTGGTGGCGCGGTAGCGGCGCAGCTCGGCCTGGCGCGTGAGCGTGACGTCGTCGGCGCGCGCGTCGTAGGCGATGACCTCGGCCTCGCCCTCGACGAACTCCGGCGGCTGGTCCGCAGCGGTGTCGCGCTTCTGGCGAAAGAACGCGCGCTTGCCCGTGTCGGCGGTCATCGTGCCGTGCTGGTAGCCGTCATCGTCCTGGCGCACCTCCAGGCGCGCGCCGCGCAGCACGATGGTGCCCTTGGTCACGACGACGTTGCCGGTGAACACGCTGACCTGCTTGAGGTCGTCGTGGCGCAGCGCATCGGCCTCGATGTGCATGGGCTTGTTGCGGTCGGCCTTCTCGGCATGCGCCAGCGGCGCGCAGGCCAGCACGAGCGCGGCCAGCAAGGGGGTCAGGATGGTTTTCATAGGCGGCACGAATCTTGCTGGCATTGTAGCGATCCGCGACCCTGAATTCGGCGGCTGGATATGCCCGTCAATACCGTGACGGGAGCGCCAGGCAGAACCCGAGACCGCGGCGCGCCGTGCATAAAACGAGCAGCGCCGCAGGCCGCCTGTGCGGGCGGCGCTGCGGCGCGCGGGTGCAGGGAGTGGGCGGGCGGCCGCTCAGGCGCCGCGCTTGCGTTCGCGTTCGACCAGCTGGTTGGTGACCTGCACCATGCGCTCGAAGCCGCCGGCCATCGAGCCGTCGGTGTAGTAGCGCCCGGCGACGCCGATGGCCGGCGTGCCCTCGACCTGGTATTCGTCCTGCAGCTGCATCGAGCGCTTGACCTGGCTGGCGGTGCTGAACGAGTTGTAGATCGACTCGAACTTGGCGCGATCCAGCCCCTGCTCCGCCACCCAGGCAAACAGCACGTCGGGCTTGTTCAGCGCCTTGCGCTCGTCCTGCACCGCCTTGAAGACCTTGGCGTTCATCGCGTCGGCCTGGCCCAGTGTCTCCAGCGTGATGAAGATGCGCTGCAGCGGCTCGAAGCTCTTGTTGAAGCCCACGTGCACCATGCGCACGCTGACGTCCTTGGCGACGGTTTTCTTCCAGGCCTCGAAGATGGGGGCGAAGTTCTTGCAATGCACGCAGCCGTAGGAGAAGAACTCGATCACCTCGATCTGACCGGCCGGCGCGCTCACCGTGGCGCGCTGCTTGAGCTCCAGATAACCCTGCCCCGACTGGGCCTGGACGGGCAGACTCCACAGCGCGGGCAGGCTGGCGGCGGCTGCGGCAAGGGCGAATTCACGACGTTTCATGTGGGTTGCTCCCGAAATGGCAATGGAGAAATAGAGGCGTGGGCGCGCAGGTGGTTCCCGCAGGCGGGCGCAGATCTATCGCTGAACGCGCACCAGCGCGGCGTCCACGCCGGCGCCGTCGAGCTTTTCCTTGACCGCCGCGGCCTCGCCGCGCTGGCTGTACGGCCCGACGCGCACGCGGAACACGGGGCGCCCGGACTGCTCGCGCTCGGTCACGCTGGCCTGCAGGCCCAGCATGGCCAGGCGCGCGCGTTGGGCGTCGGCGTCCTGCTGGGTGCGAAACGCGCCGGCCTGCACGAAGTAGGCGAACGGGTCGTTGGCTGGCGCAGCAGCCGTTGGCGCCACGGCGGCCGTGGCCGTGCCGGCGGAAGCCGCCTCGGAGCGCGCGCGCGCCAGGTCGCCCAACGGATCGTCGGACGGCGCCGACGCAGCACCCGCAGCGGCGGACGGTGCGTCGCCCGGTGCCGCCGGGCGGCTGGGCGCCGGGTTCTTGCCGTAAAGCGGCGCGTTGGGATCCCAGTTGCGGTTGCGCTGCGCCTCGCTGCTGTCCTGGCTGCGCAGGCTGTCCTTGTTGATGAAGGGCACCGGCACCTTGGTGACGTAGACGGCGACGGCCAGCGCGCCGCCCAGGCCGACGAGCACGCCCAGGATGAATCCCAGAAAGGTGCCGCCGCGTTGTTGCTTGTCCATCATGGTGGTGTTCACATGGTTGAGGGTGCGTCCACGCCCAGCAGCGCCAGGCCGCTGGCCAGTACCTGCGCGGTGGCGGCGACCAGCGCCAGCCGGGCGAGCTTGACCGGCTCATCATCGACCAGGATGCGCTCGGCGTCGTAGTAACTGTGGTAACAGGCGGCCAGATCGCGCAGGTAGAAGGTCACGTCGTGCGGCGCGTTGCCGTGGGCCGCTGCCGTCAGCATGTCGGGGTATTTGGCCAGCAGCAGCATCAGCGCCTGGGCCGGCGCGCTGGTGAGCGGCGACAGGTCGACCTGCTCCAGCGCGCCCACGTCGTAGTCGGCGCGCCAGCCGCGCAGCACCGAGCAGATGCGGGCATGCGCGTACTGCACGTAGTACACCGGGTTGTCGTTGTTCTGCGCTACGGCCAGGTCGATGTCGAAGGTGTATTCGGTGTCGGGCTTGCGGCTGAGCAGGAAGAAGCGCACCGCGTCCTTGCTGGTCCACTCGATCAGGTCGCGCAGCGTCACGTAGCTGCCGGCGCGCTTGCTGATCTTGACCTCCTCGCCGCCCTTGACCACGCGCACCATGGTGTGCAGCACGTAGTCGGGGTAGCCCTGGGGAATGCCGACGCCCGCCGCCTGCAGGCCGGCGCGCACGCGGGCGATGGTGCCGTGGTGGTCGGTGCCCTGGATATTGACCACCTTGGTGAAGCCGCGGCGCCACTTCTGGATGTGGTAGGCCACGTCGGGCACGAAGTAGGTGTAGCCACCATCCTTCTTGCGCATCACGCGGTCCTTGTCGTCGCCGTAATCGGTGGTGCGCAGCCACAGCGCGCCGTCCTGCTCGTAGGTGTGGCCGCTGTCGATCAGGCGCTGCACCGTCTCCTCGACGTAGCCATTGCCGTACAGGCTCGATTCGAGGTAGTACTCGTCGAATTTCAGGTTGAAGGCCTGCAAGTCCTTGTCCTGCTCGTTGCGCAGGTAAGCGACGGCGAACTGACGAATGTTGTCCGCGTCCTGCACGTCGCCATTGGCGGTGAACGCGCGGTCGTCGGCGGTCACCGTAGCCTTGGCGACAAAGGCGTCGGCGATGTCCTGGATGTAGTCGCCGTTGTAGGCGGCCTCGGGCCAGCTGGCGTCGCCGGGCTTGACGCCCTGGGCGCGCAGCTGGGTGCTGCGCGTCAGCGTCTCGATCTGCGCGCCCGCGTCGTTGTAATAGAACTCGCGGTGCACGCTCCAGCCCTGGCTGGCGTAGAGGTTGCAGATCGCGTCGCCCAGCGCCGCCTGGCGCCCGTGGCCGACGTGCAGCGGTCCGGTGGGGTTGGCCGAGACGAATTCCACCAGGATCTTCTCGCCCCGATCGGCCTGCCAGCCAAAGCGCGCGCGCTGCGCCAGCACCTGGCGCACCACCTGCTGCTTGGCAGCGGGTTTGAGGCGGATGTTCAGAAAGCCCGGGCCGGCGATCTCGATCGCGTCGACCCATTGCCCGAACGCGGGCGTGGCCAGCAGCGCGGTTTGCAATTGTTCACCCAGCGCGCGCGGGTTTTGCTTGAGCGGCTTGGCCAGCTGCATGGCGGCGGTGCAGGCCAGGTCGCCGTGCGCGGCAACCTTGGGGTTCTCGAAGGCGGCGCGCGCTCCGGCGCCGGGCGACAGGCGTTCGAGCTCGCCGGCGAGCGCCGCCAGCAGTTGTTGTTTCACGGAAAGCATGGGGGCGGATTCTACGGGTCAGCCCTTAACCCCGGCACCTGGCGGCAGCGATATGCTGGCGGCGCCGCGCTCGCACAGGGAGGACGCGGCACCTCACTCAACTTTTTGATTGCAGGAGCCATGCCATGAAGAAGATGTTTGCCCTGCTGGCTGCCGCCAGCCTCGCCTGGACCTTCAGCGTCCAGGCCGCCGAAGGAGACGCCACCGCCAAGAAGCCACTGACGCCGCAGCAGCAGCGCATGAAGACCTGCAACGCCGACGCCAAGACGCAGGCGCTCAAGGGCGACGAGCGCAAGGCCTTCATGAAGCAGTGCCTGAGCGGCAAGACGGCCGCGCCCGCCGCTGCGCAGGAAAGCACCCAGCAGACCCGCATGAAGACTTGCAACGCCGAAGCCAAGACCAAACAGCTGGCCGGCGACGAGCGCAAGGCCTTCATGAAGAGCTGCCTGTCCGACAAGCCCGCCGCCTGAGCGCCACGCTCCCCATGCCAACCCGCCGCCGCACGCCGGCCGCGGGTTGTTTTTGTGCTCAGCGCGTTCCCACGCCCCGCGCGAGACACACGGCCAGCAGCACGACGATGATCATCAGGTGCGCGGCCCACATCTCCAGGCGGCGCGCGGCGCGCAGCTCGCCCTCCTGCGGCAGGCCGGCGCCCGCGTCCAGCGCAGCACGCCAGCGCCGGTAGTGGCGCCCGGCGGCCAGCGCCAGTGCCAGCATCATGACCAGCAGCGTCACCTTGGCGTGCAGCAACGGCTGGCTCCAGTACCAGGCCGTGCCCTTGACGCCCCACCAGGTGCGCGCCAGGCCCGTCGCCAGCACGATGACGCCCGAGACCAGCGTCAGCAGGTTCAACCGCACCAGGCGGTGGACGATGGCCGGGCTGATCCACTCCTTGCGGCACAGCGCGGTCTCGCTGGTCATGAAGGTGGCCAGCATCAGAAAGGCCATGATGTGGGCAAAGGCAAGCAGGGCTTCGGTGATCACGATGTCGTGTCCTTGAGGTTGTAGGGAGCGATGGCGTTCATCGCGCTGCGCGCCCAGAAGGCGGCCTGCGCGTAATGGTGACGCAGAAATTCCATCCACAGGCGCACGCGCAGCGGCAGGTGCTTGCGCTGCGGAAACACCAGATAGATGCCATTGGGCGGCGCGGCGTAGGCTTCGAGCAGTGGTACCAGGTGGCCGGCAGCAATCTCGCTCTCGACCTCCCAGGTGCTGCGCCAGGCGATGCCCCAGCCGCCCAGGCACCAGTCGTGCAGCACCTGGCCGTCGGAGCAGTCCAGCGGGCCGCCGGGCTTGACGTAGACCACCTCGACCCCGTCGCCGCCGTCGCTGCGCGGCTGGCAGAACGCCCAGCCGCGCGTTTGCGAGGCTTCGCTGGACAGCGTCAGGCAGTCGTGCTGCGTCAGCTCGCCCGGATGGCGTGGCGTGCCGCGGCGCGCCAGGTAGCGCGGCGACGCCACGCACAGGCGGCGGTTGTCGGCCATGCGCACGCTGACCAGCGACGAGTCGGGCAGGTCGCCCACGCGCACCGCGCAGTCATAGCCCTCGCCGGCCACGTCGACCACCCGATCCGACAGGTTGAGCGACACGGTCACGTCCGGATGCAGCTCGCGAAACAGCGGCACCAGCGGCGCCACGTGGCGCCGGCCAAAACCAGCCGGCGCGGTCACGCGCAAATGGCCGGTGGCCTTGATGCCGCCGGCCGACACGCTGGCCTCGGCATTTGCCACGTCGGCCAGCAGGCGCTGGCAGTCCTCCAGAAAGGCGCTGCCCTCGTGCGTCAGCGTGATGCGCCGCGTGGTGCGCACCAGCAGGCGCACGCCCAGGTGCTCTTCGAGCGCATCGAGCCGCCGCCCCATGATGGCGGGCGCCACGCCCTCGACGCGCGCAGCCGCCGTCAGGCTGCCACGCGTGGCAACCGAGACAAAGGATTCAAAGGCCTTGAGCTTGTCCATGACGGCAAATAAATGCAGATGCGGGCCGGGGCTTGGGTGCCGCCATGTGCCGTGAGTCAGCACAAACCCGGAGGCGAGTGTCTTTCATCTTTGCAAAAAAGTCATTGGTTTAGGGATATTGGCCTTGTTTATTGATGGAAATATTTGCAATAGAGTAATAAGAAACGTTTTCACGATCCAGGGCGCAAAGTCGCCATGGCTTTGTTTTTATGTTTCAGGAGAAAACATGACCGCACGCACTTCCATCCATGGCCTGCAGGTGGACAACCAGCTGTACAGCTTCATCAACGAGCAGGTGCTGCCCGGCACGGGCGTGGGCCCGACGGCCTTCTGGCAAGGCTTTGACGCGCTGGTCGCCGACCTGGCGCCCAAGAACGCCGCGCTGCTGGCCGAGCGCGACCGCCTGCAGGCCGAGCTCGACACCTGGCACAAGGCCCATCCCGGCCCGATCACCGACATGGCCGGCTACCGCCAGTTCCTGGAGACCATCGGCTACCTGGTGCCCGTGCCCCAGGGTGCCAAGACGACGACGGCCAACGTCGATGCCGAACTCGCCATCCAGGCCGGCCCGCAGCTGGTCGTGCCCATCCTCAACGCCCGCTATGCGCTCAATGCCGCCAACGCGCGCTGGGGTTCGCTGTACGACGCGCTGTACGGCACCGACGTGATCGACGAAGCCGATGGCGCCGAGAAGGGCAAGGGCTACAACCCGGTGCGCGGCGCCAAGGTGATTGCCTTTGCGCGCAACTTCCTCGACCAGGCCGCGCCGCTGGCCGCCGGCTCGCATGCCGACGCCGCCGCCTACCGCGTCGAGGGCGGCCAGCTGGCCGTCACACTGAAGGACGGCTCGACCACCGGCCTGAAGGACGCGGGCAAGTTCGTCGGCCACCAGGGCGAAGCGGCCGCGCCCAGCAGCGTGCTGCTGGCCAACAACGGCCTGCACATCGACATTCAGATCAACCGCGCAACGCCGATTGGCAAGACCGACGACGCCGGTGTGGCCGACGTGGTCGTCGAGGCCGCACTGTCCACCATCCTCGACCTGGAAGATTCGGTCGCCGCCGTCGATGCCGAGGACAAGGTGCTGGGCTACCGCAACTGGCTGGGCATTCTGCGCGGCACGCTGACCGAGACCTTCGACAAGGGCGGCCAGCCGATGACGCGCGGCCTCAACCCCGACCGCGTCTACACCGGCGCGAACGGCCAGCCGGTCACGCTGCACGGGCGCTCGCTGCTGTTCGTGCGCAACGTCGGGCACCTGATGACCAACCCGGCCATCCTCTGGGGCGCCGAGAACAAGGAAATCCCCGAGGGCATCCTCGACGCCGTCGTCACCACCGCCATCGCCATCCACGACCTCAAGAGCCTGGGCACCAAGGGCATCCGCAACTCGCGCACCGGCAGCGTCTACATCGTCAAGCCCAAGATGCACGGCCCGGCCGAGGTGGGCTTTGCCAACGAGCTCTTTGCCCGCGTCGAGCAGTTGCTGGGCCTGGCCGAGAACACCGTCAAGCTCGGCATCATGGACGAGGAGCGCCGCACCTCGGTCAACCTGCAGGCCTGCATTGCCGCTGCGCCTGCGCGCGTGGCCTTCATCAACACCGGCTTTCTGGATCGCACCGGCGACGAGATGCACACCGCCATGCACGCCGGCCCGATGATCCGCAAGGGCGACATGAAGACCAGCGCCTGGATCCAGGCGTATGAGAAGAACAACGTGCTCGTCGGCCTGGCCTGCGGCCTGCGCGGCAAGGCGCAGATCGGCAAGGGCATGTGGGCCATGCCCGACCTGATGAAGGCCATGCTGGAGCAGAAGATCGCCCACCCCAAGGCCGGCGCCAACACCGCCTGGGTGCCCAGCCCCACGGGCGCGACGCTGCACGCGCTGCACTACCACCAGGTCAACGTCGCCCAGATCCAGCAGGAGATGGAGAAAACCGACGCCGCCGCCGAGCGCGACAACCTGCTGACCGGCCTGCTGACGGTGCCCGTCTCGGCCAACCCGAACTGGGGCGACGTGGAAATCCAGCAGGAACTGGACAACAACATCCAGGGCATCCTGGGCTATGTGGTGCGCTGGGTCGACCAGGGCGTGGGGTGCTCCAAGGTGCCCGACATCAACGACATCGGCCTGATGGAAGACCGCGCCACGCTGCGCATCTCCAGCCAGCACGTGGCCAACTGGCTGCTGCACGGCATCGTCAGCGAAGGGCGCGTGCGCGCAACGTTTGAGCGCATGGCTGCCAAGGTGGACCAGCAAAACGGCGGCGACCCGCTGTACCAGCGCATGCACGGTAACTTTGAAACGTCCATGGCCTACCAGGCCGCCTGCGACCTGGTCTTCCAGGGACTGACCCAGCCCAGCGGCTACACCGAGCCACTGCTGCACGCCTGGCGCCTGAAGGTCAAGGCCGCAGCCAAGGCCAGGTAAGCACCAGCGCCCGACGGGCGCGTGGTCTCTGGCAACGGCGCCCTCGGGTGCCGTTGTCGTTTCGCTGGGCACAGCCGCCGCACGACCGGGCGCGAATTGCCGCGAAAATGACTGAGCAACGAGACGATCGCCCCTGGGATTCAGTGAGTTCTCTTGGACGACAAAAAAGCCCCAGGTCGTTGATGTCTGGGGCTTTTTGGATTCAACACCTGCTGTAAGCAGATCCGGCAATTCTGGTGGCCTGGGACGGAATCGAACCGCCGACACAAGGATTTTCAATCCTCTGCTCTACCGACTGAGCTACCGGGCCAGAATTTGAAATTATATAAGGAAAAAGGGGCTTTCCGGGAAAGGGCGGCAAATTCAGCCGTTGCGCTTGCGCCCCAGTTCCACGCCCAACTGGCGCAGCTTGCGGTACAGGTGGGTGCGCTCCAGGCCGGTTTTCTCGGCCACGCGCGTCATCGACCCGCCTTCGCGAACCAGGTGGAATTCGAAGTAGGCCTTCTCGAACGCGTCGCGCGCTTCGCGCAGCGGCCGATCCAGGTCGAAGTCCTGGTGCGACTGCGGACCATCGTCGAGCGCCACGTCGATACCGGCAGGAGCGGCGCCCTGCAGCGCGTCACCTGGCACGGCTGGCACGCCCGGTGCGCCTCCTGCCGCGCCACGCGGTGCCGTCTTGGCGTCGTGTGCGGCGCTGCGTGCCAGGCCCTGCTCGACGGCCTTGAGCAGTTTTTGCAGCGTGATGGGTTTTTCCAGAAAGGACTGCGCGCCGATGCGCGTGGCCTCGACGGCGGTGTCGATCGTCGCGTGGCCGCTCATCATGATCACCGGCATGGTGAGCTGGCCAGCCGTCGCCCATTCCTTGAGCAGCGAGACGCCGTCGGTGTCGGGCATCCAGATGTCCAGCAGTACCAAGTCATAGTGGTGACTCTGGCGTGCCGCGCGAGCCTGCATGGCATTTTCGGCAAGGTCCACGGTGTGGCCCTCGTCGTTGAGAATTTCGGACAACAGATCCCGGATACCCAGTTCGTCGTCCACAACCAAGATATTTGCCATGTATTGCTATGCGCCGGTGCGTCGCCGGCTTTCCATTGTCAAATCACATTCCCCCTGCCTCTTGAGGTGCAAATGATAGCGACACTTGCGCCCCCTTCACCTGCCCGTCCTCGATCCGGTTGACCAAATCGATGCGCGCACCGTGTTCGTCGGCAATTTTCTTGACCACGGCCAGGCCCAGGCCGGTGCCCTTGGGCTTGGTCGTGACATAGGGCTCGAACGCGCGCTGCAGTATCTGCTCCGGAAAACCCGTTCCCTGGTCGCTGATGGTCAGCTGCACGCGCCGCGTCGCCGGGTTCCAGCGCGTGGCGATCTGCACCGCGGCGGCGCCGTCCTGTCCCGCTCGCTGGGCCGTCGCGTCCTGCGCGTTCTGCAGCAGGTTGTGCACCACCTGGCGCAGTTGCTGGGCGTCGCCCAGGATGGGCGGGCACTGGGCGTCAAGCTCGGCATGCACCGGCACCGCGGCGTTTTCTGTGCCATACAGCTGCAGCACGTCGCCCACCAGCGCGTTCAAATCCAGCGGCAGCAGCTGGGCCGCGGGCAGGCGCGCGTAGTCGCGAAATTCATTGACCAGGCGCTTCATCGCATCGACCTGGTCGACGATGGTCTTGACCGATTTGTCCAGGATGGCCTGCTCGGCGGGCGCCAGCTTGCCCTGCAGCTTGAGCGCCAGGCGCTCGGCCGACAACTGGATGGGTGTGAGCGGATTCTTGATTTCGTGCGCCAGACGGCGCGCCACCTCGCCCCAGGCCTGGGTGCGCTGCGCGGAGATGATTTCGGAGATGTCGTCGAACACCAGCAGCAGCGTGCCGTCGCCCAGCGGCGCGCCGCGCGCCAGCACACTGGTGCCCTGCGCGGCCACGCCGCCGCCGGCGCCATGCAGCTCGAAGGGCTGTTGCCAGTGGTCGGGGCCGTGGTGGTCACGCTCGGCCAGCAGCGCGTCGAACTGCTGCGCCACTTCCTGGGCGAAGGCCTGCATGCCCGGCATCTGCGACAACGCACTGCCCCGATAGGCGGCTACGGGTGCGCGCAGGATGCGCGTGGCGCCAGGGTTGCACGAGACGATGGCGCCCTGCGCATCGAGCACGATGACGCCTGCGCTCAGGTTGTCCAGGATGGTCTGCAGGCCGGCGCGCGCGGTGTCGAGCTGCGCCATGCTGTGCTCGGCGGCCGAGCGCGCGTCGGCCAGCTGTTGCGTCATCGACGCAAACGCCCGCGTCAGCCCGCCCAGCTCGTCGCGGCTGTGCACCACCGCCTTGGGCGAGAGGTTGCCCAGCGCGACCTCGCGCACGCCCTCGGCCAGCAGAAGCAGCGGGCGCACCAGCTGGTTGCCCAGCACGACGGCAAGCAGCACCGCGGCAAACACCGCCAGAAAGAGGCTGAGCGTGAGCGTGCCGATGTACATGCGGCGCAGGCCGGCACGAGCCAGCGCCCGCTCCTGGTATTCACGGTTGGCTTCCTGCACCGCAATCGCGTTGCCCACCAGCACCGGGGGCAGCGGCAGCGTGGCCTCGACCAGCCGCGGCTGGCCGAGCAGCCCCACGCCGGAGCTGGGCACCTCCACCAGCGCGCGCACCCGGGCGTTGTCGGCGGCTGCGGGGTCGGCCACATCGTCCAACCCCTCGATCTGGTAAGTGATGCGCTGCTCGCGCGCCTGGCGCAGCTGCTGCATGCTGGGGCGCTGCGGGTTGAGCGTGAAGCGCGACTGCCCGGCGCTTGCCAGCGGCTGGCCACTGGCGCTCCACAGCACCATGTCGGTCGCGCCCAACTGGTCGCGCATGCGTTCGAGCACCAGGCCCGCCGCCGCATCGGGCACCTGCGCCAGCTGGCTGCTGGCGGTGCGCGTCTGGTTGGCCAGATCGCTGGCGATGGTGTCGAGCGTGACACGCGCCAGGTTCACGCCGGCGCCCAGCGCCCCCTCGACCTTGACGTCGAACCAGCTCTCGATCGAGCGCGAGACGAACTGGTAGGACACGACGTAGACCAGCACGCCGGGGACGACGCCGACCAGCGCAAAAATGGCCGCCAGCTTGACCAGCAGCCGGCTGCCGAAGCGCCCGCGCTTCAGGCGCACCGCCAGCCGCAGAGCGCCCCAAGTCAGCGCCGCCAGCAGCACCAGGGCCACCAGCGCATTGACGCCCAGCAGCCACAGGAAGTTGCGCTCGTAGATGGCTCGATTGTTGGTCGCCAGCGTCAGCAGAAACATCAGCACGACGGCGATGGCGCACATCAGCGCCAGCCCCATGCCCACGGCCCAGCGCACGCTGCGCGCGCGCACCGCGGCGCGGCGTGCCGAGCCCGCGGCGCGCCGCGCGTCTTGCGCCGTCACGGCTGCGCCTCGCCTTGCACGGGCAGCTCCTCGACAGTGGGAGCGGCCGGCTCCCCCGCCAGCCCGTCTTGCGACAGCGGCGCCGGCTCCGCCAAAGGGGGCAGCGGCTGCACCTGCGCCAGCTGCACGTTCCAGCGCGATCGGCCCACGGCGCTGATGTGCATCAGCCGCGGCAGCTGCGACATGTCCAGGCTGAACTGGAAACGCACCTCGCCATCCTGCGCGCCGTCCAGCTCATCGGCGTCGGCGATCTTCCAGCGCGCGATGCGCTGCATCGCGTCCACCGCCTCGGACAGGTCGTCAAAGCCCTGCCCCAGCGCCATACCCAGGCCGCCGGCGGGCAGCGGCTGCGTCGACTGCATCAGCCGCCAGCGCCGCGTCAGCGGCTGGTAGCTCAGGCGCAGGTGGCGCGTGGCATGCGCCAGCACCTTGTCGGACCAGTACCAGCGCTTGTGCACCACCTGGGCATCGGCAATGAAGTGCATCGCAATGCCCTTGGCCAGCGCATCCTTGACCAGGTCGGGCAATTGCAGCTGCAGCGCAGCGTCCAGGTACAAGCCGTGGGCATCGCGGCGCAGTTGCAGTTGCACAACCTCGCCATGGGTCTGCGCCAGCGCCGACGCGCCTGCACACAGCAGCAGCACCGCGCACACCAGCGCCGCGGCGGCGCGGCGCAGGCCGGGCAGCAAGGGCCGCACGTGCGTGTCAGCCCTTGTGCAGCAGTGCATAGAAGAAACCGTCGTGCTCACCCGCACCATTGTCCGGGACGCCCGCGTCCGCCGGCCCGCTTCGGGGCAACAAATGCCCGGGCGATGGCAGCATGCGCGCGTCCGTGTGGCGCGCAACAAACGCCTGCACCTGGTCACTGCCCTCGCTGCGAAACACCGAGCAGGTGCAGTACAGCAACCGCCCGCCGGGAGCCAGCAGGGGCCACAGCGCCTCCAGCAGCCGCTCCTGCTGAGCGGCCAGCTGGGCGATGTCGGACTCGCGGCGCAGCCAGCGCACGTCGGGGTGGCGGCGCACGATGCCCGATGCGGTGCACGGCGCATCCAGCAGGATGGCGTCGAATAGCTGGTTACCCGCCTGCGGAAACCACTGCCGGGGCTGCCCGGCGTCGGCCACCAACACCTGCGCCCGGGCCGGGTCGAGCAGGCCCAGGCGCTGCAGCGTCTGGTCGATGCGCCGCGCGCGCTGGGGGTCGACCTCCAGCGCCGTCACATGCCAGGGCGCGCCCTGCGCCACAGCGCATTCCAGCAGATGCGCCGTCTTGCCGCCCGGGGCGGCGCAGGCGTCCAGCAGGCGCAGCGGGCGCTGCGCGTCCAGCCCCTGCAGCAGCAGCGGCGCGGCAAGCTGGGCCGCGCCGTCCTGCACGCTGACCACGCCCTCGTTCCAGCCCGGCAGCTGCGTGACCGGCAGCGGGCGGTGCAGCGCAACACCCGAGCTTCCTACTGCGTCGGCCGCGATGCCCGCGTCCTGCAGGCGCTGCAAATACCGCTGCTGTGTGCCGCGGTGCACGGCCACGCGCAACACCATCGGCGGCTGGGCGTTGTTGGCACGCAGAATGTCCTGCCATTGCTGCGGCCAGTCGCTGCGCAGGCGCTCGATCCACCAGGCGGGGTGGTTCCAGCGCGCCACCGGGTCGGCGTCGGTGGCCTGCACCAGGGCCGCGCCGTCGCGCAGAAAGCGGCGCAGGCAGGCGTTGACGAAGCCCGACTGCCCGCGCATGGCCGGGCTGCGCTTGGCCGCCTCGACCGCCTGGCTGACCAGGGTGTGCGGCGGATAGGGCGCGGCCTGCGCATCCCACACCAGCGCCAGCGCGGTGCACAGCAGTGCGTCGACCGCGGGTGCCGGCGCGCGCTGCGCCAGTTGCGTGCGCAGCGCCTGCGCGCGGCCGAGCTGGCGCAGGGTCTGAAACAACAGGGCCCGCACGCCCGGGCGCAGCGGCGCGTCGGTGTGCTCCAGCACCCGCGTGGTCGACTGCCCCGCGCGCACCGCCTGCAGCGCGGCGGCGCTGGCCTGCAGCAGGCGCCACAGCGCCGGCGCGTGGCCCGCGTGGTCGCCCGCAGCCGGCGCCGACTCGCGTGCTGCGGCGTACGACGGTCGAGACGATGGTTGCACGCTCACAGCGCCTGCCCCCGCTTCATGCCGAACAGCCAGGCCAGCACGCTGGCCGGGAACTGGGTAATGGACTGGTTGTACTGCGCCACCGCCTGGTTGAACTGCTGACGCGACATGCTGGCCAGCGCCTGTTGCTGCATGCAGCGCTGCAGCCAGGGGCGCACTTCGTGCTCCAGGTTCTGCCACTGCGCGTCGTCCAGCTGCGCAATGCGCGCCGACCACGCGGCCCAGGCCGCGTCCAGCGCCTGCAGGCCGGCGGCGACTGCGGACGCTGCATCGCGCTCAAGCGGGCGAGCGCGCAGCACCTGCAGCGACGCGTGCAGCTGCACCGTCGCCGCCTGTAACGCCCGGTAGTCGTGGCTGGCCGCCAGCGGCGCCGGCGGCAGCGCATGGGGATCTTCCAGCTGCGCAAGATATTGCTGCACGAAGGCGTCCATGCCGCCAAAAGCCTGCAGCGCGGCGGCGCGCAGCCGCACCAGGCGGTTGTAGGCACCAACGGCCCACAGCAGCAACAAGGTGATGAGAAGCGCGCTGGTCAAGGTGGTCACGCCCGCCATTGTCGATGCAAATCCGGGTGCCCATCCTCTCGCGCGGCCTGCGCGCACCGGGATTTTTGTGCGCAAAAAAATCCCGCCCTGCCTGTCGGCGGGGCGGGAGGGTCGTGGGCCAGCGCCCGGTACGGGCGCTGGCAACGGCATCGCGGTCAAATACCCAGCGGCGCGTCGTCGGAGGCTGCGTCGGACGTCTGCTCGGCCTCGGCCAGCTCGGCGGCCTCGGCCTCGGCGATGGCGTGACGCTCGGCCTCGTCCATGGCGTCCTTGGCCTTGCGTGCCTGGTGGTAGGCCAGACCCGTGCCCGCCGGGATCAGGCGGCCGACGATGACGTTCTCCTTGAGGCCACGCAGCTCGTCGCGCTTGCCCATGATGGCCGCCTCGGTCAGCACGCGGGTCGTTTCCTGGAAGGACGCGGCCGAGATGAACGAGTCGGTCGACAGCGACGCCTTGGTGATGCCCAGCAACACGTTGGAGTAGGTCGCCGGGATCTTGCCTTCCTTGAGCATCGCCTCGTTGGTGTTGAGGATCTCTGAGCGCTCGACCTGCTCGCCCTGGATGTAGGTCGTCTCGCCCGGGTTCTCGACCACGACGCGGCGCAGCATCTGGCGCACGATCACCTCGATGTGTTTGTCGTTGATCTTCACGCCCTGCAGGCGGTAGACGTCCTGCACCTCGTCAACGATGTAGCGCGCGAGTTCCTCGATGCCCAGCAGGCGCAGGATGTCCTGTGGATCGGCCGGGCCGTCGACGACCAGCTCGCCCTTGTTGACCACCTGGCCCTCGTGCACCAGCATGTTCTTTTCCTTGGGCACCAGTTCGTCCCAGACATGGCCGTCCGGGTCGGTGATCTGCAGACGCACCTTGCCCTTGGTCTCCTTGCCGAACGAGATCGTGCCGGTCATCTCGGCCAGCATGCCCTTGTCCTTCGGAGAGCGGGCCTCGAACAGCTCTGCCACACGCGGCAGACCGCCGGTGATGTCACGCGTCTTCTGGCCTTCGACCGGGATGCGCGCCAGCACCTCGCCGGGACCGACGTCCTGGCCGTCGCGCACCTGGATCAGCGCGCCGACCTGGAAGCCGATGGCCACCGCATGGTCGGTGCCGGGGATCTTGACTTCCTTGCCCTCGGCGTCGATCAGCTTGACCAGCGGACGCACCACCTTGGCCGAGCCGCGGCGCTTGGGGTCGATCACCACCAGCGTGGACAGGCCGGTGACGTCGTCCACCTGCTTGGCAACCGTCAGGCCTTCTTCGATGTTCTCGAACTTCACCTGGCCTGCGTACTCGGTGATGATGGGGCGCGTCAACGGGTCCCAGTTCGCCAGGATGGTGCCGGCCTTGACCTGCTGGTCGGCCTTGATGGTCAGCGTGGCGCCGTAGGGCACCTTGTGGCGCTCGCGCTCGCGGCCGTGCTCGTCCTGGATGACGATCTCGCCCGAACGCGCGATCACCACCAGCTCGCCGCGGGTGTTGGTCACGTAGCGCATCGTGGCGTTGAAGCCGATGATGCCGTTGCTCTTGGCCTCGACGCTGGACGCCACCGCCGCGCGCGACGCCGCACCACCGATGTGGAAGGTGCGCATGGTCAGCTGCGTGCCGGGCTCGCCGATGGACTGGGCGGCGATCACGCCCACGGCCTCGCCGAGGTTGATCAGGCCGCCTCGGCCCAGGTCGCGGCCATAGCAGTTGCAGCACAGGCCGAAGCGCGTCTCGCAGGTCAGCGCGGTGCGCACCTTGACCTCGTCGACGCCCGCCGCCTCCAGAGTGTCGATCACGTCTTCGTTGAGCAGCGTGCCCGCGGCCACGACGACGGCGCGCGTCTCGGGATGCAGCACGTCCTCGGCCGCGACGCGGCCCAGGATGCGCTCGCGCAGCGACTCGATGACCTCGCCGCCCTCGACCACGGCGCGCATCAGCGCACCGTTGGAGGTGCCGCAGTCTTCTTCGGTCACGACCAGATCCTGCGTCACGTCGACCAGGCGGCGCGTCAGATAGCCGGAGTTGGCCGTCTTCAGCGCCGTGTCGGCCAGGCCCTTGCGGGCGCCGTGCGTGGAGATGAAGTACTGCAGAACGTTCAGGCCTTCACGGAAGTTGGCCGTGATCGGCGTCTCGATGATGGAGCCGTCGGGCTTGGCCATCAGGCCGCGCATGCCGGCCAGCTGGCGGATCTGCGCCGCGCTACCACGGGCGCCCGAGTCGGCCATCATGTAGATGGAGTTGAACGACTCCTGATCCACCTCGTTGCCGTGGCGGTCGATGGTCTTTTCCTTGGCCAGCTGGGCCATCATGACCTTGGAGACCTCGTCGCCGGCCTTGCCCCAGATGTCGACCACCTTGTTGTAGCGCTCACCGGACGTCACCAGGCCCGAGACGTACTGCTGCTCGATCTCCTTGACCTCGGCCTCGGCACGGCCCAGGATTTCGGCCTTTTGCGGCGGCACCAGCATGTCGTCGATGGCGATCGAGATGCCGGCGTGCGTGGCCAGGCGGAAGCCGTTTTGCAGCAGCTTGTCGGCAAACACCACGGTTTCCTTCAGGCCGCACTGGCGGAACGACGCGTTGATCAGGCGCGAGATTTCCTTCTTCTTCAGCGCCTTGTTCAGGTTGCTGAACGCCAGGCCCTTGGGCAGGATCTCGGACAGCAGCGCGCGGCCCACGGTGGTGTCGACCAGGTTCACCACCGGCTGCCACTCGCCCTGGGCGTCGCGGCTCCACTCCTTCAGGCGCACGCTGATCTTGGTGGTCAGCTCGGTCTCGCCAGCGTCCAGCGCGCGCTGCACCTCGGCCAGGTCGGCGAAGATCATGCCCTCGCCCTTGCCGTTGATGCGCTCGCGCGTGGCGTGGTACAGGCCCAGCACCACGTCCTGCGACGGCACGATGGACGGCTCGCCCGAAGCCGGGAACAGCACGTTGTTGGAAGCCAGCATCAGCGTGCGCGCTTCCAGCTGCGCCTCCACCGACAGCGGCACGTGCACGGCCATCTGGTCACCGTCGAAGTCGGCGTTGAACGCAGCGCAGACCAGCGGGTGCAGCTGAATGGCCTTGCCCTCGATCAGGATGGGCTCGAACGCCTGGATGCCCAGGCGGTGCAGCGTCGGCGCGCGGTTGAGCATCACCGGGTGCTCGCGGATCACCTCTTCCAGGATGTCCCACACCACGGGCGTGCCGGCCTCGACCTCTTTCTTCGCGGCCTTGATGGTCGTGGCGATGCCCATGGCCTCCAGGCGCGAGAAGATGAAGGGCTTGAAGAGTTCGAGCGCCATCAGCTTGGGCAGGCCGCACTGGTGCAGCTTGAGCTGCGGGCCCACGGTGATGACCGAGCGGCCCGAGTAGTCGACGCGCTTGCCCAGCAGGTTCTGACGGAAGCGCCCGCCCTTGCCCTTGATCATGTCGGCCAGCGACTTGAGCGCGCGCTTGTTGGCGCCCGTCATCGCCTTGCCGCGGCGGCCGTTGTCCAGCAGGCTGTCGACAGCCTCCTGCAGCATGCGCTTTTCGTTGCGCGCGATGATCTCGGGCGCCTTGAGCTCGAGCAGGCGGCGCAGGCGCGAGTTGCGGTTGATCACGCGGCGGTACAGGTCGTTCAGGTCGGACGTGGCAAAGCGGCCACCATCGAGCGGCACCAGCGGACGCAGATCCGGCGGCAGCACCGGCAGCACTTCCATGATCATCCACTCGGGCTTGATGCCCGACTTCTTGAACGCTTCGAGCACCTTCAGGCGCTTGGCGTTCTTCTTGACCTTGACTTCGGAGCCGGTCAGGTCGCCGCGCAGGCGCTCGATCTCGATGTCCAGGTCTATGCCTTCGAGCAAATCCTTGACGCCTTCGGCGCCCATCTTGGCCTCGAACTCGTCGGCGTGCTCGGCGCGCTGCTTGTCGTACTCGTCCTCGCTCATGATCGAGAACTTCTTGAGCGGCGTCATGCCCGGGTCGGTCACGACATAGGCCTCGAAATACAGCACGCGCTCGATGTCGCGCAGCGTCATGTCGAGCACCAGGCCCAGACGCGACGGCAGCGACTTGAGGAACCAGATGTGCGCGCAGGGCGCGGCCAGGTCGATGTGGCCCATGCGCTCGCGGCGCACCTTGGTCTGCGTGACTTCGACGCCGCACTTCTCGCAGATCACGCCGCGGTGCTTGAGGCGCTTGTACTTGCCGCACAGACACTCGTAGTCCTTCACGGGGCCAAAAATCTTGGCGCAGAACAGGCCGTCGCGCTCGGGCTTGAAGGTGCGGTAGTTGATGGTCTCGGGCTTTTTCACCTCGCCGAAGGACCAGGAACGGATCTTCTCGGGCGACGCCAGGCCGATCTTGATGGCATCGAAATGCTCATCAGGCGTGAATTGCTTGAACAGGTCGAGTAGCGATTTCATATGAACCTATCCTTATCAGATTAAGAACGCTCGAGTTCGATGTCGAGGCCCAGGGAGCGGATTTCCTTGACCAGCACGTTGAACGACTCGGGCATGCCGGCCTCGATCGCGTGCTCGCCCTTGACGATGCTCTCGTAGACCTTGGTACGGCCCTGCACGTCGTCGGACTTCACGGTGAGCATTTCCTGCAGCACGTAGGCGGCGCCGTAGGCCTCCAGCGCCCACACTTCCATCTCGCCGAAACGCTGGCCGCCGAACTGCGCCTTGCCGCCCAGCGGTTGCTGCGTGACCAGCGAGTACGGGCCGGTGGAGCGCGCGTGCATCTTGTCGTCGACCAGGTGGTGCAGCTTCAGGTAGTGCATGTAGCCAATCGTCGTCGGGCGCTCGAAGCGCTCGCCGGTGCGACCGTCGTACAGATAGGCCTGGGTGCGCGTATCGGTCAGCCCCTTGGCCTGGGCGATGTCGTCCGGATAGGCCAGCTTGAGCATGTCCTTGATCTCGGCCTCCGACGCGCCGTCGAACACCGGCGATGCAAACGGCACGCCGGTGGTCAGCTCCTGCGCCATCGCCAGCAAGGCGCCGTCGTCCAGCTGCGCCAGGTCTTCCTTGTGGCCGCGCGCGTTGTAGATTTCTTCGAGGAACTTGCGCACCTCTGCCGCCTTGGCCTCGCGCTGCAGCATGTCGCCGATGCGCTGGCCCAGGCCCTTGCCGGCCCAGCCCAGGTGAACCTCCAGCACCTGGCCGATGTTCATGCGCGACGGCACGCCCAGCGGGTTGAGCACGATGTCGGCAGGCGTGCCGTCGGCCATGTAGGGCATGTCCTCGACCGGAACGATCTTCGACACCACGCCCTTGTTGCCGTGACGGCCGGCCATCTTGTCGCCCGGCTGCAGGCGGCGCTTGACGGCGAGATACACCTTGACCATCTTGAGCACGCCTGCGGGCAGCTCGTCGCCCTGGGTGAGCTTCTTGCGCTTCTCTTCGAAGGCCAGGTCGAAGTCGTGGCGCGTTGCCTCCATCGCGTTCTTCATCGATTCGAGCTGCGCGGCGACCGCGTCGTCGGCCGGGCGGATGTCGAACCAGTGGAACTTCTCGATTCCGTCCAGGTACTCCTTGTCGATCGCCGTACCCTTGGCCAGCTTCTTGGGGCCGCCATTGGCCACCTTACCGACGAGCAGCTTCTCGATACGGTCGTAGGCGTCGGCCTCGACGATGCGCAGCTGGTCGTTCAGGTCCAGGCGGAAGCGCTTCAATTCATCGTCGATGATCTGCTGCGCGCGCTTGTCGCGCTGGATGCCTTCGCGGGTGAAGACCTGCACGTCGATCACCGTGCCCTGCGAACCCTGGCTCACGCGCAGCGAGGTGTCCTTCACGTCGGACGCCTTCTCGCCGAAGATCGCGCGCAGCAGCTTTTCCTCGGGCGTCAGCGTGGTCTCGCCCTTGGGCGTGACCTTGCCGACCAGCGTGTCGCCGGGCAGCACTTCGGCGCCGACGTAGATGATGCCGGAGTCGTCCAGGCGGTTCAGTTGCTGCTCGGACAGATTGGGAATGTCGCGCGTGATTTCTTCGGCGCCCAGCTTGGTGTCGCGCGCCATTACCACCAGTTCCTCGATGTGGACGTTGGTGTAGCGGTCGTCGGCCACCACCTTCTCGGAGATCAGGATCGAGTCCTCGAAGTTGTAGCCGTTCCAGGGCATGAAGGCGATCAGCATGTTCTGGCCGATCGCGATCTCGCCCAGGTCGGTCGAGGCGCCGTCGGCAATCACGTCACCCTTGGCCAGCACGTCGCCGCGCTGCACGATGGGGCGCTGGTGGATGTTGGTACTCTGGTTGGAGCGCTGGTACTTGATGAGGTTGTAGATGTCCACGCCCACCTCGCCGGCCACGGCCTCGGCGTCGTGCACGCGCACCACGATGCGGGTGGCGTCGACGTAGTCGACCACGCCGCCGCGGCGCGCCGTCACCACGGTGCCCGAGTCGACGGCAGCCACGCGCTCGATGCCGGTGCCGACCAGCGGCTTCTCGGGGCGCAGCACCGGAACGGCCTGGCGCGACATGTTGGCGCCCATCAGCGCGCGGTTGGCGTCGTCGTGCTCCAGGAAGGGCACGAGAGACGCGGCCACCGATACGATCTGCGCCGGCGACACATCCATGTACTGCACGCGGTCGGCGCTGACCAGCGTCGACTCGCCCTCCTCGCGCGCCGACACCAGGTCGCCCGTCAGGCGCCCTTCGTCGTCCAGCGTGGCGTTGGCCTGGGCAATGATGTACTTGCCCTCCTCGATGGCCGACAGGTAATCGATCTGGTCGGTCACCTTGCCATCGACCACGCGGCGGTATGGCGTCTCGATGAAGCCGTACTCGTTCAGGCGGGCATACAACGCCAGCGAGTTGATCAGGCCGATGTTCGGGCCTTCCGGCGTTTCGATCGGGCAGACGCGGCCGTAGTGGGTGACGTGCACGTCGCGCACCTCGAAGCCGGCGCGCTCGCGCGTCAGACCGCCCGGGCCCAGAGCCGAGACGCGGCGCTTGTGCGTGATCTCGGCCAGCGGGTTGGTCTGGTCCATGAACTGCGACAGCTGCGAGGCACCGAAGAACTCCTTGAGCGCCGCCGAGATCGGCTTGGAGTTGATCAGGTCGTGCGGCATCAGCGGGTCGTTCTCGGCCTGGCCGAGGCGCTCCTTGACTGCCTTCTCGATACGCGCCAGGCCAGTGCGGTACTGGTTTTCAGCCAGCTCGCCCACGCAGCGCACGCGCCGGTTGCCCAGGTGGTCGATATCGTCGACCTGGCCCTTGCCGTTGCGCAGATCGACCAGGATCTTGACCACGGCCAGGATGTCGTCGTTGGACAGCACCATCGGCCCGGTCGCCTCATCGCGGCCGATCTTGGCGTTGAACTTCATGCGGCCCACGCGCGACAGGTCGTAGGTGTCGGGGTTGTAGAACAGGCGCTGGAACAGGGCCTGCACCGCGTCCTCGGTCGGCGGCTCGCCGGGGCGCATCATGCGGTAGATGGCCACGCGGGCGGCAAACTCGTCGGCCGTCTCGTCCATGCGCAGCGTCTGCGAGATGTAGGCACCCTGATCCAGCTCGTTGGTGTGAATGCACTGCAGCTCCTGCACGCCGGCGGTGCGCAGCTTCTTGAGCAAGGCCTCGGTCAGCTCCTCGTTGGCCTTGGCAATGATCTCGCCGGTGTCGCCGTCGACGATGTTGCGCGCGACGACGCGGCCGATCAGGAAATCCTCGGGCACGCTGATGTGCGTCGTGCCCGATTGCTCGAGCTCGCGCGTGTGGCGCGCGGTGATGCGCTTGTCCTTGGCAACGATGACTTTGCCCGACTTGTCGGTGATGTCAAAGCGCGCCACCTCGCCCTTGAGACGGTCGGCGACGAACTCCATCTGCGCGCCCGCATCCATCAGGCGGAAATTGTCGTTGACGAAGAAGTGCGCCAGGATCTGCTCGGGATTCAGGCCAATGGCCTTGAGCAGGATGGTGACCGGCATCTTGCGGCGGCGGTCGACGCGGAAGAACAGGATGTCCTTGGGGTCGAACTCGAAATCGAGCCACGAGCCGCGGTAGGGGATGATGCGTGCCGAGAACAGCAGCTTGCCCGAGCTGTGGGTCTTGCCCTTGTCGTGCTCGAAGAACACGCCGGGGCTGCGGTGCAACTGGCTGACGATGACGCGCTCGGTGCCGTTGATGATGAATGAGCCCTTGTCGGTCATCAGGGGCACCTCGCCCATGTAGACCTCCTGCTCCTTCACCTCCTTGACCACCTTGTTCTGGCTGGTCGAGGACTCACGGTCATAGATGATGAGCTGCACCTTGGCTCGCACCGCCGACGCGAAGGTCAGGCCGCGCGTCTGGCACTCGCGCACGTCGAACGCGGGCTTGGCCAGGTTGTACTCGACGAATTTCATTTCGACGTAGCCGTTGTGCGAGACAATCGGAAACGCCGAGTTGAACGCCGCCTGCAAGCCTTCGACCACACGCTTTTTCGGGGGGGTCTGCGCCTGCAGGAACGCCGTATAGGCATCGCGCTGCATCTGCAGCAGGTAGGGCACGTTGAGCACGCTATCGCGAGTACCGAAACTCTTGCGAATGCGCTTGCGCTCGGTATAGCTGTACGTGGATGTTTGGGCCATGAGATCTCCGGGCAAAGACATGGATGGGTGATCTTCGACGACTGCCTCCCCTTCAGGAGAGGCAACAACTTGGCGGTTGGCCACTACCAACCATGGCGGACGGCGATGCATTGCACATCACCCGGACCAAGGCGTCTTCCGTTGTCGGACGGGTACAGAAGACACTAGAAAACCGATGCGTTGGGCTGCCGGGCTGCGCGTTGCGCGCAAGCGGCCCAAACCGGCTTTCTGGTGCGCTCTGGTATGGGCAAACCCATAAGCACCAAAGGCTGGAGGCCTTTTTAAGGCCCCCAGCCCATCAAAACGGAGCCAATTACTTGAGCTCGGCCTTGGCGCCGGCGTCCACCAGCTTCTTGACGGCAGCTTCGGCGTCGGCCTTGGCCACGCCTTCCTTGACGTTCTTTGGCGCGCCGTCGACCAGATCCTTGGCTTCCTTCAGGCCCAGACCGGTGATTTCACGCACTGCCTTGATGACCGACACCTTGTTGGCGCCGGCTTCGGTCAGCACCACGTCGAACTCGGTCTTCTCTTCGGCAGCAGCAGCGCCACCCGCGCCCGCGCCGCCTGCGGCCGGAGCGGCCATGGCGGCAGCGCTCACGCCAAACTTTTCTTCAATGGCCTTGACCAGGTCATTGAGCTCCAGAACCGTCATGCCGTCCAGCGCGGTCAGAAATGCGTCTTTATCGAATGCCATTTTGATTTCCTCAAACAATTGGTTGGTTGATGCTCAAGCGGTACGCGCCGTTCAGGCGGCAACCGCCTCGCCTTCGCCTTTTTGCGCCGCCAGCGCGCCCAGCACCACGGCGGTGCGGGAGATCGGCGACATCAGCAAGCCACACAGCTGGGCCAGCAGCACTTCCTTGGAAGGGATGTTGGCCAGCTCTTTAACGCCGTTCACGTCCAGGGCCTTGCCCGCGAAGGCGCCGCCGCGAATGACCAGCTTGTCGTTGGTCTTCGCGAAATCGGCCACCACCTTGGCGGCGGCCACAGCGTCTTCGGAGAAGCCGTAGATCAGGGGGCCGGTCATCTGGTCTGCCACCACGTCAAACTGGCCGCCAGCCACAGCACGGCGGGCCAGGGTGTTCTTCAGAACACTCAGGCTCACACCCTTGCTGCGTGCATCGGAACGCAGTTTGGTCATGTCGGCGACCGTGATGCCACGGTATTCCGCGATCACGAGCGTTTGAGCTTTAGCGGCGAGGCTGGTCACTTCATTGATGACCGCTTCTTTCTCACTGCGATTCAGACTCAAGGTCTACTCCTTCGTATGCGCATCGGGGAAAACTCCCTTTTGCGCGCTCTTGGGTTTTACAGCGACCAACTGTGAAGGAAAATTTCCATCGGCAGCGGGATCGCCATCTGCGTTGGCACCTGTGGAATTAAGAGCCCCCAGCGGGCTCGCCAACGGTCTTGGATGGCCTGGCAAGAAAATGAATCCTCACAAGCCCACCACTGAAGCCTGGCACCCATTCAGGTGCCAGGCTTCAAATTTCATGCCATCAAGCCACTGCGATGGATTGGGTATCGACGCGAACGCCCAGGCCCATCGTCGACGACAGCGCCACCTTGCGCAGATACAGGCCCTTGCTGGTTGCGGGTTTGGACTTGTTCAGCGCCTCGATCAGCGCTGCCAGGTTGCCCTGCAACTTGTCGTTGTCGAACGAGCGACGGCCGATCGTGCTGTGGATGATGCCGGCCTTGTCGACGCGGAATTGCACCTGACCAGCCTTGGCGTTTTTCACCGCGGTAGCCACGTCGGGCGTCACGGTGCCGACCTTGGGGTTGGGCATCAGGCCGCGCGGGCCCAGGATCTGGCCCAACTGGCCGACCACGCGCATTGCGTCGGGAGCGGCGATCACCACGTCAAACGGCATGTCGCCGGCCTTGACCTGAGCTGCCAGGTCGTCCATGCCAACGATGTCGGCACCAGCAGCCTTGGCCTCTTCGGCCTTGGCGCCTTGCGCAAACACGGCCACGCGGGTCGTCTTGCCCGTGCCATGAGGCAGAACCACCGCGCCGCGCACGACCTGGTCGGACTTCTTGGCGTCGACGCCCAGTTGTACGGCCACGTCGATGGACTCATCGAACTTGGCGGTCGCCGTGTCCTTGACCAGGACGACGGCTTCGGCAAACGGATACAGGCGGGTGCTTTCGACCTTGCCCTGCAGTGCTTTTTGCTTTTTGGTCAATTTCGCCATGTCACAGACCCTCCACCGTCACGCCCATCGAACGGGCAGAGCCAGCCAGCGTACGCACGGCGGCGTCCACGTCGGCGGCGTTCATGTCCTTGAGCTTGGTCTTGGCAATCTCTTCCAGCTGCTCGCGGGTGATCTTGCCGACCTTGGCCGCCTTCGCGTTGGAAGAGCCCTTGTCCAGCTTGATGGCCTTCTTGATCAGCACGGTCGCCGGCGGCGTCTTGATGATGAAGGTAAAGCTCTTGTCTGCAAACGCCGTAATCACGACGGGCAGCGGCAGGCCGGGCTCGACACCCTGGGTCTGCGCATTGAACGCCTTGCAGAACTCCATGATATTCAGACCGCGCTGACCCAGCGCCGGACCGATAGGAGGAGAGGGATTGGCCTTACCAGCTGGCACTTGCAGCTTGATGAAGCCGACGATTTTTTTCGCCATGGATAGCTCCTTGCGGGTTGTAACGCCCCATGCTGTGCGCATGCAGGCTCCCCGGGGTTGATGACTCATTCGGACAAGCCGCGCCGAGCCGAAAAGCGCATTATTGTATTTGCGATTGCAACATCGCGCAGAGCGCGTTGCCCACCAAGGGCCAATGCTCAGGTTTTTTCGACCTGTGCGAACTCCAGTTCGACGGGGGTGGAGCGGCCGAAAATCATGACGGACACACGCAGGCGGCTCTTCTCGTAGTTCACCTCTTCCACCGAGCCATTGAAATCGGTGAACGGGCCATCCTTGACGCGCACCAGCTCACCCACCATGAATTCGACCTTGTGGCGCGGCTTGTCGGTGCCCTGTTCCATTTGCTCGACGATCTTCTGCACCTCGGCCTCGGAAATCGGCGCCGGGCGGTTCTTGGCCCCGCCGACGAAGCCGGTCACCTTGCTGGTGTGCTTGACCAGATGCCAGGTATCGTCATCCATCACCATCTCGACGAAGACATAGCCTGGGAACAGACGGCGCTCGGTCGTCTTGCGCTGGCCATTCTTCATCTCGACCACTTCTTCGGTCGGCACGAGGATGCGGCCAAACTTGGTATTCATGCCCGCGCGGTTGATACGCTCGGTGATGTTACGCTCGACCGCCTTCTCCATCCCCGAATAGGCATGGACGATGTACCACTGCATGGCGGAACCCGCCTCCTGCTCCTGTCCACCCGGCGTGTTTACTTGTTGAGCATCCACCATTACTTCCTCCAACCCAGGATCAGGTCGTAGAACAACCACTCCAGGGTTTTGTCCGACAACCACAGAAACAAGGCCATCACCACAGCAAACGCACAGACATAGCCCGTCATCTGCAGGGTCTCCTTGCGTGTGGGCCAGACGACCTTCTTAACTTCACGCCAGGAATCGCGCGAAAACCCGATCAGCTGACGACCCTGATCCGACACCAGGAAAACCGCCACTGCAGCCAACAGCCCCACCAACAGTACCGACCACTGCACCAGCGGGCCACGCGCTCCAAGATAATAAAAACCGACGATCGCCCCCACCAGCAGCGCAATGGCAAGGGAAAATTTCACCTTGTCAGCGCCGGTGACGACTGTTTCAACCTGCGATGTAGCCATAATTCCGAATATTTCCGTGCCCAATCAAGACACCAAAGCCCGCCAAGGCTGGCGGGCTGTTCAAACCACTAAAAAGTGGCAGGGGCAGTAGGAATCGAACCTACAACCTTCGGTTTTGGAGACCGACGCTCTGCCAATTGAGCTATACCCCTAAATTCGATTACTCGATGATCTTTGCCACCACGCCGGCGCCGACGGTACGGCCGCC